>CAITRH010000001.1 GCA_903894755.1 uncultured delta proteobacterium
AGTACGGGTTCTTGGTGATGGCTTCGGTGAGCAGCCCACCCTGTTCGAAGCCGACATAGCCGGGTGGCGCGCCGATCAGACGTGAAACAGCGTGGCGTTCCATGTATTCAGACATGTCGAAGCGGAGCAGTTCGACGCCCAGGACATAGGCCAATTGGCGTGCCACTTCGGTTTTTCCAACGCCGGGGCCTACCAGGAACACGTCGTTACGTGCGGCGGTTCGATGGTGTCGACGAGTGTCCCCGGCCTCGAGTTGAGGGTGCGTCCGCGCGCAAGCTGGGAGCGAGGTCGGAAGATCGACATTTACTATCGCGGTGTGCTCCGCCTGCCGCTCGATCAAGAGAGTCTTCGAGCCGAGCGGGAAAAGGCTCGTGCAGACGCACAAGAAGCCAGCGCCAAGCGGGAAAAGGCGCGCGCTAAGCGGGAAAAGGCGCGCGCAGACGAACGAGACGCCCGCGTCAAGCAGGAAGCGGCTCGCGCAGACGAGCAAAAGGCTCGCGCTGACGAGGAAAAGGCTCGCGCTGACGAGGAAAAGGCTTGCACCAAACGGGAGACGGCTCGTGCAGACGAACAAGACGCCCGCGCCAAACGGGAGACGGCTCGCGCAGACGAGGAAAAGGCTCGCGCTGACCGTCTCGCGGAAATGCTACGCGCGCTGGGGATGGACCCAAACCGTCCTTGACGACCCAGCCAATAAAATCCGCGAAGGCGCTTCCCATCGACCTAAACCGAACCCACCTCAAAGACCCCCAGGTTCGAGCCGCCGCTTCCCCGATCGGAACACGTCGCTCTGGGGCACCCGAAGTCCCTCCGCCGATCGGAACACGTCGCTCTGGGGCACCCGAAGTCCCTCCGCCGATCGGAACACGTCGCTCTGGGGCACCCGAAGTGACTCCGCCGATCGGAACGGGTCGCTCTGGGGCACCCGAAGTGACTCCGCCGAGTGGAACAGGTCGCTCTGGGGCACCCGAAGTGACTCCGCCGCGTCGGCGAGGAGGCTTCGGATCACCCGAAGTGACTCCGCCGAGTGACCCCATCCTCGATCGACAGGAGAAAGTTGCGGTGCTCAAGCTGGGCTTAGCTTGCGGTTCAAGAGTCTACCGAGACGGATCCCGCGTAGGCAGGGTTCGGTTTACCGGCAAGTTGGCCCACCATCCTGCCTCGCCTAAGGTTCCGACGTAGGTCCACGTACGTATGGCACTGCCGCTTTTTGCGCCGAGGCGCGCCCCCGGTGACGGGAGTGACGCTAGGTTTCCCACCAACACTCGCGTCGCTTCGGTCGTCGGCGTCGGCGCCGGGGCCTATGGACGAGGCCGCGAAGTCGCCGCCCTCCTCTTCTGGACCGCCGCGCTCTTCCTCGCCCTCGCCCTCGGGTCCTATGCCGGCGAACCCCATGGCGGCATCGGCGACGCCTCCGCTCAGGTCACCGAACCTGGGGCCGACTGGGTCGGGACCGTAGGAGAATTCTGCGCCCGCTTCTTCGTCACCCTCGCCGGCCTGGTCGCTTGGTGCGTCCCCCTCGAGCTCGCCCTCTTGGGAATCCCCTTCGTTCGCGGAAAACCCAACCAGGCCACCGTAAGCCGTCTCGCAGGAGACATTCTGATCGGCGTCCTGGCCGCGTCCCTCGTTCAGGTCGGTTGGCCCAAAGCCCTCGCGTTTGGGGCTCATCCCGCCAGCGGCTTGATCGGGGAGCTCTTTGGCGAGCTTGCCCGCGCGCTGTTCTCGACGGTTGGGTCCTTTCTCGTCGGCTTCGCAAGCCTCGGACTCATTCTCATTGGACGCGCTACGTTTTCCTTCATCGCCCTCGCCCGTGTCCTTGCCAACGTCGTACGCGCCGTCTTCGACCGCCTTCGGAAAACCGTCGTCTCGCTTGTCGACGCCTGGCAAGCCGCCCGCGACCTCGAAGACGGAACCACAAGACCCGAACCTTCCCCGTCACTCCCCGTCATCGCGTTGCCCCCGGACCACGCAGACCACGTCACCCTCGCCCCAGACACTCCCCAAGATAGCGTTGACGTCGCAGTCCCCGTCGACGTCGCTCCCCTTGTTGCGCCAACAGCTGCGCCAACTCCCGAGGAACCGCTCCCAGCCAAAAAGGGACGCAAAAAGAAAGCAGTCCCGGTCGACGTCGATGTCGCAGCGCTCGTCGCTCCGGCTGAACCCGAGGTTGTCACTCCTCAAGAAGGTCCCTCTGAAGAAGCCACCTTCGAAACGCCCGAGCCTGAGGAGTCCAGCCCCGACATCGAAACCCCGGTCGAAAAAGCCGTTGCAAAACCAAAACGCCGTCCAGACCCCAAAGGTCCCAACATCATTGATACGTCGTCGGCCCTCGCCCGGATGACCCCAGCTCCTCCAGCCGTAGAGCGACGTCCCACGACCTATCATTTTCCTTCTGTCGAATTCCTGGCGGCTGGCGACCCGACGTTGAACGCGTCGCTCGATCGCGACAAGCTGCTTGCGACCTCCGAGCTCCTCATCAAAGCGCTGGCCGATTACGGAGTGCAGGGGAAAGTCGAGGAGGTTCATCCTGGCCCCACCGTTACGACCTACGAAGTGTCGCCGGTCGCAGGGACCAAGGTTTCGAAGGTGGCCGGTCTAGCCGACGACTTGGCCTTGGCGCTTGCCACCCGAGTTCGCATCGTGGCGCCTATCCCAGGCAAGGGGAGGATTGGCTTCGAGCTTCCCAACGAGCAACGGATTCCGGTGATGCTGCGCGAGCTCATCGAAGACGCGCGGTTTCAGTCGCTCGATGTGCCGCTCCCGGTGGTGCTTGGAAGGGACATCGTGGGACGTCCCGTGTACGCGGATCTTTCTCGCATGCCCCACGTGATTGTGGCTGGGGCGACGGGAGCAGGAAAGAGCGTGGGGCTCAATGTGATGTTGACATCGCTCTTGTACCGTCGCGCTCCGGCCGATCTTAGGTTCTTGATGATCGACCCTAAGGTTGTGGAGCTTGCCCCGTTCGATCGAATTCCTCACATGCTTCTTCCCGTCGTGACCGACATGAAGCAAGCGGCGACAGCGCTCAAGTGGGCGGTTGACGAGATGGAGCGTCGCTATCAGCTGTTTGCGGACGCAGGGACACGGAACATCGGCACGTACAACGACTGGGTGGTCCGAGTACGTCGCGGGGAGATCAAGAACCCACGGGACATCGATCCACTTGATCAGCCCGAGGGGGCGGAGGTGATCGCTCCTCTTCCAGAGAAGCTCCCCTTTATCGTGGTGGTGGTGGACGAGTTTGCAGACCTGATGATGCAGCAAGGGAAGGACGTAGAAACCGCTATTGCGCGACTGGCGCAGAAGGCGAGGGCGGCGGGGATGCATGTCATCTTGGCGACGCAGCGGCCGAGCACAGATGTGATCACGGGAATGATCAAAGCCAACTTCCCCACGAGGATTGCCTATCGCGTGGCGCAGAAGATCGACTCGAGGGTGATTTTGGACGAGATGGGCGCGGACCATTTGCTTGGCAACGGCGACATGCTGGTGAAGATGAACGGCACCACGGAGACGCGTCGGGTGCAGTGTCCGTGGGTGAGCGAGGCGGAGGTGCAGGCAGTCACGGATTTTGTGCGTGCGCAAGGGGAGCCTGTCTACGACGACGCGATTTTGAAGCCTCGCGACGAGGACGAGGAACCACAGGCTCCAGACGAGGGGGAGAAGGATCCAATGTATGGAGATGCCGTACGAATCGTATCGGAGACGCGTCGATGCTCCACTTCTTGGCTACAGCGCAAGCTTGAGATCGGGTACAACCGCGCCGCTCGGATCGTCGAGACGATGGAGCGACGTGGTCTTGTCGGTCCTCAGAACGGCGCTAAAGAGCGCGAGGTTCTCATCGGCCCCTCGTGACGGTGCTCCACAAAGCCCCTCACGGAAACCTGGAGTGGTGCGAATGTTTGAGAGTGAAAGCTGCGGTCCTTTTGTGGTCAGGAACTCGACGGAGCTAGAGAAGCCGGTACAATCGGCTGCCGTGGCGAGGCCGAGCGAACGTGTGGGGTCCAAGGGGACGAAGACGGGTCGGGTCCGGCGGTGTGGGACGGGAGAGACCAAAGGCGGTCGTGTGGGGGACGAGATGCAGCGGTCTCATTTGATCGACGAGCTTTCTCGGATTCTTCGGGATCCGTCGATTCCAGAGCCGGCACGTTCGGCCGGCCTGACGCTCATTGGATGGTTGGCCCGTCGCATGCCAGGAGAGGCATCTCACGCAATTGGCGTCGCCGAAGCCCGTGAGTCGCACGCTCGGATCTGCGCGGCGAAGAAAGTGTGACAAGAAACCTCGAGCGCGTCCTTAGGCTGGTCCCGCTCGCTCTCCTTGCCGCCATCACCACCGGCGTCGTCATGCGACGGGTGCGATCGACAGGTAGGCGTGGAGAGCCCTATTCGGCCGTGTCCGCGACGCCTCCCGTTGCGGTGGTCGCGCCAGAGACGCGGCGGGGATTGGGCGCTCCTTTGCCCTCCATGTCGGCGCTGGTGCCGCCCGCGGTGCGCATGCTTCATGGCGATCGACGAAGGACCCATCGAGCCCATGGGCATCTTCCACGCGAGCCGAACCTCGCGTGGACCGCTGCACTCGGCGCACCGATTGTCACTCAGGTGGTACCGTCCCCTGACGAGCGCCTCTTGGTGGCAGCGTCGCTTGGGGGCAGTCTGGTCGGGCTTTTGCGCACGGGACAGCCGCGTTGGACAGTCCCGTTGGGCGACCGGATCTATGCAACTGCGGCGGTCGGTGACGATGGTGTTTTTTACGTCGGGAGCGACGCGAAGAAATTTGTCGCAGTTGGTCCCGACGGTGGGGTGCGCTGGAAGCTTGACGTAGGAGCCGAGGCCGACACGGCGGCAGCGTTCGCTCCCGACGGGACCCTTGTGTTTGCGGCGGGGGCCACGGTGTTTGCCGTGCGCAAGGGGGGAGACGTAGCCTGGCGGTTCCGAGGGCGAGGCAAAGTGTTTACGGCTCCGGCGGTGATGGACGACGGGACCGTGGTGGTCGGGTCGCAGGACCATCACGTAGTTGCGATCCGTGCGGGAGGCGCGCTTGGGTGGGCGGTGGATCTTGGTCACGATGTGGACGGGGGACCTGCGGTAGGCGACGACGGCTCGATCTTCGTGGGGACCGACGGGGGCGAGGTCGTGCGACTGGACAAAGATGGGCGTGTGGGCTGGAGGGTCAAGGTAGGGGGTTTCGTACGAGGGGCGTTGTCGTTGGCGCGCAACGGCGATGTGCTTGTGGGCGTGTACGGGCCTTCTCCCAGGGTGCTGCGTTTGGTGGGGGACGATGGCAGCGAGCGTGGAAGTTATGCTGTGCGCGGGACCGGCGCTCGTGAATTTGGGGTTCACGGCGGACCGCTCGAAGACGACGATGGCGCTCTGGCGTTTGGGACCCAGGACGATCAGGTGACTGTGGTCGAGGCGGACGGGAGCCTTCGGTGGAGTTTCCGGACGGGGGGCGATGTGGATGCGCCGTTGACGTTGTTGACTGACGGGACTTTGCTGGTGGGGTCCGAGGACGGCAAGGTGTACGCCTTTCGCTAGCGCAGCCTGGGAAGCAGCAGCGGCTTCACCAGGAATACGCGACAGCTCTGGTGTCCATTGGCGCCCTGTGCGACCCTGAATCCGTGTTTCTCGCTGCACTCTTGCGCGCCGCCGTCGTTGTCGCGCTTTCATTTGGTCTGCTTGGCTTTTCTCGCGTAGCTTTTGCACATCCCATCGTTCCCCTTGACGACGCGTTTGCGGACCGCAGTCTCGGCGCCGACCTCGAGGTCTTGGTCGATGACACGGGGACACGGACCCTCGAGGACGTTTCGAGCGTCGAGTTGCAGCCCCGCTGGGTATCGAGTGGGCGCGACGTGCCGAGTTTCGGCTACCGCAGCGGCGCCGTATGGGCTCGCGTGACCCTTGCGGACCGTCGCTCCCCTGCCGCGCCGCTCTTTGTCGAGTTCGCCTATGCCGTGACCGACTTCGTGGACCTTTCGGACGTGACCTCGGACGGCGTCGTGACCTTCAAGGCAGGCGATCATCGTCCTCATGGCACATGGCCCCTGCAGGAGCGTCTCCCTGTCTTCGAGCTCGCGCCCCACGCCGAGCACACTCTGTACGTACGGGTTGCCGGGGGGTCGTCGCTGCAATTGCCCCTCAAGGTGTTTTCCTCTGCGAGTTTCCGCGACCACATTCGCAATGATACGGCGCTGCAGGCGCTTTACTTCGGCGCTCTCTTGGCCCTTGCGGCGTACAATGTGATCGTGTGGGCGCGCATTCGGTTGCGCGTCTACCTCTGGTATGTGTTGTTTCTGACCTCCTTCGGCGTGTTTCAAGCCACGCTGAGTGGGTACGCGTACTGGCTCCTGTGGCCAAGCAGTGCAACGGTGGCGGACGGGGCCTTGGTGGTGTCCCTCGGCATCAGCGCGGTTTCATCGGTGGCGTTTGTCATCGAGCTCTTCGACACTCTGCGCCGGAGTTTTCTTCGCAAACTGCTTCGCGTGACCCAAGGCGCGTCGGTCCTGTGCGCCTTCGCTGGGCCTGTCTTCCTCCCCAACGCTGCTTCCATTCAACTGCTGCTGGTTCCTTGCCTCGTAGCAGCCGGAGCCATGATCGCTGCTGGCGTCGTCGCCCATCTTGGTGGGGAGCGCCTGGCCAAGTGGTATCTCATCGCATGGAGCGCCTTCTTATTGGGCACCATTGCCATGATACTGCGAAGCTTCGGGGTTCTCCCGACCAGCACGTGGACCCTTCACACCCAGCAATTCGGTTCGGCTGTCGAGTTCATTCTGCTCTCCTTCGTGCTTTCCGATCGGATCAGCATTTTGCAAGAGCAGGTTCAGGCCGAGCAGGCCAAAGCCCTCGCAGCAGCCCGCGATGCAGCGGACGCCCACGAGCGAGCCCTGACCGAAGAGCGACGTCTTCGGGAATCACGCGACCAGTTCATTGCCACCACAAGCCACGAGCTTCGCACGCCGCTCAACGGCATGTTGGGTCTTGTCCAGGCCGTTCTTCGTCGCGACGCTTCCCGGATCTCCGAAGCCTCACACCGCAGCCTGGATGGCGTCGTCAAGTCAGGTCAGCGCCTCGCTGGGCTCATTGGTGACCTGCTCGATCTGTCCAGGGCGCAACGCGGCACTTTTGCACTGCACAAGGCTCCTACCTCCGTGGCCCGGCAGACCGACATGGTCCTCGAGCTCCTCCAATCAACGCTGGAGGGCGGGCCTCTACGCCTCGAGTCGTTGGTAGCTGACGACCTCGTCGTGAATGCCGATCCTCAGCGTGTGCAGCAGATTCTCTTCAACCTTCTTGGCAACGCGGTGAAGTTTACCAAGGCAGGAACGGTCCGTGTCACAGCGCAACGGCACGACGGGTTCGTGACAGTGAGCGTCTCCGACAGCGGGCCGGGGGTTGCAATAGACGCGCAAGAGCGCATCTTCGACCCCTTTACCCAGGCGGACGGCGGCATCGAGCGTCGCTTTGGAGGTACGGGACTTGGGCTTGCCATTGTCAAGTCGCTGGTGGAAGCGCATGGGGGCAAGGTTGGAGTCCAATCGGTGCCGGGCTTCGGAGCTACCTTCTGGTTTTCCTTGCCCGTTGCGATGGCCACTGCGACCGAGGCCCTCGACAATGTACCTGGCAGCGTGCTTGGAAGCGTGGTCAGTGAACGCATCGAGGGGCTGCGGGCCCAGATCCAGCACACTTCAGTCCAAGCGACCGGTCCGTCCCCCAACAGCGCTGTCTTGCCCGCGGCGAAACCCTCGCTTCTTACCATCCTGGTGGTGGACGACGAGGCGACCAACCTTCAGGTGTTAGGCGAGTTGTTGAGTCTTGCGGGACATCGCGTCTTGCCCGCGTCCAATGCCCAGGAAGCGTTTGCATGGCTCGAACGCGAGATCCCTCATCTCGTTTTGCTCGACATCATGATGCCCGGGAAAAGCGGCTACGAGGTCCTTTCGGAGATGCGAACCCAGTTCAATGAAGCGGAGCTTCCAGTGCTCCTACTTACGGCAAGAGCACAAGAGAGCGACCTCGTGGAGGGGTTCCGTCGCGGCGCCTCGGACTATATCCTCAAACCGTTTTCAGCCGCAGAAGTGGAAGCGCGCATCGAACATCAGGCGCGCCTACGCAACGCGCTGGTTTCGACGCAGCACGCGCAAGAAGAAGGGGCTCGCCTCAGGGCTACCCTTGCCTTGGCCGAAGACCAACTTCTCCATGCAGAGCGATTGGCAAGCCTTGGCGCTGCCACTGCCGGCATTGCCCACGATCTTGGAAACCCACTCCACCATGTCACCACCACGCTCGGATGGATCCAGGAGCGTGCGGTACAACTGGGACCACTCGTTCTTCCCGAGGCCAAGCACAACGTCGACGACATTCTCGAGTTCGTCGGGCTGGCCACCAAAGGAGCCAACCATGCTCTTGCCATCAGTGCGGCCATTCGCGCTGCGGTCCGCTCCGATGAAGGGGTGGAAGAACTGTTTTCCGTGGACGCTATGGTAGATGACGGTCTTACGATCCTAGGACACCGATTGAAACGTCTCGAGGTCACCCGCACCCGCGACTCAAGCGCCTGGGTACGTGGCAAACGCAGTGAGCTGCTCCAGGTAGTTCTCAACCTCCTGGGCAATGCGGCCGACGCGCTTTCCGAGACCAAAGACCCCAAGGTGGCCATCTCGGTCCAAGCGGATACGAACGCCGTGGAGCTCTGTGTGGAGGATAGCGGTCCAGGGGTTCCGTCCCATCTTGCCAAGCGCATCTTTGATCCGTTTTTCACGACAAAGGCAAGTGGCAAGGGGACCGGACTTGGACTAGCCGTGGTTTCCACCATTGCCAAGCGCTGGGGGACGCAACTCGAGCTCAGTACGAGTCCAACGCTCCACGGAGCTCGTTTTACCATGCGCATTGCTCGGACCGTCCCGGAGGCATTGCGATGAGCGCGCTAAGGCTTCGCCTGGTGGCGTTGTTGTTCTTCTGCGCCATTGGAAGGGCAACGGCAACGGCAACGGCGACCGTGACTGTAGACGATAGCTTTGTCGAGCGCGCCCTTGGTGGTGACCTCGAGCTGCTTCTCGATGCATCAGGCAAATGGACCCTCGAGGATGTACGGGGGCCTGCTCTTGAGCAAAGCTGGACGCGCAGCACGCGGCAGGTTCCGGTGTTTGGCTATCGCAAGGGGGCTGTGTGGGGACGGGTTCATGTGGACGACCGGCGTTCATCGCCCGGTCCCCTTGTGGTCGAATTGCGTTACGCGGTTACCGATCGCATCGAGCTGCATGTGGTGCAAGGCGACGGGTTGGTGGAGAGTTTTTTCTCTGGAGACCATGTCCCCCGGCGCGACTGGCCCATCGACGCACGGGAGCCAGCGTTTGTTTTGAAGCACCCAGGGCTCTTGTACTTCCGCGTGAGCGGCGGTCAGTCGCAACAGTTTCCCTTGGTTCTTCAGACCCAAGGCGCGTACGAAGCCCACCGTCGTGACGATGTCGCCGAACAGGCGCTCTTTTTTGGCTCTCTACTGGCCATCCTTGCGTACAACCTGCTTGTCTGGCTGCTTACCAGGCTTCGTGCGTACGGGTTGTACGTGGGGTACCTGTCGGCCTATGGCTTGATGCAGGCGTCTCTGTGCGGGGTTGGATACGAGCTCTTGTGGCGGACAGGAGGGTTCTGGGTCGACTGGTCTGTGCCGGTTCTACTGGACATGTCCGCGTTGCTTGCACTCGCGTTTGCTGACGAGTTGCTCGATCTCGGACGTCGAAGGCCCCGGTTTCGAAAGGTCGGTTTCGGCATTGGAGCGGCACTGGCGCTTCATCTTCTCACCTGTTGGATTTTCGGGTACTCGCTGGCGACGAGGACTGTGTTGGTGCTCGTCGGGATCTGGGCGCCCTACCTGATTTGTGCAGGAGTACTCGAGTCGCTGGCGGGAAGCCGGGTAGGAAAACTATACCTTGTCGCGTGGTCTGTGTTCATCGTGGGCGTGCTCCTCAACGTCTTGCGTGTCGTGGGGGTCGTGCCATCGACACCGGTGACCACCTACTCCTATCAAATTGGGTCGGTAGTCGAGTTCATCTTGCTGTCGTTCGTGCTTGCGGACCGCATCAAAGCCCTTCAAGGGGAGGTCACGTTGCAGGCCCAACGGGCCCACGACGCGGCCGAAGTTGCACGTGAAGCTACGGCGCAGGCGCTGCTGGCCACCGAGCAGACGCTCGAAGAGCACAAACGACTTGGACATCTCAAAGACCAGTTTTTGGCCAACACGTCACACGAGCTCCGAACGCCGCTCAATGGCATGATCGGAATGGCCGAGTCGCTGCTTACGCAGCCAACGCTCGATGTTTTGGCCCGTCCTTCCGTAGACGCCATGGTGGGGGCGGCGCGGCGCTTGTCACGTCTCGTGACCGATATTCTCGACTTTGGTGCGCTTCAAGGGGGCAACGTGAGTCTGAACATCCGGAGTCTCGATCTTGCTCCTACGGTACAAGCGCAGGTTTCCCACACGATGCTGCAGTTAGCAGGTCGTCCGCTTCGCATTGAGAGCTACCTTTCGGAGGGGGAGTTCTTGATTCGAGCGGACGAAGCCCGGGTTGCTCAGGTGCTTGCTGCGCTCCTGTCCAACGCGGTGAAGTTCAGCGAGCGGGGCCTCATCGAGCTGCAGGCGCGAAACGATGGGGACTTCGTCGAGCTTGCGGTTCGTGACCAAGGCATTGGGATCCCCGAAGAGCAGTTGGCCAATGTGACCCAAGCCTTCGAACAAGGCGATGGCGGCGCGGCACGCAGGCAAGGGGGGACCGGACTTGGACTTGCTTTGGCTGCAAAACTCATAGAGGCGCAGCAGGGGACACTTACCGTGCGCTCCACCGTAGGCGTGGGGACAACCGTGGTCGTGCGGCTGCCCGCCAGTCGTGAGGCCGCGACCAACTTCCGCATTCCTGTTGCTTCCGTGGCTCCAGAGGCTTTGGAGGCTCCGGTGGTTGCCAAGGAAAACACCCACGAAGTCCTTCGGATCCCTGCGTTGCCCCTGCTCGAAGATGGGGTGTCTGGAAGCATGGCGCTTCGCCGTCTCGCAGTGCGTCCAGGGGTCGTTTCGACAATGCCCCCGCCACGTCGGTTGTCTGCAGGGGTTGGAGCGCGGGTCCTGGTGGTCGATGACGACGATCTCAATCGACGGGTGATCCAAGAGCACCTTCGAAACAGTCCGTTTACTGTAGTCGAGGCTTCCGATGGCAAGAGTGCGTTGCGGACCTTCGATTCGCAAGGACCTTTCGATGCGGTCCTCCTCGATGTGATGATGCCGGGCATGACAGGCTACGAGGTGTGTCGCGCGTTGAGGCGTCAAGTGGGGCCGACGGACGTGCCCGTATTGATGCTTACTGCCAAGCAGCAGGTATCCGATCTGGTGGAGGGGTTCGATGCCGGCGCCAACGACTATGTGCTCAAGCCGTTCAGCAAAGCCGAGCTTCTTGCACGTCTTTCGGCCCACGTAGGAGTGGCTCGGGCGGCCCTTGCCATGCGTCGTTTCGTTCCGCGTGAAACCATTCAGCTGCTGGGGCATGACGACCTGGCTGCGGTGTGTCTTGGCGACGCCGTCGAGCAGCGTCTTTCTATCGCATTCTCGGATGTCCGTGGCTTTACCGCTGCGGTGGAGCGGATGACACCGGCGGAAGCGTTCCGCTGGCTCAATCGCTGTTACGGCATTGTCGCCCCGGAGATCCGTCGGGCCGGAGGCTTTGTCGACAAGTACATTGGGGACGCGATCATGGCGTTGTTTCCAAGGGCACCGGCGGACGCTGTACGGGCAGCGGTGGCGATGCACCGGGGGCTCGAGTCCATGGCAGGAATCCGCCTAGGGACAGGGGTTCATCTGGGTCCAACAATGTTGGGGACCCTTGGGGAGCCGGAGCGGTTCGAAGCGACGGTGCTTTCGGATGCCGTGAATGTGGCAGCGCGGATCGAGGGGGCGACCAAGGCGTTCGGTTGTCGCGCACTGGTATCGAAAGCGGTGTTCCAGGGGCTTCCCGACCCGGACGAGTGGTCTTGGCGAGCGCTTGGCAAAGTACAGTTGAAAGGTCGAGCAGCGTCCATTGAGCTTTTTGAGCTTCTAGATGCTGATGCCGAGGAGGAAAGGGAGCTCAAGTTGCGTTATCGCGACGAGCTCGAGGCGGGCATTGACGCATTTCGCGAGGACCGGCTTCACGAGGCACTTCTCAGTTTCCAGCATGTGGCGGAAGAGAACCCACTGGATGGGCCAGCGTTGGCGTATCGGCTCCGGACCAGTCAGCTCCTGGTCAGCAGGGGCGACTTCGATGGGACCTTTGTGTTGGGCGAAAAATAGCAATGCCGCTAAAGGGCATGAGCAGGCACCGCAGGCCAAAACGGAGGTTGACTTCCGGATAGGTGAGAGGATACCCGTAGTGTACCCATCCATGAAATACGTACTTCGTCCGCCCACTCTCAAGAAGTGGACCCTTCACGACACAACGCAAGTGGCCAGTTTCCGGGTGTTTCGTATTGAGCGGCATATGGCCAAAGACGGCGAAGGGGAGGTTCGCGGGGACTTTTTCACCTTTGCGTGTCCGGACTGGTGCAATGTCGTAGCGATCACGCCGGAGCGGGAGCTGGTGTGCATTTGGCAATATCGGTTTGGGACCGACGCGATGTCGCTCGAGATCCCGGGAGGGATAGTGGATCCGGGGGAGAGTCCGGCGCAAGCCGCGGGCCGGGAGCTTTGCGAGGAAACTGGCTTTGTGGCGGAGTCGATGGTTCCGCTGGTGGTGGTGGAGCCAAATCCCGCGCTGCAAGGGAATCGATGCCATTCGTTTCTCGCGCGTGGGGCACGAGCGACAGGGACACGGCATTTTGATGAGCACGAGGAGATCGAGCTTGTGCTGATTCCTCTGGAGGCGCTTAGCGAGCTTCTCGATCAAGGGCATTTTACCCATGCGCTCGTGCGCTCTGCCCTCGAGGTGTTTTTACGGCGAGAGACGTCATTCGCGCGCCCCTCGAGCTCCTGAGGGACTAGCGATGATGCCTACCCCAACCACGATCGTTGACCTGCAGTCTACAAGGTCCCCTTGGGTCGGTTCCGATCGGCCCGTCCATACTTGGTCTTGGACGGTCCCGGGGGATTGACCGGGACCACAGGATCGGGGAAAAAGTCGTGCGCCTCGACTTCCGGCGCGGACATGTTCTTAGCGCTCGGTTTCCACACAGGAGCCCCCTCCGCATCCTTGCAGCATCGAAACGACCAAAAGTAATACCACTCGTCCGGTGTGTGACTGAAGGTCATGGGACGGCACTGGTTTCTCACATGGCCCCACGCGCCCCCTTTGAGCCCCGCCCAGCGGGACTTCTCCTGGGGAGCTTGGTCCGAAATCACCCATTCGTCCCAGTTCCCCGGCTGGTCGTACACTCCAAAACCGCTCTTGCAGCCCGGAAGGGACCCCGACAGCACACTTTGGTCGAGCCTGGAAAGCTCCTTGAGCAACACCGCTTTGTCCTTCGAGGAGAACAAGAACCCGCCGTCGCGTTTGATGGGATCGATAAAGAAGTTATCCATGTTGCAGGCATCGTGGTCACGCACCCATCCGTAGGGAAACGGCTTGCGCTCGGGCCCTTCGCAGGCAGCGGTCCACTCACTGGCCCAACAGAGACGTTTCCCCTTGGACTTGCACGTCGCCTGGGCCTGATACCAGGTGGCATTCCAGGCCGCGTGGGCCCCCGCCTTGTTGGGGTACTCGTAGCGATCGATGCAGAAGCGACGTTGCTCCTCTTGCGCGCGGCACGTGGAGACCCCTTCCTTGAACTTGTGGCAGATCAGCAGGTGATTGGGTTCCTCATGCTCCTCGTCAACGCACTCACGCTTGACGTCAGGACAAAAGGAGACGTCGACGTACGCCATGTCGTCAGGACATGGCTTGGCCCCCGCGTCAGGCACCGGACTCGCACTTGCCATCGGACCTGACGACGGGGTTGACGACGGCGCGACGACCGATGGGAGCGTGGGGGCAGAGCCGCTGTCTAGCGCCGCTAGCGGAGGCGAGCCCTTTGAGCATGCCGTGAAGCACAATGCAGCAACGGCGACAGGCAGATAGTATTTCATGACGCGGTCTCTAAAGCAGACCTACGACAGGACCCCCCAATTTCTATCCAAAAAGCGGCATTGATGCCCTCTGCGCATCACGCGCGAGCACCTCGCCGACCCAGGCGTTCCTCGCGCATGCCGAGACGAGTGTCTACCTGCCTTTCGACAGGGTGCGACGCGTTTTTTGGGCTTCCGACGTCGGCTCGAACGCCATCGACGCTAGAAATAAGCTCTCCGACTTGCCTCGACAGACTGGCCAAGTCCGCCGAAGTGCTCGAAACTCGCTAAAAACGCCCATGTCAACGCGCGTCGGAAGCTCCGAAGCGCGTCGGAAGCACATTTGAACACGTCGATAGGCCCCGCGAGCGCGTCGATAGGCCCCGCGAGCGCGTCGATCGGGCCCGCGGAGACGTCCATGGGGCTCGAGATGAGGTGCAAGTGTCCTGGCGCCTTCCTCAGACCTCCGTTTCGCTTCCTTGGATCCGCTCTAGCTCCTCTTCCACCCAACGCGCGACGGTCTTGGGAAAAGGCCACATCCATCCATAGTCCCCCCCCACAAAACGACGGACTATCTCAGGACCAAGCCCCCTTGCAGCGTCCATCCCGTACACCTCCGCGGTTGCCCGCAGCGTCTCTCGATACGCTTCCCATTCGATCCGGGCCCGTCCCCACGCAAGCCCCAATGGGAAAATCGGTACCAGGTAAACCAACGCTAACAGCAGGTCTCCCAGCCGTTTACGTTGCCGAAGGTGCACCCTCTCGTGCCGCAGCAATACGTACCGCGCCTTGTCAGGAAGTAAATCCCAGGACTCGGGGACCCACAGGACTCCAAACAGCACCGTGTAGTACTGCGTCACGTAGGTCCGCTGCTGCCCAAAAGTCACCACTCGCAGAAGCCCGCCTAGCAAACGTTGCAATCGACTCGTGCCCTTCTTGCGAATGGCAAACCCTGGAAACTCCAGCGTCATCGACTCGAGCAGCGCCGTGCTGCGTTCCATGATCATAGGTCGGTCCGTACAATGCCAGGCAAACTAAGGATAAAATCTGCGCCGTACGCCCGCGCCGGAGTCTGAAACCCCACGTGAACATCCCCCGCAAGCACCCGCTCCGCAATGGCTACCGCTGCCAGTTTGGTCAGCTCATAGGCCTCTGGAGTCTCGAGCCTCGCGCTCACCACAGCCCCCGAGTCATCCCTTGCCTCGCCCCAAAGAAACGAACGCCCTGAGCTCCGCGCCGCTTCGTTGGGGCCGGTAACACTGGAATCTACCAGCTTCTTCAGCCAGCCCTTGACCCATGCCATGCTAAGCAGAGGACCGAACCATCGCGCCCCCATCATCCCAAGGCGCATGGCGAGAGGAGCCGCCATGAAGACTTCGATGTTGGGGATACCCGTCGAATAAAACGCCGTGGAGACGTCGCCCCAGGGGACTGCGATCACTTTGGTGGGGCCTAATCCAAGGTCTACGGTCCTCACCGCATGGCCCGATGGGACCCACACGAGCGCTCCACCGCGGCGAATTCTCCCGCCGCTGTCTATGTTTTCCAGCATCGTCGTGGCGGTCCCGCGGGAGACCTGACCGAGCCCCTGAAAGGCAAGCGACAGGTGAGTCGCGCTGGGAAGGCGTTCTTTCAGGTGGAGCGCTAGACCGTCGCTTGGGACCACGTCGAAGCCGACCCCTGGAAGCAGCATGACGCCGGCGCGGTGGGCGCTCTCGTCGCAGGACGCGAGGTCTTCGAAGACCTCGATTTCGCCCGTGACATCGAGGTAGTGCGTTCGAGTTCGAAGGCATCCATTGGCCATCGGCCGTGCGGTGCGTGAAAACGGCCCGGCGCAATGGAGGACCACCTGGACATCGGTGAGTGCGGAGTCCACGTCGGCACCGTTTTCAAGTGAAAAAACACGAGTTTCGAGGCTAAGAGCCTTGGCGAGCGGGAGCACGCCCTGGCTTCGTCCTGCAAGGATCGGATCGAGCCCGCGGGCCTTGGCGTGACGCGCCGCGAGCTCGCCGGTGTAGCCATTTGCGCCGTAGATGAGCAATCGCTTCTTCATTGCGCGCTAGCCTACGCAAGCAGCGGCGTTTTTCCAGCCCTCTTTGCTTGCGTCGTTGCGTCTTTGCGTTAAGCAGACCACGGGAACCTCGTGCTGATGAAAGCTCGTTGTGCCAGCAGCCCTTTGACGGCACCGCTGGCAACAGCTTCTGTTCATGCCAGCATCAGTCGATCCCGAATGCGTACAGCTTATTGTTCGGTGTGCCAAATCCGAAGTTACTGTAGCCTGAACCCCAGAACACCGTTCCGTTAGAGATGGCAGCGCCGGAAAGGCAGGACCCGCCACTAGGGAAAGACCACAATTCTGCACCAGTTGCCGCATTCAGGGCGTACATGTGGCCTTGTGCATCCAGTGAGCAGCCGAACACGACGCCGTTAGCAGTGGTCACTGGACCCGACGTACTACCGCCATGCGTTGGTGCGGTCTGCCACAGAACCTGGCCCGTCATCGCATTGAGCCCAGTCCACACTCCGCTCGTGACGGTAGTATGGTTAGGCAGCGTCCACGGCTTGGAGTTGTAGTTGGCGTTCGCCGTGTACACACGCTTTCCGTCCACGGCGGATCCCCACTGCAGCCCCCCCGCGGTCCCGCCTGGTCCTGCTGCGGTGACCCACTGGACGGCACCCGTGTCTGGATCCAGCGCCCAATACTGGCCGCTCTTCTGGCCAGCGCCCACCAGATCTACAGGCTTGCCCTGTCCGGCCTGCACGGTGAAAAGTGCGGGCGCCTGGCCAAAGTCGTAGTCGGGACCTGCTGGCTCAGGACAGTTGCTTCCATCACCGAAGAAGGGAAGACATGACGTCGTCCATGCGTCGAACGGCAGTGCGGACGTCGCCCACCGAATTGCACCGGTTTGCAAGTCGAGTGCCATGATCGAGTCGAAGTGGTCGTCCGTTGCAATACATGCTTTTTGGGCGACCGGATCACTGCCGGCAGCGGCGACACACGTGAGGGCAGCGGCCGGAATCGAATAGTTGTTGCCTGTCGCGATGTAGACCTGACCTCTGCGCAGGTCAATCGCGGGGGAGCTTCCCCAGATCGCCCCGCCGGAATATCCCGAAGGCACGATGTAGGTCTTCCACACGATCGCGCCAGTGTTCACGTTGAGGGCAAGCATGCTTCCACGGAAACTGCAGCACGGGTAGCCAGGAATCAACCCTGCAAATGCTTCTTCTTGCGATGCAACGCCCACGTACACGCGATCGCCGCTGACCACGGCTGACTGCGTGACGATAGCGGCCGGGTGGCTGTCAAGGGTCGTGATCCAAAGCATCGCCCCCGTGTTCTTATCGAATGAGATCAGTTTTCCGCCGCCGCCGAAAGGCCCCTGTGTGCCAACGATGACCTGGTTGCCGGTGACAACAGGTGTCGCCCGCGCCTTGTCACCTGGGACGCCGCTGGCGGCGGAGATCTTGGTCACGCTCGGAGCCTCGCCTCACGGGATCACCGCAAACACCTCGCTTGCATGCACCCCAGGGTCAACATCGGGCCACACCTTTGCCACTTTGCCTTCCGGGTCCACCAGGAATGTAACCCTTGACGTCATTGTCCACGAGGTCCCAACCCCATAAGCGCGAGCCCGCGCCCCATCTTCGTCGGCAACCAGTGGAAACGGAAGCCCGTGGTGCACTGCAAACGCGCGGTGACTTGCCTCCGAGTCCGTCGAGACGCCAAACACAGTGACTGACCTAGACACGTATTGATTCCAAATATCACGAAAGGCGCAGGCTTCGCGTGTGCACCCAGGGGTTTCATCCTTTGGATAGAAATAGACCACGGCATAGAAACCTCGACGCTCCGAGAGGCGAATCCGGTGGCCTTGCCTATCCATCCCCTCGACATCGGGGGCCCGAGCCCCGACGGGGAGCAGGCCCTTGCCGCCATCGGGACGGACCGCGGAACCGCATGCACAGACACCAAAGCCTAATAGACCTGCAAGAGCGATGAACTGGAACATGGCAAGTCCGATGCCGTAGAGTCATTTGCGTTGCGCTGACAACTCGGCGGGTTTCGAGATGGACGTGGTTTAGCGACGTCGCAGCCTCCGAGCCATGTTATCCGTTGTCCCTTCCGGCCGCGTGTCGTCCAGACCATCGCCATCATGAAACGCCTGCGCCTCCGCTGCCCGTAGACGCTCCGCTATCTCGATGATCCGCCTCTCCACCCTTCCAAACACACTCACCGCTGGAAACCGCCCCATCGCGTCCCGCTCCCCCGCCGGCAGCCCCGTAAGTACCTCGATCCCCTCGGCCGCCGTCTCCACCGCGTACAAGTGGAAACGTCCCTCCCCAATCGCCAGCACCACGTCCTCGCGAAGCACTAGATGCGGCAGGTTGGCCTTCGGAAACAACACCCCCTGCTTTGACGTAAGCCCCCGCGCAACACACAGATCGAAAAACCCCTCGATCTTCGCTGCTACCCCGCCGATCGCTTGCAGCTCCCCAAGCTGGTTCACACTCCCCGTCACAGCCAACCCCTGATCCATCGGTACGTCCGCCAGCGCGCTCAGCACCGCAAAGAGCTCACTCGACGACGCACTGTCGCCGTCTATCTCGCCGTAGCTCTGCTCGAACGCTATCTGCGCCCGCAGACTGAGTGGACGCTCCTGGCCAAACATCCGCGTCAGGTACCCGCGCAGGATCGCTACCCCCTTGGTGTGGATCGCCCCGCCAAGCTGCGCCTCGCGTTCCACATCCACCAGCCCCTCGCGTCCAATCCCAACCACCGCAGTGATCCGCATAGGTTGGCCAAACTCAACATCCCCTGCACTGAACACACTCAGGCCGTTCACCACCCCCACACGAGCTCCTGTCGTGTCCAGTGCCACGTCGCCGCGAAGCGTGATCTCGCGGAAATGACGTTCCACAGAACCCGCTCGGTCGCGACGCTCTCGCCAGACATGATCCAAGTCCGCGGCTGTCACCACATGGTCTTCTGTCCCCCTCGCTTCGGCCGTCGCTCCCGCAAACGCCGCAGCTTCCTCGAGCGGCGACAGGAAGAGCGACAGGCGATCCCGTTCGCCCGACAGCCGCGTTGCAAGGTCCAGAAGACGCGCCCTGGCTGCTCGATCGAACGGTCCCCAGGAACGTTCTTGCGCCATTGCCATCAAGTAGGCGTCCAGCGCCTCCATGGTCTCGGGAGTCCTCGGGATGGAGGGATCGATCTCCACTTTGATGCGGAACAGTGCTGCGAAGTCTGGGTCCGCGTCGAGGAGCGCAGCGTAAAGCTCGGGTCTTCCCACCAGCACCACCCGCACCTGTATGGGAACGGGCACGGGACGCAGCGAGGTTGCGTAAAGGCCCAGGGGTCCGAGCGGATCCTCGGCTCCAATGCGACGCTCCCGGAGTACGCGCTTCATGCGCTCCCAGATGATCGGATCGGTCAGCAGATCGACAGCACGTACGACCAAGACCCCCCCCGATGCCTTGTGGAGCGACCCGGCGCGAATACGTGTGAAGTCAGTGACCAGGGCTCCAAAGCGCGCGCGACGTTCTAGGTAGCCAAACAGGCTCGGATAGGTTGGGTTCGTGTCGTACACCACCGGAGCGGGCGCGTCCTTGTCGTGCGTGACCAGGAGGTTGATGGCGAAGCGCCGCAGACGCGTGGCGAGCTCGGGGTCTTGGTCGCGTGAGTCGCCGTCGTCGCGCTCGTTCGGCATGTTCGGGGCAGGGGGCTCGGGCTCGGCGAGGTCTTCCCAGTCTTCTACGAGGGCTTCGCGTACGCGTTCGACATAGGACGCCACCACGTCGCTTCCGTGTGCGAGAGGCGCCAGGAGGTCTTCGATGGCGCGGTCGATGACCCGCTGGGCGGCCAATCCGAGGGCGGTCTCTCGTGCCGCTTCAAACGAGGAGGTCTGGGTGCGCACATGGAGAGCGGCCTTTTCGACCTCGCGGGTCAGACGCTGCTCGGCCTCTTCGAGGGCCCTTCGCGTCGAGGCGTCGAGGACCTCGAACTGCTCGGGACTCACCGGTTTTCCGTGGAGCACCGGGAACGTCTGGACTCCTCCATGGATCGCACGAACGCCGAAGCCGAAGGTCTTGGCAGTGGATTCGAGCTCGCCCATGATGGCGCGCTGCTTGGCTTCGAGCTCGCCGGTCAGATGGGTGTGGGCCGACTTGACCTCGTCGTGCTCGGTGATCTCGGGGACCTCTTCACGGAGCCGTTCGAGAAGGCCTTTCATGGCGTCGACGAGGGCGGGTCCCATGGCGGGAGGGAGCACGAGGGGACGAGGCGCTTCGGGGTGATCGAAGTCGTGGACATAGACGATGTCGCCCGGGGTGGGACGAGGGAACCGTTGGGCGTAACGGACCACGTCTTCTTCGATCATGACCTCGGGCTCGGCGGCGACGAAGACGTGGAAACAAGGCTCACGGGCACTGAGTCCAAGGTCGATGGCGCGGCGGGCGATGGCAGGAACGAGCTCGAAGAGTCCAGAGCTTTCACGAGGCGTTTCGGCGAGCAGGGAGGGCTCGATGTGGAGTGCAACGGCTTCGACGGGGACACGGCACGCATCGCGGCAAAGGGTCGGAAGCGACGGGTCGGGAGGCGAGGAGGACGGGGGACCCTGGTTGGGCGACGACATGGTTTCGATGTCGTACCACTTTGCGCGTCGCGTAGACCAAGCCTACGTTGAGAACCATTACTTTCGCGGCTGCTCGGTTTAGACCGCCTCGACCTCGCCATCGAGCTCCAAGCCGAGCGCATGGCCAAGTTTGGACGGCAGGCTTTGCCCTTGTTCCTCGGTCTCCGGTGGCGGATGTCGTCGAGGACAGGGCCTGAGCGGTACGGCCTCGGACATGACCGCCAGCCTGCTACGCTGCATCCCCATGGATCCCAAGCCCACCCAAGGCATGCTGCTCGCCCCGGGCGCATCCGACGGCCATGCCGTTCGCCTCCCCGGGCCTTTCCCTTCGCTCGACGAACACATCGTCAAGCCCGAAACCCGAGACGAAATGCTCCGTGGCCATCGGGTAATAACCATGCCGGCTCTCGCCCCGCACGCGGACCGGCAATGTGAGATCGACTACGTTGTCCGGGGCAATGTCCGCACGGGATACGTTTCGTCGAGCGATCTCTTGACTCGCCCCACGACCGGATCGGAGTTCGCGACGGACACGTGCGTCCGGAAAGAGGGAGAAGACCCGTCCACCGGCACGCGCTACCTCGAAGAGGTCGCTTTCGAGGTAGTCAACGAGCAGTCTCACCGAAGCATCCGGGAGAAGGCGGAGGACCTGACGCAGCGTGGGGTACGGAGGATCTTCGCGATCTTTGTCAAGAGGCAGAGGGTTTGCGAGTGGGAGCCTCGGGGGTGGCGCCAGCTCTCCCTTAATGGGGTGATCGAAGACCCATGTTTTTCACGTCCCATTCGAGTCAAGGCGCTGCTCGACGCTGCGGAAGCGGACGACGCGGTGGCGTGGGCGCTGGTGGAAAAGGGGAACCCGGTCATCGAAAAGGTGAAAGCCGAGGGGAAAGCCGAGGGGAAAGCCGAGGGGAAAGCCGAGGGGGAGGCCAAGGGGAAAGCCGAGGGGGAGGCCAAGGGGATCCTGGCCGTGCTCAGAGCTCGCGGTCTCGAGGTGCCGGAACATGTGCGAGCGCGAATCCTCGGGTGCCAGGACATGGCCCTGCTGGACCAATGGATTGCACTGGCCGTGACGGCCAAGACCGCGGCAGACGTGGTCGCGGGCTCGAAGTCCTGACGCCCTTTCACGAGGCGTTTCGGCGAGCAGGAGGGGTGAGCTGAGACAAAACCTTTGTCTTAAACCAAACCCATTTTGAAAACCGCAGGTCCGAACCGGGTTCGAGCCGCGCCAACCGCGACCCAGGGTTACCCACCCTGGGCTGTTCTGATTCGCCCCTTCGGGGCTGCCAATCAACGCGTGGG
>CAITRH010000002.1 GCA_903894755.1 uncultured delta proteobacterium
ACCGCTTTGCAACAATCTAGCACTAACATGTCCAAGTTAGTAAAATAGAAATATGCATTAATCATTTATGTTTTCGACCTTCGGGCCCCATTTTGCGTCACTGGCCATCCCGCGAGCTCTGAATTCTTCTTTCAAAAACTGCCTCGGGGGTCTCCTTTGGTCAGTAGTTCAGCGGATCGATAATAGAAACCAGTGTTTCCTTATGGAAACTTGACTTTCCATCTGTTGGCGTTAAGAATCACGGAATGCAGCCAACTTTCCCGCAAAGTTACATTCGCTATCCACTCAACCGTGTGCTTGGGAATGCAGGTGCGCTACGGATCTTGCGTAGCTTGGCGCTCTATGGAGACGCCTTGAGCGTATCGCAGTTGGCTCGTGAGACCGGCATGACTCCGCAAGGGGTTCGCTTAGCGCTAGACGCTCTTGCCAGTCTTCAAATTATCTCGGCAATGGGGCAAGGGCGATCCATGCTGTACAAACTGGCGACTGCTCACCCGATGGCGCCAATCGTCGAGCAGATGTTCCTTTCCGAAAAAGCGCACTGGGACAAACTGCTCGCGTCGTTACGCGAAGTCACACATCGAATGCCTGAAATCGAAGCCTGTTGGTATTACGGCAGTGTCGCCCGCGGGGAGGACCAGCCGCGCAGCGATCTGGACATCGCCATCATCGTTGGGGGGCCTGAGGTGGAGTTGATGACTGAACGCTATCGCGAGGAATTACATCCGCTCGAAGCGGCGCATGGAATCAGTTGTTCCGTTGTAGGAGTCGGTCTCACCGAACTTCCTTCGGCTGCTTCGGGGAATCCATGGTGGGCTGAGCTATGCCGGGACGCAAAAATAATCCAGGGTATGCCGCCTGAGCGATTGCTGGAACGACAAAGGAAACGTCTTGACCCGCACTAGTCCGCGTCGCAAAGTACCGCCCGACTTCTGGAGTGGTCGCCTCAAGCAGGGGCGGGACTTCCTCGAAGCGGCTCGGCAGGCAATTGACTTTGCCGAACCTGGGCAAAACGCCAACCCGATCGTTAGTCAGATCGTTTTGTCGGCGATCGCCTATTCGGATGCATTGACTGCCAAGCGGGCGGGGATCGTCAATACCCAGGACCATGCCGCGGCCCCCAAGCTACTTCGAGACATTCTGCGCGATCAATTGCCGGATAGTCAGGAACGCAAATTCCGCCGCATTTTGGCCAAGAAGGACGAATCGCAGTACGGAGCCCGCCCTGAGCTGGTGAGCTACGCGAAGCTGCTCTTCGAGGATCTCGAGGCATTTGCCCAATGGGCGGAAGATGCCGCGACGAGTGGTCGGTAAAGGCACGCGCCATCGCTACTAGACAGTACAAATCCGATCTGAGCAAAGCCGACTGCATCGATCTGATCTGCAGCGCGGTGTGTGGAATACCTGAATGCGTCCTGTCGAAGGCCGAGGTGGAGCAGGTAGTAAGCACCATCGGATCTGATCATCCGGCCAAGCGGATCCGGTATGGCGGATTCAAAGATTTCGTGCCGCAGCTGATTGCAACGATTGGG
>CAITRH010000003.1 GCA_903894755.1 uncultured delta proteobacterium
CCCTACCACGAGGTGGCTCCTCAGTTGGTGCTGATGGCGTTTCTCCAGCGCATCGTCAATGGTGGTGGCTATGTGGACCGGGAGTACGGCATTGGACGAGGGCGGATCGATCTGTTGGTTCGCTGGCCGTACACGGACACTGCGGGCAAGCGGGTGTGGCAGCGGGAAGCCTTGGAGCTGAAGACCTGGGCGGACAAGAAGGCCGACCCGCTGGCACAAGGGTTGAAACAGTTGGAGAACTACTTGGATCGACTCGGTCTGCAAGAAGGGGTACTGGTGCTCTTCGACCGACGCAGCAAGGGGGGAGTCCCCTTTGAGGAACGCGGTCGCTTCGAGGAGGCGTCCACGGCCAAGGGGTATCGGGTGACCGTGCTTCGGGGGTAAAGTGCTGGACGCCTGCGTGGCGTCCCTCGGTAGCCCGGTAGCCGCGAGGCGGCTACGTCCCTCGCACCTCCACCGGAACCCCGGAAAACGCCGCCGTCGCCGAAAGACCATCCACCCGCCCTTCGTCGGTAAGGTCGTTCAGACTCACCCCCGCCCGCTCCCTGGCCACTCCAAGGGTCACGCCGTCCCGATGCCCCCACCCATGGGGAAGACTCACCACACCTGTCATCATTTCGTCGGACACCTCCAGTGGAGCCACCACCTCGCCCGTCCTCGACGTGATGCGCACCATCTGCCCCTGAACAAGTCCTCGCTCCTTGGCATCCAGCGGGTTCATCAGCAGCGTGCAGCGCACCGGCCCTTTGGTCAGACGCCGCACGTTGTGCATCCGTGAGTTGTTGCTCCGCAGGATCCGCCTTCCGATCAGCACCAGTCCACCTGCCAGTCCACTTGAAGGCGCCGCCGCAAGGCTTCGCCGTAGACGTCCCATGTCGTCCAGAAACAGCTGCGGCCCAAGCTCGATGCGCCCCAAGGGGAGGATCCCGGGAAGCCTCGGCTCGAGAGGACCCAAATCGATTCCATGAGGACGGCTCTCGAGCTCCGACAGCGACAACCCGTGCGCCCCAAACCGTAGCAACCCGTCCAGCATTCGACGCGGCCCAAGACGCCTCAAAAGCTGAAACACCGGCGCCTTCAACCACCGTCCTCCACGCGACCGATCCAGCCGCGACGCAAGCTCGAAGAACACCTCCCAGTCGAGCCTCGTATCGCCCGCCGGTGCCATGAGCGCCGGCGCGTACCGGGCTACGTTCCGTACGGCAAGCGCATTCAGCGCCACGTCGTAGTGGTCGCGCTCGAAGCCGAACGATGTCGGCAAAATAAGATGCGCAAACCGCGTGGTCTCGTTTCTGTACAGGTCTACCGACACCATGAAGTCGAGCCCCGCAAGGGCCCGTTCGAGACGTCTCCCGTTGGGCGCCGAGAGCACCGGGTTTCCAGCCGCCGTGATCAGCGCTCGGATCTGTCCTTGTCCTGGTGTCTCGATCTCCTCGGCAAGAACGGCGGCGGGAAGCTCCCCGCCAAACTCGGGAAGCGCTCGGACTCGACTCGCATATCGTCCAAACGACCCCCGATGCCCCACCAACGACGCGAGCTTCACCAGGTCCACCGCCGGCGTCGTGAACATCGCCCCCCCCGCGCGATCAAGGTTGCCCGTGATGGCGTTCAACACCACCACCAGCCACGCGCTCACCGCCCCGAACTCCTGCGTGCAGAGCCCTACGCGCCCGTAAGCCACCGCCGACGACGCCCGGGCAAAGTCGCCCGCAACGCGACGAATCAACGCGGCCGCGATCCCTGTCGCGTCGGCCACCGCCTCGGGAGCATAAGGCGCAACCGCCTCCAGGACCTTGTCGAGCCCCCGCATGAACCTCCCAAGCCGTCCAGGCGCTTCGAGCCTCTCCTCGAAAACGGTGCGCACCAACGCCGCTAGAAAAAGCGCGTCGGTCCCGGGACGAATGGCGAGGTGCGTGTCGGCCAACGCGGCGGTCTCCGTGCGTCGGGGATCGACCACCACGAGCTTTCCTCCGCGTCCTCGGAGCGCCTTGAGACGATTGGTGATGTCGGGGGCCGTCATGAGGCTTCCGTTCGACACCACCGGGTTGGCTCCGAGCACAAGGAAATAGCGGGTTCGGTCGATGTCGGGAACAGGCAAGAGAAGCTGATGGCCGAACACCTGGAGCCCCGCAAGCATGTGCGGAAGTTGGTCTGTGGAGGTCGATGAAAAGCGGGAGCGAGTCCGGAGCGTGGCGGCGAGGGTCATCAGCCCAAAGAGCCCCGTGTACGAGTGGGCCATCGGATTGCCCGCAAACAACCCGATCGCGTGCCTGCCGTGCTCTTGCCGAATGCGGTCGAGACGCTCGGAGGCCTCGTTGAAGGCGCTGTCCCAGGACACGGGTTGCCATCCCGAGGCCGTGCGACGCAGGGGCGTGGTGACGCGGTCCGGATCGTTGCGGATGTCGTCGATGGCGGCGGCCTTGGGGCAGATGTGACCGCGGCTGAAGCGGTCGTCCCGATCGCCCCGAACGGACACGACGCGGGAGCCTTCGAGCTCGACGGCGAGGCCACACGAGGCCTCACAGAGCATGCAGGTATGAAAGCGGACTTCTGACATAAGGCGGAGCGTAAGACACTCCCAAGGAAATAGTTGCCCCACGCTGACGCGGACGTGGACGCGGACGTGGACGTGGACGTGGTGGACGTGGTGGACGTGGACGTGGACGTCAGCGTCAGCGTCAGCGTCAGCGTCAGCGTCAGCGTCCACGTCAGCGTCAGCGTCAGCGTCAGCGTCAGCGTCAGCGTCAGCGTCAGCGTCATCCGCATTGCAACCGTGCGATATCGTTTAGGGTCTCACGGGATGGTCGCGACCACGTAGGTAGGAGCGCGAAGTCGCGGGGGGGGGAGGTCCGACGGTCGGCGAGGTGGCCTACGTGACCGCGGCGGCCTCTTAAACTCTGCGGCTCGCGACGACGAAATGAATCGAAGCTCTCACACGGCTCGGTTTTGTTTTACTGTCCCCTCACTGCGGGAAGGCCCCGCGTTCAGATCTTTTTCGGAGGCAGTCGATATGTCGAAGCTCGTGTTCTTTTTTGGTGACGGTAAAGCAGATGGTGACCCCAAGCGCCGGGACCTCCTCGGTGGCAAGGGGGCCGGACTCGCGGAAATGACCAGCCTCGGACTCCCCGTTCCGCCCGGCTTCACCCTCGCGACCGAGGTCGCCAACTTGTACCTTCAAGCCGAGAAACTCCCCCCAGGCGTCGAAGACGCTGTGGAGGAGGCCCTCGCCCGCGTCGAAGCCAGCATGGGCGCCAAGTTCGGTGACCCCGCCAATCCGCTTCTGGTCAGCGTCCGCTCCGGAGCCCGCGCCTCCATGCCGGGCATGATGGACACCATCCTCAACCTCGGTCTGAACGACATCACCGCCGCCGGGCTCGTAAAGAAGACCAACAACCCGAGGTTCGTCTACGACGCATACCGTCGGTTCATCTCGATGCACTCCTGCGTCGCCCTCGGTCTCAAAAGGGAGCCCTTCGAGCACGCCTTCGAGCAAGCCCGCGCCCGCTCCGCCGACGCCCTCGGTATCGACCGCTCCCACCTCAACGCCGAGGAACTGAAACGCAAGGTTCCCGACTCCGACGTCTCCGGCGACGAGCTGAAAAAGGTCGTCGACGAGTTCAAAGCCATCGTCAAAAAGGAGAGCGGCAAGGACTTCCCCTCCGATCCCCGCGAGCAGCTCTGGGGCGCCATCACCGCCGTGTTCAAGTCCTGGAACAACCAGCGCGCCATCTTCTACCGCCGCATGCACGACATCCCCGACTCCTGGGGAACGGCCTGCAACATCCAAGCGATGGTCTTCGGCAACCTCGGCGACACCAGCGCCACAGGCGTCTGCTTCACCCGCGACCCATCGACCGGTGAGCGTCTGATTTACGGCGAGTGGCTCCCCAACGCCCAAGGTGAGGACGTCGTCGCGGGCATTCGCACCCCCCACACCATTCGCAAGCAAACAGGCGCTCCCGGGGAGAGCTCCCTCGAGATCGAGATGCCGGCGGCCTACACGCAGCTCGCGGGAATCTGCGCCAAGCTCGAAGGGCATTTCCGCGACATGCAGGACCTTGAGTTCACCATCCAGGATGGACGCCTCTTCATGCTCCAGTGCCGCAACGGCAAGCGAGCCAGCCGCGCCGCCGTTCGTGTCGCCGTCGAGATGGCCAAAGAGGGGCTGATCTCGGAAGAGGAGGCCGTGCTCCGCGTCGAACCGGCGTCGCTCGACCAGCTTTTGCACCCCACGCTCGATCCGCTCGCGCCGAAGAAGCTGCTCGCTCGTGGCCTTGCCGCCAGCCCAGGTGCAGCCAGCGGTCATATCGTCTTCAACGCCGACGACGCCGAGAAGCAGGCCGCCAATGGGACCCCGGTCATCTTGGTGCGTACCGAGACCTCGCCTGAGGACATCCATGGAATGAAAGCAGCCCGCGGGATCCTCACGGCCCGAGGCGGCATGACCAGCCACGCCGCGGTGGTCGCTCGAGGCATGGGCAAACCCTGTGTCGCCGGCGCGTCGGCCATTTCGATCGACTACGACAAGGCGGTCATGACCGTCACGGTCTACGACGACCAAGGCCAGCGGACCGACTCGGTAACGCTGAAGAAAAACGATGTCATCACCATCGATGGCGGCACCGGAGCGCTTTACCAGGGGGCGGTCTCGACCGTACCGGCGTCGCTTTCCGGTGAGTTTGGCGAGCTGATGGTGTGGGCGGACAAGGGACGGACCATGGGGGTCCGGGCCAACGCAGACACACCGGACGATGCACGCACGGCGCGAAACTTTGGAGCCGAAGGGATCGGGCTCTGTCGCACCGAGCACATGTTCTTCGAGGACACCCGCATTGCAGCAATGCGCGAGATGATCCTGAGCGACACGGTGCTACAGCGCGAGGCCGCGTTGGCGAAGCTTCTGCCCGTGCAGCGAGGCGACTTCGTGGGCATTTTCCGCGAGATGCAGGGACTTCCAGTGACCATTCGGCTTCTGGACCCGCCGCTCCACGAGTTCCTTCCGACGACGCCCAAGCAGATCGAGGATCTCGCCAAGACCATGGGGCTCACGGTCGCCACACTCGAGCAGCGGAACAAGGACCTCCACGAATCCAATCCCATGCTGGGACACCGCGGGTGCCGGCTAGCGATCACGTATCCCGAGATGTACGCGATGCAAGTGCGTGCGATCCTCGAGGCTGCGGTGATCGTGGCGAAGGAGGGGACAGTGGTTCATCCCGAGATCATGATTCCCATTGCCTTGGGCAAGCAGGAGCTCGTGAAGATGAAGGTCATCGTGGACCGGATCGCCGCGGAGGTGTTTGCAACGGAGAAGGCCGTACCGTTTGCCTTCGGGACCATGATCGAGATTCCGCGTGCAGCGCTGCTAGCCAACGAGCTAGCGGAAGTGGGCGAGTTTTTCTCCTTCGGGACCAACGACCTCACGCAGTGCGCCATGGGACTCTCACGCGACGACGCGGGGAAGTTCCTACCGGCGTATGTGGAGAGTGGGATCCTTGCGAAGGACCCATTTGTCACGATCGATCAGGAGGGGGTTGGGCAGCTTGTGAAGATTGCGGTGGAGCGAGGGCGAGCTGCGCGACCGAACATCAAGATCGGCGTATGCGGCGAGCACGGAGGCGACCCTGCAAGTGTGGAGTTCTTCTTTGGAGTAGGGCTCAACTACGTAAGTTGTTCGCCGTTCCGAGTCCCGATAGCGCGTCTGGC
>CAITRH010000004.1 GCA_903894755.1 uncultured delta proteobacterium
ACAAAGGTACACGTGGCTCTCCTCCCCCCTCGCTCGAAGACGATCGTCTTGCCCGAATAGGCAAGGAGGATGTCGAGGGAGAGGGGGGCCTGGGGGGGTGAGGTCTGCGGAAGTCGTGGGCCCCCGGGCTCGATCTGGACGTGGTTTGACTGCCACGCCGGATTCTTGGCCCACGACCTCAACTTCATCGACACTCCTGGGCGTGCGCCGGACATGTGGCGTGCTTCCCCGTAACGGTCACTGGGCCCCATGGACATCGAAGCCATTTCCTCGACATTGCATGCGGCTAACATCCCCCTTCCGGCGCGGGCGATCCCGTTCCTGCTGCTGGGCGTGGTGGTGGTCCCGTTCCTGATCGTCGCCGCGGTCTTTGCGTACGGCTACTGGAAAAAACATCGCAAGGCACCGAAGGCTCCGCTCGACACAGCCGCGCAAGGACCCGTCGGTGCCGCGATGGTCGACCCGAAAAGCCTGCGGCAGGCGTGGCGGCGTTGGACACAGAAACTGCCCGGGTCGTTCCAACGCTCGATCCTGAACTTCGACCACTACGTCTTGCTCGGCGCCCCTTCGAGCGGAAAGAGCAAGCTCGTCGACACCTACACAGACTGGCGCAGGCAGGCCAAGCAACTCCCCGGGGCCGAAAACTTCGACGCCGCGCTCCCTGTCTACCTTGGATCTGGCGCAGTCATCACCGAGATCTCCGGTCGCATCCTCGAAGACCACGGACGTTCCTCGAAAACCGCACTCGAAGCACTGTGGAAGCCTCTCTACAAACACCGCACGCCCACCGTGCTGGTCGTCGTCGATGCCAGCCGACTCAAGGAAGGCGCAGTCGACGCTGTCGAGGAGCTCGCCGAGAGCCTGCGGTCCAAGATCAACTTGCTGTCGTCGATCCGCGGACGCGCCCTGCAGGTGCGCATTGTCCTCACCCACCTCGATGCGTTCGAGGGGTACGCCGAGTTCGCTGACTTCTGTAAGACGCAGTCGATCGAGACGCGGTTCCCGCTTGGTGTGCGGAGCGCCGACGCCGCGGAGCAGTTCGAGGCGTGGCTCGAGGCGATGCGCGCGCAGCTCCCCCGCGCCCTCGTGCACATGCCCACGACCCAGTACCTGAAAGTCGTCTGCTTTCTGCGAAGTGTCCCAGAGCTCGGCGCCCCGCTCGACCGCTTCACCGACGCGCTCTTCGCCAAGGAGGCGCTTGCTCGGCAGCCCGTCCCCGGTGGCGTCTACCTCGCCTCCGACATCGCCGGCGTGGCAAACCCGCTCCGCGCCGCAGAGGACCACGGCCCCGGCCCAGATCCCAGGCGCACACACATGGTCTTCGCTGCTGCGGCCACTGCGGTCATCGCGGGCTACTTCCTCTTTGCCTATCGCGAGCAGCGCGCGGTCTTCGTCCCCGCCCGTGCGGCCCTTGATCAATATGTTCCTGCGATCAACGGCGGGGAGCGTGAGCATCGAACGCGAGGCTCAATCACCGACTTCGCCTACAAGAAGACCGGCTGGTTCGACACCCATCCGGGCTACTTCGACACAGCGCGCTTGCGTGTCCGTGAGCAGTTCTCCGAACGCGTTCGCCAGGAGCTCTTCGTGCCGCAGCTGCGCCGTCTCGCCTCGGCCACCCTCCCCGGCGACACCGCGGCATCGCCCACCCGACGCAGCCTCTACGCAGTCGCACTCATCCACTCGGACAAACACGACGCCCTGAAAATCCTCGAGCCGGGGCGTCTCGACTTGTGGTCGAAGATGACCGAGATCCCTGCGGACATCATTCGAGACTACCTGCGCTCGACGGACACGGCGTACCGCACCCCCATCGAGTTCGACCTCGCCGAGCGCGATGTGGACATCCGCGACAGCATCGGCTTCTGGCTCAACTTCCTGCGCAATCTCCAGGCTGAAATGGCGACTGGCGTCATGGGGCCGGTGACGCTGCGCGAGCTGCAAGCGCAGGCTGAACGTGGTGGGACTTCGCTCTCACGCTTCGACCAGGACGACATCACCAAGACCATCTTGGACCAGCTCGATATCGCCGCCGGGACCGCGTCCGTGCGCGAGAAGACCTTCGCGCCGCTGCGCCTTGCGTACCTTCCAAAGTACGCCGAGTATCAGAGCTCGGTGGTGAGCTACGACGTGTACGGACAGCGCGATCGGCTTCGGTCCATCGTACGGACCATCCGTTCCGGCTCCGTGGATGCGGCCGGGACCAAACTGCTGCGCGTGTTCACCGACCGCGTCGCCAGGCTCTACGCCGACCCGACCCTCGGCGACGAGGAGATCGTCAAAATCCACCTTGGCACCGAGGACTTCACCTTCGATCCACAGCGTTGGCGGCAGGTCATTCGCGACAGCAGCGCGCGGCAACTGGTCGTCGAATTCATAAGCGCCGGTGCGAGCGAAGGAGACTCGATCTTCTTTGGTCCCGCACAGCTCTCCGAGCTACGTCCCCTCGAGTGGAACCCCAGCAACGACGGGAGCTCGTTCTTCACCGGCAAGGCCTCTATCGATGGGCCCTACACCCACGTCGCGTACGAGAAGCATGTCCGGGACGTAGCGGTGAGGCTCGAGCAGGTGCTCGAGAAGGCGAAGGTCCCCGACGACCAGCAGCTCCGGGAGTTTGTCCGCGACCACGTGCGGCAGTATGCGACCGAGTACCGCGCGCAGACCGTTCGCTTCATCGCAAGCTTCGGGATCCGGGCGGCCTCACCGGAGGCGCTGCGGGTGACCATCGAGCAGATGCAATATGACGGCTCCTCGTTCAACGATTTCCTCGTCTCTGTCGATCAGAACACGCGGGTCGAGACGCCGGTGTCGACGCTGGTTCCGATGCGCGATGCGATGGCCGACTTTCACGCGTGGCACTCCGTCGTGGTGGGCGATGGCGGGGCTGCGGAGGTGATCAAGTACCGTGCGATCCTCAAGCAGCTCCTCGCCGATCTGACGCCGCCGCCGTCGCTTGCCGGTGCAGCCGCAGGCGAGTCGGGTGGTCCGAACGACACGCTGGAGAAGGCGCTGTCACCTGTAGGTCGCGTAGCGCTCGCCGATCTCCAGGGCGACAAAGGGGCCTATGCGTCGCTGGTCTCCGAGTGGCTGCGCAGCGTGCATCTACCGGACTATCAGCGGACTCCGTTCTTGGCACCGATCGATCTTGTGAGCCGCATCGGTCGGAGCGACGTGCAGGAGACGGTGCGTCGGGTGTGGGAGCGCGACATGCTTCCCGACGTGCAGCGCATCGCGCATCGTTTCCCGTTTGATCGCGAGTCGAGGGAGGAGGCGACACCGCGCGAGCTCGAGGCGGCGTTCCACCCGCAGACGGGGCGGTTCTTCGACCTGTTTCGTCGCTACCTCGAGCCGCTCACGGATATCAGCGGAGGTCCATTTCGCGAGAAGCGCTCGGTCAGCGGGAGGGTCAAGCTGCCCGCGGAGCTTTACCCTGCGACCAATGCGGTTGCATCGCTGGCGGCGACACTCTGGGACGCCGGCGGCGCTCCGAGGCTGCTCGAGACACAGATTGCGACAGTCCCTTTCGAGCATGGGAGAAACCCGCGGCTTGCGTTGACGCTGGTGTATCTCAACGCCGGTGCAGCGGCGGTGTTCAACTTCAACCAGAAGCCAAGCCAGCTGACGGTCCGCATCCCCTGGAACATGGAGACGAACTCCCAGGTTGGGGTACAGCTGACCGATATCGACGCGAAAGAGAACGCGTTCCCCGAGCCGATCGCTGTCGAGGGGGCGCACTTCAGCCTGCTGCGCCTACTGACCAAGGGGGCGGCGTCACCGATCAAGCAGCCGGCGAACGGCCTCCTTTACACCTGGACGGTCACCGTTGCACGAGGGGGGACTGACAAAATTGCTGCGAGGTTCATTGTCATCGGCGATCCATTTGCGCCGTTCAAGCTTGGACGCTTTGCCCAAGCCAAAGTCGCGGTCAACACTGCTCCGGCATCAAACTGAGGTTCCATGGATCGCGCTAGCAGAGTGCTCGCCTGGTACGGACTCGCTGCAACGTTGGCGCTAGGGGCGGTAGGCTGCGCGTCCACGACGCGGATCTACGTCAACTCGACGGGCCAGACCAACGACGGCAACACGCTCTACATGATGATCCGCACGGTCGACAAGATGACCGCCACGGAGCGCTATCAGGAGATGGTTGGCAAGATGTTCATGGACCCGGCCGATCCGAGCGTAGCGGTGACGAAGCCGATCTTTCCTGGGAACATTGAGAGCATCAACATCGACGACGGCGACAAGAAGGACATTGTCCTCTACTTCTTCTTCACCCAACCGGGGAGCAACTGGCGCGTCCCACTGCGCAAACCGCTTCCTGCGGAGATCCACATAGACCTCGGTCGGCACCAGGTGGAGCGGGTGCAGGTGCGTCGACGTTGATCTGGCCAGATCGATGAAGCGGATCAAAGGGAGACACAACGTGAAGAGACTAACGCTCATTCTTGTTGCAATAGGCGCATGCGCATGCACGGCCAAGCCACCTGCTGCCGAGTCCGCTGTCGTCAGAGCGGTACGGGTCGACGTGGCTCGCCTCGACGAGTCCGCGCTGGGCGGGGCCTATGCCGGGTCCCTCGAGCCGCGGTTTCGCGTCGATGTCGCGTTCGGTGTCGCCGGCCGCGTCAGGGAGCTCGGCACCATCGCCGATGGAGGGACAAAACGGCCATTGAGGCAAGGGGACCGTGTCTCGAAGGGGACGCTTCTGGCGCGCCTTGATGACGCCGATCTGGCTCGTGGCGCGGCAGCATCGTCGTTGACCTCCGCAGCGGCGGCTTCTGAGGTGGCAGGTGCGGAGATTGCGCTGGCGCAGGCGCAGGTCGACCTCGAACGCGCCCACAAGCTGAATGCAGCAGGGGCGATTCCGCAGGCAGACCTCGACCGCGTGGGGACTGGTGTCAAGGGCGCGGCTGCGAAGCTCGAGATCGCCAAGGCACTGCGATCCGCTCGGGCGGAACAGAGTGCTATCGCCGCTAGAGCGCAGGCTGACGCAAAGCTGCTCGCGCCGGCTGATGGAGTGATCGCCCGGCGAATGGTCGAGGCCGGCGAAATGGTCCTTCCCCAGACAGTCGTGTTCTCCCTGATTGACACCTCGGAGTTGGAACTGCACATCGCGGTACCTGACACGCGTGTTTCGGCACTGCACGCAGGCGACGCGATCCCAATACGCGCCGAGGCCCTTCCGGGCGCATCGTTGGCCGGGCGCGTCGCCACTATTCACCCAGTTGCCGATCCTGTGCTGCGAACCTTCACTGTCGAGATATCGGTATCCAACCTGGACGGGATGTTGCGCGCTGGCATGGTGGCAAGCGCGATCCTTGGTTCTGACCCAAAACAGCGGCTGCTGCTTGTCCCGCTCCCAAGCATCGTCCGCGTACCCGACGGTGGGCTTGGCGTATTCCAGCTCGGGCCCGAGGGACGGGTCACGCTGCGCAAGATTGCCATTGGTGACCTTGTGGGTCCGGACGTGGTTGTGAAGCAGGGCTTGGAGCCTGGCGATCGTGTCGTCACGGACGGTGCCCCTTTTCTCCATGATGGCGAGCAAGTGCAGGTGCGGCCGTGAACCTCTCGCGCCTGTTTGTGGAAAAAAGAGCGGTCGGCTGGGTCGCCCTGATCGCAACGGTGATCTGGGGCATTGTGTCGTATCGCAGCCTTCCCCAGCGAAAGGACCCTGAGGTCATCACAAGGACCGCGGTGGTCACAACGTTTTTCCCGGGTGCCAAGGCAACAGAGGTCGAGCAACTGGTCACAGTGGAGGTCGAGCAGGCAGCGCGCCGCATCGCCCATGTCGACAAGGTGACCTCCACCACGCGCCCAGGCATCTCCACAGTCTTTGTCACGCTCGACGATGCGACCAAGGAGAAGGAGATCTCGCCTGCATGGACCGACCTCCGCGCCCGCATGGAGCTGCTCGCGCCCCAGCTTCCCAAGGGAACCGCGCGCCCCCTTGTGAACTCGAACTTCGGGGAGACCGCTGCGGTGACCTGGTCGATTGCAAGCCCAGTTGTCGACGATGTCGAGCTCGAGGTCCGTGCCACTGTGGTTCGGGACGCCCTGACGAAACAGCGCAAGGACACTGCCGGCGAGCGATGGGCAACGGTCTTCCTCCCTGCCCCCGAAATCCCGCGCGCCGCCATCGAGAAGGTGGTCGAACGCTACCTGGCAATGGGCGAGGCGCGCGGGGTGCTCCGCGAGCCTAAAATCGTCTTTGGCTCCAGCTTCGTTGCGGTCGATCATGCCGCCGGTGACCGAGCCAAGGAGGAACAGCTTCTGAGCGACTTCCGCTTGAAGGTCATGGGAGGGGAGGTCCTGCACCCTGACGTATGGAATCCTATTCTGGTGACCGATCTGTCGAAGCTGCAGGAGCAGCTTGGGGCGCAGGACCACGAGAAGTACGGCCACCGCAAGCTCGATGACCTGTCCAAAACCCTACGTGATGCATTCGCGCAGATTCCAGAGGTGGCACGCGTCGAACGCTTCGGCGTGGTGCAAGAGCAGGTGCATGTTCTGTATTCGCAGGAGCGACTCGCGGCATTCGGCATTGCGCCAAAGCAGCTCATTGCAGCCCTGACCGCGCGCAACTCCAATCTTCCAGGAGGCGTTGTCGCTTCCGGGCCGCAAAGCCTGTTGGTCGATCCTGGTGCAGCCATCGAAGGCATGGACGCACTCCTGGGGACAGTGGTTGCCACATCCAAGGATGGCCAATCGCTTTTGCTGCGTGACGTCGCTTCCGTACATCGCACGTACGAAACCCCAGCGTCGGATGTTAGCTATCTTGGACGGCGCGATGCACGCGGTTGGCACCGAACCAAGTCGGTATCGATCGCCGTGCAGCTCCGCTCCGGGGTACAGGCCACTGTGCTGGGTGAGAAGCTCGAGGCAGTGGTCGCCCGAGTGTCGCAGGACCTGCCGTCCGACCTGGTCATTGCAAAAACCAGCGACCAACCCGAGCTTGTCAGGGAAAAGATAGGGGACTTCCTGCGTGCGCTGGGGGAAGCCATCGCGATCGTGATCGGTATTGCGCTTCTGTTCATGGAGCGCCGAAGCGCTCTCTTGGTCGCCGCAAGCATTCCCCTGACGCTAGCATTGACGTTCGGGTTCATGTCTCTGATCGGGATCGACCTGCAGCAGGTGTCCATTGCTGCGCTGATCATCTCACTCGGCCTGCTTGTCGACGATCCCGTCATCGCCAGCGACGCGATCAATCGGGAGATAGCCGCTGGCACGCCGCGTTCGGTGGCGGCCTGGAGCGGGCCGAACAAACTTGCGAAGGCTATCCTGTATGCAACGTTGACCAACACCGTAGCGTTTGCACCGCTGCTGCTGGTGAAGGGGGGAATGGGGGACTTCATTTCATCACTGCCAGCAGTCGTGGTCATCTCGCTGGTTGCGAGCCGCATCGTGTCGATGACGTTCATGCCATTGCTTGGCTACTACTTGCTCCGCGGGCAGCAGGGCTACGAGGGGGCGCTCGACGGACAAGGCTTCGGGGCGCGGCTTGCGCGAGGCTACAACGGCATGACCGAGTGGATGCTCGACAATCGAGGAAAGAGCTTCCTGGCATTCGCGATCTTTCTAGTGATCGGGCTATTGCCAGTCACCCGCATAAAGACTCAGTTTTTCCCCGACGAGGCGCTGCAGCGCTTCTATATTCACGTAAGGCTGCCCGAGGGGTCGGACGTGCGCGCCACGTCTGCTCTTGCGAAGCAGGCCGAGCACGCCATTGTTGACAGCGAGCAGGAGCGGGTTGAACAGGTAACTTCCTTCATTGGCAATGGCGGACCGCGCTGGTGGGGCAATCTCTCCCCCGAGTCCAAGAACCCTGCATACGCACTGCTGATCGTGAAGACCCGTCGAGCCGAGGACTCCGCCACGATGATCGGACGCACCCAAGCGCTGCTTCGGGGAACCGTGGCGGGCGCTCGATTCGAGGTCTACCGGATCTCGTCAGGAAAGCCGGGGATTGTCCCTGTTGAAGTCCGCGTGTCCGGACCCGACCCAGCAACATTGGATGCCATTGGGGAGCAGATCGCGAGCCTTCTTCGCGCCACGCCCGAGGCCGCAGAGGTGTTCGGAGACTGGGGAGCCCAGGCTGGAAAGCTTGCGTTCCAAGTCAACGATGCACACGCTGCGGCCGCTCGCGTCTCACGCGCCGATGTCGCGAATTCCACCCAACTCGCCTTCTCGGGGCTCGAGCTGACTGGGTTGCGGGAGAGCGACCGCGTGGTTCCGGTGGTCATGCGGCTGCAGCCCAGCGAACGAAGCAGCGCGGGGGCAGCTCGCCACCTGTACGTTTGGTCTGGCGAAACAGGGCGTGCAGTCCCACTCGAGCAGGTCTCGACCGTGGCGCCCGATCTGGAAAGGCAGAAGATCCTGCGCCAGGATCTGGAGCGCACCCTCACCATCGGGGCAATTCCGAAAGATGGGGCGCTTCCATCTGCGCTCCTCTCGCACGCTGTGACGGCAATTGGCGCACTGAAGCTGCCGACTGGATACGCTATCCGCTATGGAGGCGAGCAGGACCTGCAAGCGAAATCATTCGCAAACGTCCAGACCGCACTGAAGGTGAGCGTCGTGCTCATCTATCTCGTGTTGGTGTGGCAATTCGCCCACGCCCTCAAGCCGCTCATCGTCTTCGCTGCAATTCCCTTCGGCTTGGTGGGAGCGATCCTAGGTCTGGTTTGGACCCATACGAACTTCGGCTTCATGGCTTTCCTAGGTGTTGCGAGCCTCATTGGCGTCATTGTCAGTCACATCATTGTACTCTTCGATTTCATAGAAGAGGCCCGCGAGGCAGGACATCCTCTGCATCGTGCGGTCATCGATGCGGGGCTTGTGCGACTCAGGCCCGTGTTGGTCACGGTGCTTGCAACCGTGGGAGGACTGATTCCCCTCGCGCTCGAGGGGGGACCCATGTGGCGTCAGCTTGTCTACGTGCAAGTCGGAGGGCTCCTGCTGGCGACTCTCGTGACAAAGGGGGTTGTTCCGCTCCTCTATGTCCTGTTCGTGCACGACCTGAAGCTCATTGGATGGACAACATCCCGACGTTGCACCCCAGGTGATTCGGTGGCGCCGGCCGATTTCTCTTAGGTGCTTGTCCTTCGCTGAGTGCATACTCGGCTCCGCATGAACGACACACACGCCGCCACAGACGATCTCAAGAGGTTCCTTGCCATCGAAGAAGGGGGACGGCGATGGCTCCGGAGGCTCGGCGTAGCGTCTGTCGTGGCGCTTGTCTTGGGAGGAGGGGTTCTATGGAGGGCGAGGCATCAGCCGGCTCCTCCAGCGCGCTTCGTCACGGCCGATCTGTCGGTGGGGGACGTGGTCGAGAAGGTCCAGGCGACCGGGACGGTGCAGCCTCTTCTACAGGTCAATGTGGGCGCCCAGGTGAATGGACGAGTCACGAAGGTCTTTGTCGACTTCAACTCGGTGGTGAAGAAGGGGGACCCGTTGGCGGAGATCGACCCGACGCTTTACGGGACCCAAGTGAGCGCCCAGCAAGCGAACGTGGTGGCGCAGCAGGCGCAGTACGAGAGTGCAAAAGCCCAGGTACGCGCCATGGATGCGCAGCTCGAAGCCGCAAAGGTGGCTTTTGAACGGGTCGAACGGCTCCACGGACACAATCTGGCCACACGAGCCGAGGTCGACGCGGCAAGGGGACAATACGACAGCTTGCGAGCGCAACTGGACGCGTCAAAAGCCAACATGGGGGCCGCTCGAGCCGCCATTGGCGCCAGCCAAGCCCAGCTCAATCAGTCAAACACCAACCTTGGCTACACGAAGATCTTCTCGCCTGTCGACGGTATCGTGATCACTCGTGGTATCGACCCGGGAGCCACCGTCGTGGCGAGCTTCCAAGCGCCGGTGCTCTTTGTCATCGCCCAGGACCTTCGCAAAATGCGCGTGTTGGCCGATGTCGACGAGGCCGACGTGGGCAAGCTTCACGAGCGCATGCAGGCCGAGGCCGTGGTCGACGCGTTCCCAGGGGAGTCATTCCAGGGGATCGTGCAGCAGATTCGCTACAGCCCCAACAATGTGCAAGGAGTGGTCACCTACTCCGCCATCGTGGAGGTCGAAAACCCAGAAGAAAAACTCCGTCCAGGCATGACCGCCACCATCACCATCAAGACGCGAGAGGCCAAAGCCGTCGTGCGCGTGCCCAACGCTGCACTTCGCTACAAACCGTCCCCGCCTATCGGTGCGGACGGCAAGGTAGTGCCCGCCGCTCCCGATCCCCCTCTCGCGAAGGGCCAGGGACGGGTGTTTTTGCTGCTCACGGACCGCACCGAGTCGAGACTGGTCCCCATCGGAGTGACCGACGGGATGTTTACCGAGGTGGGCGACGGGGCTCTAGCCGCGTCGATGAAGGTGGTGATCGACGAGAACGAGAGCGAGGAAGACAAAAAGAAGCGACGCAAAGTTTTTTAGCCCCCACCGCCCGTGTGACGGACCGCGGCACGCTTGCCACTCCGCGACCATGGGTTCTATGGCACACGCCATGGGTTGTCGTCGAAGGCGAGTTTTGGGCATGATGGGTTCCTTGCTGGTCTTGAAGGCCCCCCCGAGGGGCGCAATAGGCCCCCCCGAGGGGTGTATTTGGCCCCCCCGAGGGGTGTATTTGGCGCCCGAAGGGGTCTAATAGGCCCCCCCTAGGGGTGTATTGGGCCCCCCCTAGGGGTCTTGAAGCCTCACGTAGGCTTCTTTTGGTCCGCGTGGGCCTTGCCGATCCGATGGTGGGAAGTGGAACGGGTGGCATTGTGCTGTCAGGACGGTGGTGAGATGATGGTGAGATGATGGTGCGAGGACTTCATACCTGCGTGGCGCTTCTTGTGGCGGGGACCCTGGGGTGCAACGAGTCCCTGGGACTTGCTGGGGAAGCGACGCAAAAGGGCGAGGATGCGTCGATGGACGCCGCTCCCGCGCCCGTAGAGGACGGCGGAATCTGGGACGCTAGCTCCGATGCAACGCTTGATACGTTGGTGGAAACCGACGCCTTGACTCCACCGGACGCTTCCGAACCGTGTCCAGTCGGTATGGTGAACATCGGTGCGTATTGCATCGATCGCTACGAGGCGTATGTGGTGGAAGTCGACGACGCGGGAGTGGAGCATCCTCACTCTCCCTACGACGTCATTGCGGGACAATCGGTACGGGCCAAGGTGGCTTCCGGTGTGGCGCCGCAGGCGTACATCTCGCAGATCGAGGCGTCGAAAGCTTGCGAGGCGGCGGGCAAGCGGCTGTGCACGAAGGATGAATTCCAGCGGGCGTGCCGCGGCGACGACGCTGGGGCGTACTATCCCTACGGCGGTACGGTTCGAAAAGTGGGGATGTGCAACGAAGGCAAAGGGAGCAGCATGCCGCGCTTCTTTGGCTCGGACGCGATGCTCTGGACTTACGCGCAGTTCAATGATCCCAGGCTCAATCAATGGGACGGAGGGTTGGGGAAGACCGGTGAGTACAGCCGGTGCGTGTCGCCCTACGGGGTCTACGACTGCGTGGGCAATCTGCACGAGTGGGGAGCCGACCCGGCCGACACGACTGGGCGTGGAAGGTTTCGAGGGGGGTTTTACGGGGACGCGCAGCTCAATGGTCCTGGATGCCTTTACGTGACAAGCGCTCACGAGCTCGCCTATCACGACTACTCGACAGGCTTTCGCTGTTGCGCCTCGGCGCGTCCTCTGCCCTAAGGCAGGCAGTGGACAAGCTCACGAGGACAACGGTCTTCTAAGGGATTTTGCTGTCGATGACGATGGGCGGACGGACCTGGCTGTGGCCATACGACTGGCCATGCATGTTGGCCAGAAGGTCTTGCAAGAGATCGCGCGCTTCCGGCTTGGTCTTGAGGTGATTGAGAAGCAGCGCAGAAACATCGCTAAAGGCCTTTTCAAAGGCGAGCCCTTCGCGGGTACGGGCCGCGACCTTCTCACGTCCCGAGGCCAGGTCTTCTTCGAGGGCCTCGGCATAGCGAGCAAGTTGAGCCCTCAGCTCTTCGATCTGACGACGCAAATCGCGTGCGTGCGCATCCTTGATGGACGCTTTCTGTTCGCGTTCGTTCAGTTGCTCCCGTTTGACCTCGACGATGGCCGTGGCGGCCCCGGTGCGTTCGAAGGCTAACCGCATATGTGACGCCGACCCTTGAACTCCATCGGCCTGCTGGCGAGCGACTACGGCCGCGCGCTCCGCCTGCTGCACATGCTCGCGAAGTCGTTGGGCTTCGGCCTGCTCGGCAGCTACGTCGCGCAACGCCCGAGACTCCTCATGGGCAAGCTCTTCGACCTTCCGTCCAATCTCCGCCCGTAACGCCCGTCCCCGCCGCTCGAGCGCCTCGAGCTTGCGTGTGTGCGTCGCGACCTCGCCCTCGAGACGGGTCGCGCGAGAGGCCAAGTCCCAGGACTGCGCCACAGCACTCTGGACCTCGGAAGGGGCATTGCCCGCGGGATAGGCCCGGCTCACCATGCGCGAGAACAACGCCGCACGGTTTGCCCACTCGATGACCCCCGCACTCTGCGGAGGAGGCGGCGGAGGCGGTGGAGCATTTTCTCCCGCGGTACCGACCTCCCAGGTGGTGCTGGGAAGGCTCCGCTGGAGCGCCTTGAGCTCCTCGTGCAGATGGTGAGCGTCCTGGTAGCGCTTTCGACGGTCCTTCTCGAGAAGCTTGATGACGATGATCTCGGCTGCAGGAAGGACATCGGGCTTGATCGAACGCGGCTTGGGGGCGATCGCCGTGCGCTGCATCTCGAGAAGGATCTCGCGGTCGTCGGAACGGAACGGGAGTTGGCCCGTTTGCATTTCGAAAAAGAGAACGCCGAGCGCGTAGAGGTCGCTCTGGGAGCTTGCTTCTTCGCCGCGGGCCTGCTCGGGCGCCATGTATTCGGGCGTTCCGAAGACGGCTCCTTTGGGGGCAAGACGCGGGTCCATGGCGAGATGGGCGAGGCCGAAGTCGAGGATCTTGACGAAGTCTTTTCGCCCACCGCGGGTGGTGAGCAGGATGTTGTCGCTCTTCAGGTCCCGATGAACCACACCGAGGTCGTGGGCGCGGGCGAGAGCCGCACACATTTGCTCGAGGATATCGACGCTACGAGACAGCGGCATGGGACCACGGGCCAGCTCGCCCGAGAGGGAGAGCCCCACGAGGTACTCCATGACGAGATAAAGCTCGCCCTCTTCGGTTTCGCCGATGTCATGGATATCGATGATGTGCGCGTGGTCGACGCGATTGGCGGCGCGCGCCTCGCGAAGCATCCAGGCGCGCAGATGGGTCTCGCCGCGAAGGTCGGGGCGAATGAGCTTGAGGGCGACCACACGGTCGATGAGCACATGACGCGCGCGGTAGACGATACCCATCCCCCCTTCGCCGGCACGCGCTTCGAGTCGGTAGCGTCCCGCGATGACCCGACCGAGCATGGGGTCGGCCGGTTTGGAAGGCTGGGGGACGCGCTGGGGGGGATCAAGAGGCACCGGTTCACTCCGCGATCATGGGGGGTCTGGCTCTCGCGAGCCTTGGCGACCCGCTTAGCGGCACAAGCCTAGAGCGCCTTGCCCGCCGTGGGAAATCTTTCCGCGGAAAGCCCGCTCGACGGTCGAATTGGACGGCGGGACCTGACGCTGAACCAAACCCATCTTGAGAACCGCAGGTTCCGAGCCGCGGACCTCACCCCCAACCCCCTCTCCCTCGACATCCTCCTTGCCCATGCGGGCAAGGACGATCGTCTTCGAGCGAGGGGGCTCGGAACCGCGGTACAAGTGGCTCTCCTCCCCCCTCGCTCGAAGACGATTTTCC
>CAITRH010000005.1 GCA_903894755.1 uncultured delta proteobacterium
CGTGCACCACTGTTCCGAGCCCCCTCTCTCGAAGACGATCTTCCTTGCCCGCATGGGCAAGGAGGATGTCGAGGGAGAGGGGGTTGGGGGTGAGGTCTACGCGACATTGGGGCGCGAAACGCTTGCGCATCGAGGGAGTAGTGGATAAGGTGGATGCCTGATGATCAGTAAACAGGCCGATCGATGACCAAGAAGACAGGATCCTTACAGGACTCTGCAGCGCTGCGTCAACGTGCCGAAGGGCAGTTGAAGGAGCGGTCGCTGCGGGTCGATCGGTCCCCGGCGTCGGCAGAAGATGCCCTGCGCCTCGTACACGAATTGCAGGTCCACCAGGTTGAATTGGAGCTCCAGAACGAGATGCTCGTCGAGCTTCGCAGGCAGCTTGAACGCAGCTTGGAACGTTACACCAACCTCTACGATTTTGCGCCGGTGGGCTACTTCACGTTGGCCAGCGACGGCATCATCGAACAAGCCAACCTCGCTGGGGCCGCGTTCTTTGGGATGGAACGCTCCCTGTTGAAGGGCAAGAGAATGGGTAATTTCCTTACCATCGAGTCCCGTTCCGCCTTCAATGCGTTCCTCGGAAACATCCTGGTGGGCCAGGACAAGGAGCAATGCGACCTCTGCATCGCTCTGTATGACTCCCCGCCACGTCACTTGCACGCCGAAGGGATCAGCCTCAGGGGTGACGATGGGCGCGAGTGCCAGGTCGCCCAGGTCGTCCTGGTGGACATCACGGCGCGTCGGAACGCTGATGACGCGCTACGTAAAAGCGAAGCACTGTTTCGACTGACCTTCGATCAGTCTCCCCTAGGTGCGTCGCTGCTGTCTCTTGCACACCAGTTTTTGCGTGCGAACGACGCCCTTTGCCAGCTCACTGGCTATGCGCCAGGCGAACTGTCGGGCATGCACCTGTCGCAAGTCATCCATCCGGACGATCTGGCTGCGGACCTGGAGCAGTCGCAACGGCTCGTCGCAGGCGAGTTTGACCGCGTTGACCTGGAGTTGCGCTACCTGTGCAAGGATCGCACGGTCGTATGGGTTCATCGTTCCATGCGTCTAATGAGAGATGCACTGGGACATCCCATGTACTTTTTGCCAACTATGGAGGACATCACGGAACGCAAGCGGGCCGCAGAAGTCGAGCAGACGCTCCGTGAAGCCGCCGAGGCTGCGAGCCGAGCAAAAAGTGACTTCTTGGCTGCTATGAGCCACGAGCTCCGCACCCCCATGAACGCGATCATCGGACTCACCCACCTCACGCTCAAGACCCAGCTGAGTCCCAAGCAGCTCGACTACCAGCAGAAGATCCTGAACGCAGGGCAAACGCTTCTTTTTCTGATCAACGACATTCTTGACCTGGCAAAAATTGAAGCTGGCAAGATCGACCTGGAGCTTGTCCCCTTCCGCGTCGACCAGGTTTTCCAGACCGTCACCAGTATCCTGGGAGAGAAAGCCAAGGAGAAAGGGCTCGATCTCACCGTGCGTATTGCGGATGATGTGCCGTTGTCAGCCGTCGGTGACCCCTCGCGGCTCACTCAGGTGCTTGTCAACCTCGCCGGCAATGCCGTGAAGTTCACTAACAATGGGGTCGTAGCGCTTACGGCCGACGTCCAGGATGGTCAAGGAAGTCACCCACTGTATCGATTCTCCGTACAGGACACGGGCATAGGCATTCCCGCAGAAAAACAAGCAAAGCTATTTCAGGCCTTTAGTCAAGTTGTCGGACCAAAGCAAAATGCACAGGAAGGGACCGGCCTAGGTTTGGCTATTTCCAAGCAACTGGTCACGCTGCTTGGCGGCACCATCGGGTTAAGTAGCGGCGCGGGAGTCGGGAGCACCTTCTTTTTCACCATCCCCTTGGTGCGGGCGGAAGAGAGCGCAGACTGTGACACTCCTACGGAACCCACGGAAAGCCAACAGTTTTCCGCAACGGCGCTCTATGGAGTACGCGTCTTGCTCGTAGAAGACAACATGATCAACCAGCAGGTGGCCAAGGAGCTTCTGAAAGCCGCTGGTGCTACCGTGTCGATCGCTTCCAATGGGTGCGAAGCACTTGAACGCCTCCGGGAGGATGCGAGCTTCGATGCGATCCTCATGGATCTGGAGATGCCGGTGATGGGCGGCTACAAGTCAGTGGAACAAATTCGAAGCGTTCTCGGACTCCAGTCGCTCCCCATCATCGCCTTGACCGCCCATGCCTTTGCTTCGGAAAAGAAGCGGTGCCTCAATGCTGGCATGAACGACTACCTCTCCAAACCCGTGGAGCCAGATCGACTGGTGGCGACGCTTCTACGTTGGGTCAAGCCGAAACCCTATGTGGGGGAGCCCGCTGCCGTTGCCGTGCTGTCCCCTGACGACAGGACAATGGACCTTGCTGGGTTGCTGCCAGGCATCGATTTCCCGTGCGTTCTTAGGAGACTGAGCGGAGACGCGGCCCTTCTTCGCGAGCTTCTGGTGATGTTTCGAAAAACCTGGGGGCAAGTGTCCCGTGCGCTGCTGGAGGCGATGAGCGAAGGACGTTTGGTGGAGGTGCAACGCACTGTTCATACGCTTCGTGGGGCGGCAGCGACACTCTCGATGTTGCGCGTGGTGGCGGCGGCGCGAGACCTAGAAACTGCGTTGCAGCAAGGAGGTGGGCATGGGATAGGCCACGTTGCGAAGTTTGAGGCGCTGGACGACGCGTTGAGAGATGTTTTTGGGGGAATTGCTGCGCTTCCGGAGTGTGCGGTGAGCACTCAGTAGTCTAAACCTAGTAGCTCGCGGCGGAAGTCCTTGCGACCTGTGCGGTAACTTGACGGGGCCGCTACGGTATGCTTTCGCGCGCCGATGGAAAAGCATCAGACGGTCCCGCAGGAGGGAACGGCCCAGCAGGTTCGTATGAGCTGGTCTCAAGATGGATCCAATGCGCTGTCGACTCTAGGCGTTGATTGGCAGCCCCGAAGGGGCGAGTCAGAACAGCCCAGGGTGGGTAACCCTGGGTCGTGGTAGGCTCGGGGCTTGCCTCGGGGCTTGCCTCGGGGCTTGGCTCGGGGCTAGGCTCGGGGCTTGGCCCACGGTCTTCCTCGGGGCTTGGCTTGCGGTCTGCGGGCGTTGCACATATCGTGGGCAGGCAGGTGGGGTAGGCCGGTGGTAGATGGCGTGCAGGCGTTGCGCAACCCGGGCCTACCACGCACCCAGGGCTACCCACCCTGGCTGTTCTGACCCGCCCCTTCGGAGCTGCCAACCAACGCATTGGGCCTCGCAGCGGCTCCTCATCTCCCAACACCCTGTACAGCCATGGGACGCAAAGTCCCGCACCTTTCCTGCCCCCCGACAGCCACCGCTCGCCCAGCCCCCATCCCAGTTCGGAAGCACGCCGCATGTTGCTCCATCTGGTCGCCGCTATTCCCGCCGACAGACTCCCCCGGTCCCGTGCTTCCGTTGACGGTTTCGGAGTCCAACAGCCTCGGTCACGTCCACCCCGGAGCTGTTCCACTCCCGAACTGACCCGGTCCATGCCTGGCTCCACGCCATGTTTCGCCAAACAGCCCCGGGTTCCTTTGGTGCACCACGACACTTTTGGCCGTGGAGTTAGCGCGGCCCGTCGCGGTGGTCGTTCCGATGCCCAAACAGCCCTCGGTCACGCGGCCCATCGGCCGTTCCGTATCCCGACAGGCTCCGGGAGCTGCGCACCTAGCCTGTCCGGGGGTTTCCATTCCGCGGGTGCTTTTTTTCCGACGTTGTTTCCGCGGTCCGCCCGGCCTTCGCCGTTGCCTCCCTGCTGCATTCTTGCGGGGCCGACGAAAGGAGCGTATGGTCGCTCCTATGTCCGCACGCACTCTCACGTACCGAACGGGGTTGCTCACGCTATTTCGGGAGCTCCTTTATACACTGGCCCAAATGGGCGAGGAGCCTCTGGCAGCGGCTTTTATCCCGACGTTTCAGGCGCTTCGAGAAAAGTGGCAAAAAACGCTCATTGAGGAGATCGCGCTCCTTGAAGCGCTCACCAAAGCCCAGGCGGCCGTGGACAGAGCGGACGGGGCACTGGACCGCTTCGTAACCCGCGTGTCGCACGTGGTCGACGACCACACGGCGGGGAGCACGCGCAAACAGCTTCGTATGGCGCTCTTCAAGGGCAAAGCGATCAGCCGCTTTCGCAGGCCCGTGCTCGGTCGGCAACTGACCGAAATGACCGAGTGGTCATCCATCCTTGCAAAATACGGCGTAGCGGCGCTGTCCGTGCTCGCGCCAGAGGCCGAAGTGCTCCATGCTGCGGGGAGGAACGCCGAGGCGCTGCGGGCTGCGGCCCAACGAGCGAACCGGGAATTTCGGGACTTGGGGACGCGTAAACAGTTGTTCGACGAGGTCAACGCGTCGCGCAAGGAGGCCGACGGTGCTCTTGCGAAGCTACCATTCCAGAATCCGGCGCTTCCTCAGGACTTTTCCGATGGGTTTTTCTACAGCGAGGCGCCGAGGGACGAGGAAGAGACACTGGAGGATGTGAAGGGGTCCATTGGGGAGCTGGAGGCGCAGCTTGCGGAACGTAGAGCGCTGTTGAAGCTCATGGAGGACGACGCTGCGGCCCAGAAAAAAACGGAAGAAGAGCAGCGAACGCAGACCCAGAAGGCCGATGATCTGGAGGCGCAGGCGCAGGCCTTGTTGGCGCAGGCTGCGGGGCTTCGCGTCAAAGGGAAATAACGGACTCCCTCGTAGATACCCCTCATAGATACGCAGACCGCGAGCCAAGCCCCAAGTCTACCTTGTATCCAGGGTTCCCCACCCTGGGCTGTTCTTATTGCATTACGCAACAGACGATGACGACATGCGTGGATGGGCAGCATAGGTCGGAGGGAGTCCCTTAGGTCCCGCGCAGGACCTTCTCGGAGACAAGCAGTAGACCCACGCACAGCGCCTCCTCACGAGCAGCTGGATGAATCGCTCGCCCCAGCAGCACTCCCAGCACTGGCAACGACGGCACACCTTTCACGCGTTCGAGCTTCGCCCGGAACGCTTCCACTTCCCGTTTGCGGACCGTGGACTTTACCTCGGCCACCACCAGTAGAGGGCCATCCGGCCCTATCCCCTCGCCATAGCCATCGATTTCCTCGTCACCGAGCTCGGCGATATGAAAGCCTCGTTGCAGTTCGACTTGCACGTGGTGTTCCCGATGGAGCCACTCGGCCAGCAGGGCTTCGACAAGCTCCTCGATCCAAGACCCGATGGTCCGAGAGAGGGCGCCGACCTCTTGGCGGAGCGAACGGAAATCTTCGCGCAGCGAACGGAAATTGTCTTCCGTGCGTGCTTCGAAGCATTCGGAGTGGACGATGAGCTCTTCGAGGCGGGTCTCGGTCCTTCGTTGCGCCTCGGTTAGTTTCTTCTGCCCCTCGGTGAGCTCTCCGACGCGTGCTTCGGTCCTTCGTTGCGCCTCGGCGAGCTCTCCGACGCGTGCTTCGGTCCTTCGTTGCGCCTCGGCGAGCTCTCCGACACGGACTTCCGTGCGGTGCTGGGCAATCGCGATCACTTTCTGCGCGTCGGTCAGCTCGAGGACCGCATCCGCAAGCCGATCGATGCGGCGGTCCATGTGCGCTTGACTCCCCTGGATGTCCCGCAACACGATGGCCGTGGCGTCGTCGGGAAGTCCCAACCGGGATTTCACCGCGCCCAATACATGCTCGTCGCGCAAGGTGGTGAGAAGCTCTTCGCCGTTCATGCCGGGCTTATAGCACGCGGCTCCGTTTCGCTTGCTAAATGCCTCGACCTAGGCGACCCTCGGTCCCGCCCTCATGATGTCTCCCGCAGGACCTTCTCGGATACAAGCAGTAGACCCACGTGGACCGCCTCCTCACGGGCTGCAGGATGGATCGCGCGCCCCACCAGCACTCCCAGCACTGGAAAGAACGACACACATCGCATGCGTTCGAGCTTCTTTTGGAACGCTTCCACTTCCCGTTTGCGGACCGTGGTCTTTACCTCGGCCACCACCAG
>CAITRH010000006.1 GCA_903894755.1 uncultured delta proteobacterium
CGGAACAGTGGTGCACGAGGCTCTCCTCCCCCCTCGCTCGAAGACGATTTTACTTGCCCGCATGGGCAAGGAAGATGTCGAGGGAGAGGGGGGCTGGGGGGGGTGAGGTCTGCGCGAGCGGAAACCTGCGGTTTTCAAGATGGGTAGGTGGAGAGCGTAATCCGCCTTTCCACTGCGGTGCTCGGATTGGCGCAAACGCTTACCGAGGTGCGCGACCTGCCGCCAAGCGCGCCAACGGCAAGGCGTGCACCGGGACCGACCAGTGCAGCACAGGATTCTGCGCGGATGGCGACTGCTGCGAAAGCGTATGTACCTGTCCCTGCGTGAGCTGCGCAGGCGTCAACACGACCTCGGGACAAAACGGCAATTGCGCCCCCGTGCTTGAAGCCCAGCCCACCGGTCACGAGCTGCCCAACATTGAGCTGGGTCACAACCGCCTAAGTCATTTTCGGCACCTGCGACGTGGCCAAGCCGTCCCCATCCCACCAATTCTTGCAAACGACGTCCCGCGTTCATGAAACGTGCCCCGCCGATCCGCTGACTGCGCCTCCGTCCGGTGGAACCCCACTCGCAAAACGTTGCAGGGGGTCCTCTCGCCGGCCGGAGCGTCACCGGTAAGTTTGCAGGGGGGCCTCTGGACGCCCGAAGCCCTCCTAGCAAAATCGCTGGAGCCTTCTCGGCGCCAAAGTACCCCGCTTCAACACTTTGCATGGACAGTTGCCGGGGCCGAAGCCCGGCGAGCAGCGTTCCTTTCAGGGACCCTTTCCGCGGGCGTAACAACCCTCGACAAAATGGACTCAGGTCCTCCAGCCGTCCGCAGAGCCACCCGAAACTTCTCAGGATCCTCTAGCCGCGCGCAACTCGCCTGTCGCAATTTTGCTCCCCCACCCTCGGAGGCTCGAAAGGCTCGGTAAACAGTTTTCCACCCGGCTTCTCTCCCTCGGAATTGTCGTCTGCAACTTTTGTCAGGAGCTGTCTGGCCTCCGCGCGCATCGACGGCCAATTTTGCAATGGGGAGGGCCATTGCCACTTCGGCTTGTCGGGAACTTTGGACTGGGCCTTCTCGAGATCGTCCATCGGCTCGCACAAAATTGGCTCCCTGCCTTTCATACGCCGGCTTCTGTGCGGCAACTTTCGCTGGGTCCTCGGCGGCCTCCCGGACTCGACAACGGTACTTGGTTGCTGGATCACCGCCCCCCGTGAGCCGCTCGAAGAACAGCTGCGTCAACGTTGCAAGCGCCCCCTAAGTCACGGGGACGGGGGCGCTATGGCTTCTTCAGCTTGTCGGCAAGTTCCGTCTTGGCCTTCTCGAGGTCATCTATCTGCTTCTGGATGCTGGCGATCTGCTGCGTGTCCACCGTCTTCTGCTCTGAAGCTTTCTTCGCATCCACGGCGGCCTGCTGGAGGTTCGCCAGCGCGACGTTCTTTGCAGCGAGCTCGCCGCTGAGGACCTTGATGTCATCGGTGAGGCTCTCAAGGGTGGGCTCGGGCGCCGCCCGCACCGGATCGGCGCGGAAGAACCCAGTAGCGTAGTCGCTGGGAAGTCCCATCGTCTCGAGCGCCAGCTTGGCCAGCGCGCCGTAGGTTGACTTGCGCGCACCG
>CAITRH010000007.1 GCA_903894755.1 uncultured delta proteobacterium
AAACCTGCGGTCCTCAAGATGGGTTTGGATTAAGGACCTTGTTTCGTCTCTCCTCTGCCACCGTCTTTGCCGGTGCGGCACTCCTCTTCTTCATCGAGCCCGTCATTGCGAAGACGCTCCTTCCGCGGGTGGGCGGAAGCGCCGCAGTGTGGACTACATGCCTCCTGTTCTTCCAAGCGACCTTGCTCGCCGCCTACGCCTACGCGCACCTTCTTCCCCGCTGGCTCGGCGAGCGTCGTCATGCCGTCCTTCACCTGGTCCTCTTGGCGCTGCCACTGCTCGTCCTTCCCCCCACCATCGTCCAAGGAGCCCCAGACACCAATCCTGTTGGGTGGGTGCTCACTGCGCTCCTGGGATCCGTCGGCTTGCCGTTCTTCGTGTTGGCTACCACCGCTCCGCTCCTCCAACGCTGGACCCCAGCGGAGGCTCTCCCAAGAGACCGCTACATACTGTACGCCGCAAGTAACGCTGGAAGCTTTCTGTCGCTGCTGGTCTATCCTTTCGTGGTCGAGCCGCTCGTCTCGCTGAGCGCACAACGGAACGCTTTCGCCGTCGCGTACGTCGCGTTTGCCGCACTGGCCGCCGTCTCCTCTTGGGCCCGTGTGAAACGACCGGAAGTACTGGAAACGGACCCGAGCCCCTCGGTCACAACGCGCCAGTTGCTCCGTTGGGTTACGCTGGCATTGGTCCCCTCGAGCCTCATGCTCGGCGCTACGTCGGTCATCACCACCGATATCGCCTCCGTGCCGCTCGTATGGATGATCCCCTTGGGACTTTACCTCCTGACGTTTGTTGTCGCGTTTGCCGGCGCCACTCCTCGAGCAGGACTGGCCATCCCATTTGTCGGCCTCGCGGCGCTTCTGTTCTTGCTGTCCCTCATGCCGGTCGTGCAGCACCTTGTTGTGGGGGCATTGCACCTTAGCCTCGTGTTCCTGGGCGGGTTGATCTTTCACGGTGAGCTTGCACGTGGGAAACCCAAAGGGGACCCAACGCTGTTCTACCTGGCCCTGGCCCTTGGAGGGGCGCTCGGCGGACTGCTCAACGCCGTCGTGGCGCCTCTCGTGTTTCGTCGCGTCCTCGAGTACCCGCTTACCATGGTGCTTGCCCTCGTTGTCCTTGGCAATCCCCCCCTGCTTCGAAGTCCCCAGGAGCGGCAGCAAGCGTTCCTTCGGTCCGCAGGACTCGAGGTTGCAAGTCCACCCGAGCGCGCGCAGCGACTTGCCTGGCTCGATTGGGCCGTCCCCTGCGGAGTCGGCGCACTGGCCCTTGCGCTCATGGGGGTCCATCCCGTCGTACAGCTTAGCGTGCCGTTTGTAGTGGCCGTGTTCTTTAGTCTGGGTCGACGGGGTCGGCTTGGATGGGCCCTTGGAGCAATTGCGCTGGCTACGTCGCTGACAAGTCGAGCGGTCGTGGAGACACGCTCCTTCTTTTCCGTGCTCCGCGTGACAGACGCAGAGGGTTACCGCGTGCTGTCCCACGGAAGCACCATCCACGGGCGGCAGCATCTGGATCCGGCGCGGCGACAGGATCCCACCGATTACTTTGTAGGCCCCGCAGCGGACATTGTTGGAGCGCGTCCTGCCGGCTCTCCTGTAGCCGTCTTTGGTCTGGGTGTGGGTACGCTCGCCTCCTATGGGAAAGAGGCCGAGCACTGGACCTTCTACGAAGTGGATCCAAACGTGGTGCGCCTTGCAAGGACCTACTTTTCGTTCCTTGCCGACACGCCCGCGCAGGTCGACGTTGTCGTGGGGGATGCGCGTCTTGCGGTGGGTTCGGCTCCTGATGGATATTTTGGGCTGATCGTAGCCGACGCGTTCAGTTCCGACGCGATCCCCACGCACCTGCTGACGCGGCAAGCCATTGTCCTTTACCTGCAAAAGCTTGCGCCTCAGGGACTCCTGGCGTTCAACATCACCAACCGGTACGTACGGCTCGGAGGACTCCTGGGACAACAGGCGAGGGAGGCCGGACTGCTGGCGCGGATCCGTTCTGTCCCTGCGGCAGCCCGCGTCGTGGCCACCACGTGGGTCGTGATGGCCCGTGCGTTTCCTGTCGACCTCGGGCCCAACTGGAGCGACCTGGCAGCCGAGGGGAAAGCCTGGACCGACGACTATTCAAACCTGGCAAGTGTGGTGAAGCTCTAAGGGACTCCCCATCAAATAGTTCCCCCGCAGATCCACGATCGCCTCCCGCGGACCTCACCCCCCCCGCGACTTCGCGCTCGTACAAATCCCACGGTTTGCGCAATGAGATGTGGCCAGTAGGCAGATGTGTGCAGACCGCGCGTCAGCTCGGCATTCTGAAATATTCGCGGTTTCCGTAACTACCAGCCATCGGTGTCCGGCCCTATGTCTATGAAAAGGAGGTCTCCAATGGCCGAAGTGCAAACAGACATCGTACGTTCAATTAAGTTGACGACTGATCCCCAATCGCAGCGTCATCCACCGCAATGGTGGGCGCAGGCGGTGGTGATCGTCGGAGCGTTACCAAACTCAGCTCTGGCGAACCTACGGCTCGAAGGAAGGAGGGCGGGGACCTACGAGCTCGTCGACTTTCTCCTCGTTCTGGCCGCATATGCCGTGAGCTTCGAGCGCTCGCTGTCCGATTTCTTTACGTCCGCCAAGTCGGTGGCGAAGGCCGTGATGGGATTGTGGGGGCGGTCGCGCCTTCCGGTCGAATCAACCGTGCTGCGCGGACTGGAACACCTGACGGATGCCATGTTGGAGTCCGTACGCTCCCTTTTTTTCAGGACCTGCTCACGCACGGCGTGCAGCAGCCTGGAGGTCTGATCGATCGTTGTGGTCGCCGCTGGATAGGCTTCGACATCGATGGCACTCGAGAGACCAAGCGCAACCGAGCCGTCGTCCAGAACGAGGCGTATCCAACGTTGCACCGACGTGGAGAACCAGGACGGACCGCTCCCGGGTACACCAGTCGAAAGCGCGGTGAGGAGGTCCGTACGCGCACAGTGGTGGCGCAGGCCCACACCCAAGAGCAGCTGGGAACCTTTGGACACGCCGGCAACGGAGACAGACTTGCCGAGTTGCAACGCTCTGCCGAAGCCATCCAAGCGTACATGGCCGTGCGCGGAGGCGATGCACGAGCATTCGGACGCATCGATGGCGGCTATGGCCGTCCTAGCGACGTGTTGAGGCTAAAGCCGCCGGGTGTTTGCTTCATCACGCGCGCGACAACTCCAAGTCTCCTCAAACATCCAAGCGTTGTGGCTGCACTCGCGGACACACCGGACGATCTCTTCGAGCAACCTGACACCGGCACGGTCCGGTACGTGTTCGATATCGGATTCCTTGACTGGGCCACGGTCAAGGAGCCCGACATCATTGTCAACGTCCGGGTGATTGTAACGCGCCGGACACTGAAAGCTGGCGAAAAGGTGACCGTGGGCTATCAAGTGGGCAACCAGGTCTTTGAACTCTTTGTCACCAACTTGGATGCGGAGGGTTTTCTCGCCAGCGACATACTGGACCTGTACTTCTGTCGCGGAGCCTTTGAGGGGATGCTCGGTCAGGAAGATCGCGAGCTTTACTCCGATCGGTGGGTGAGCGGTCATCCGCAGACACAAG
>CAITRH010000008.1 GCA_903894755.1 uncultured delta proteobacterium
ACTAATGGATGCGCTTGCGTGTCCAAAAACCTCGGATTAACGGAGCTCTGCGGGCGCGATATGGCCAATTCTGCACCCTTGGCCGAGGAGCCCGCGCAGCGTACTCAAAGTACGTGAGCAGGCACCGCAGGCCAAAACGGAGTATGGCGGGAATGGCGGGTTTCGAGATGGATGCGGTTTATTTCGGTGCCTTGCGTTCATTTGTGCGGGCGTGACGTCGCTGTCCGTGTCCTTGCCCCTCGAGCGCGCCATGGCGTCGTTGAGGACCGAACCCGCTCCCCATACGGGCGGCAACGCGACGAAGAAGGACGTGTCAGGGACCTATGCGGCGTTGCCGAGGCTGCTCGGGACCCTGGTGCAGCTTCGTACGGGCGAGTGTGTCCCTCTCGATGAAGAGACGCCGACGCAGGGGCGTTTCGATCTGCTCCTGGCCGATCGGGTGACGGGCGAGGCGGTGCCCATCGATCCGCACCTTCTTGCGCTTCTGCGCAGGCTCTCGGCGCGGCATGGCTTGGCCGGAGCGCCTCGCATCGAGATCGTCAGCGGCTACCGGAGTCCGAAGCTGAACGAGGTGCTTCGAAAGAAAGGGCGCCGTGTGGCGTCGCACAGCCAACATTCTCGAGGTCAGGCCGTGGATTTTCGCCTGGTGCCCGCCGGCGCATCACGAGGCCTCGACCCTCGTCCGCTCGAACAGGAGCTCCGAGCGCTTGGATGGGACGGAGGCATCGGGGTCTATCCCACGAACGCCGATTGGTTTGTCCACGCCGACGTTGGCCCTCGGCGTCGATGGACCGGAACCTGAGTTCCACCGCGACGTAAAATAGGCATTTCCGCGCGAGTCCCTTACGCTGGTCTCATGAGTATCCCCGAGGACCTCCTTCACCGCACCGAAGACCTGTTGAGCGAGCTTGCCGCCGATCGAGCCAAGGCAAAGGCAAAGGAAGCGTCCGAGGCATGGTCGAAGACTGCGGCGGTCTCCATTGTCATGTTCGCGGTGCTCGCGGCGGTCGCAGTGCAGCGGCAAAGCACCCCACAGCACACGCTCGCTCAAACATACGAGCTACGCCATCTTCAAGCAGGTTACCGCCTCCAACGCCTGGAGCTATTTCCAGTCCAAGTCCACCAAAGGACACCTGTACGGCATGAGCAAAGAGCTCATCGATCACCTAGGCCCCAGTCGTTCGGACAAGGCCGCGCAACTGGCCGCCATGGACGAGCAGCTAGCTCGCTACGAAATCGAGAAGAACGATATCAAGGCAACCGCAGAGGCCGCAGAAAAGGAGCGAGCAGAGGAGCAGAAGCTCTCCGAGGACAATCAGGGCCTTGCAACCCGCCTCGGACACGCAGTCCTAGGACTGCAGATTGCCGTCGCCGTCGCCTCCGTTGGACTGGTGACCAAAAAGAAGTCCCTTTGGCATACGTCGCTCTTCATTGCGGCGGTCGCCACCGTATGGATGGTGTGGTCGCTGGTGGTGAATGTGCCGCCTCGATAGGACGGCCTTTCTACAACAATGGCTCGGGGTTTAGTCGGCACGCACCGGGGGACGTCGATGCTCGCGGAGGGCCGCCATTTCGCTTTTGCTGGGATTGATCACGAGGATCCCATGGTCTGCATCGAGCAGCGCAAGGTCGCCCTCCGAGGCCCAGCGAAAGATCCCTTGGACATCCACGATGGCCGGTACGCCCAGAAGCCGCAAAAGCGCCTGCGTTCGCGGACCGCCCGAACGCTCGCTTAACGCCACTGCGACGGGTTTCGCCCGGGACGAAATGAGCAGATCGAACACCGTGACGCCGTCGCCAATGAGTATGGCCTTGTTGGGAAGCGCCGTTCGCTTGTCATAGAACGCCAACATGGTGATGGCATCGCACAGGTCTTCCATGTCTCGCGCGCGGTCCTCCAGAAACGCGTCGCGGGTGAAGCTCACCGCCACGCGGGTTGCTTCCCGTGCGACTTGCGAAAGAGCCTGGGCAATCCCGCCGCCTGCCGACGTAAGCTCCATGGCCCGCTCACGAAAGCGCATGTCGCCTAGGATCTCCCCATAGGTCACAAGAAATGCTGCCTCGGCCACCATGTCGAGCCGTCTAGCCTCTTCGCGAAGTCCCTCGATGGCCCTCGCAGCCACATCGAACGCCCCTTTGAGCAAGCGTACATCGACCACCCGTGAGGCTGGCGCGGAGCTCTCCTCGGTCGGCCGTGGGGGGGGACGACGCAACGCCGCTATGGCCCCAAGGACCCTCCCTGGATGCGCAGGTCGTCCCGTCAACGTGACCTTCCGTGTTCCTCCGCCTGCTTGGCGAGGGGTCCGCGCCCGATGTGCGTCGATGAGCTCGGCATGATGAATCCCGCCAGCGATGACAGCTCCCAGTGCGGTGAGCAGCTCGATGTCCTTGGCCTCGAAGGGAATGGCGCGCCGTTGAACGACCAGGGCTCCTACAGGTCCGGTTTTTCCTCGGATGGGGACCGCGAGGAACACGGGAAAGCGCTCCTCGTGAAGCTCGGCAAAGTACTTGTACGACGCGTGCTGTTCGGCGGTTTCGGCTGAAATGGGACGTTGGTATTCGACGGCTTCGCCGGTGATCCCCTCGCCCACGCGGAGTCGGACCTGTCCGAGCGCGCTGTTACTGAACCCGACGTTGCCGCGCATGACGAGCTCGGCGCCGTCGCCTTCGACCAGGTAGAGCGAGCTGACATCGGCTTCGAAAATCGTGGCGATGCGACGAGGGGCTTCGTCGAGGAGCGTGGTGATGGGCATGGACTTGGCCGCAAACGCGACGAAATCGAGGACAGCGTCGAGACGAGCGTTGCCGCGCTCGTGGACCGTGGGCTTGTTGGAAGGGACCATGGATGCGCGCGAAGTCTGGAGCGCATCCTCGGCGGCGTCTACCAGAGTCGGAGGGGACAAGGGTTCAGAGTGACGAGCCGCCTCCTGGAAGTCGCGTTCTCAGGAAGTGGGTGCGCTGGTTCATGGGAAGGGCCAAGAGGCGTCGAATGAGGTCTCGCAGGTCACGTTCGGATTCCAGTTTGAGCGCGTCGAGCTGGGCCTGTCGGCTAGGTTTTCGATGCTTTTTGTTCTTCACGGGTCGCCTCCAACACGGGCAGAACTGCGATGTCTCGAGGTCGTCCCGCCGCTCGCTTGCTCTTGATGATGTCGTCGAGGGACGCTACGCGTAGGGCGTTTCCTGAGAATTCGACAAGGGTTGCGCGTGCACGGAGTCCCTCGAAGGAATGGATCCCGTGAGCGACACTCATGAAGTCGAGTTGCAGCCCGCTATCGTCGGCGATGACGCGAAATAGGCTTGAGACTGGGTAATACGGGCGAAAAACCGCTGCGCCAAGCTCCGTTGCTACCGCCTTGAGCTTCTTTCGATTGTGCGGGGTGTCGCGGAAAAAAAAGTCGAAGTCGAGGGTCGTGACCGGCGCGCCGTGAAGCGCCGCTGCAGCATTGCCAATCAAGATCGCTTCGAGACGTTGGTGCGCCAGCGCTGCAGCAATACGGGAAAGAAGAGGGGACGCGTTCACGTGCGCTGTTCTCAAGATGAGGACTCCGTGTGTTGAGGGGAGTCCTCCGGTGCGACAACCCCTACTTCAAGGAAATCGACGCGACCCGCGCCACAGTGGCCAACTTCTTGATCTCGTCGAGTACCCCTTCGGACAGCGCCGCGTCGCAATTCCACACGCTGACCGACTGACGGGTCCCCTTCTGACGTCCCAGGTTCACCTGCGCCACGTTCACGTTCTCACGTCCCAGGATCGTCCCCACTGCGCCAATCACTCCGGGGGTGTCCTCGTTGAACAGCACCAGCGTATGGCCAAAGAGTTCCGCATCGAGCTCGTAATCCCCCCACCGCGTCAGCCGCGCCGAACCGTCGGACGCCAACGCCCCTTCGGCCACCACCAGCTTGCCGCTCTCCTCGGTCGCCCGAAGCGCCACCAAATTCGCAAACTTGCCGCGACGCTCGGTGCGTACCTCGCGCACCACGATCCCTCGCTCCTCGGCCAGCACCGGCGCCGACACCGCGTTGACCGGCTCATCGAAAAACCGCTCGAGAAGCCCTGCCAGCGCGGCTCTCGTGATCGCCTTGGCCCCAAGCTCCGCAGGCTCTCCTACGCACTCCACCTCGATGGCCCTCGGTGCGATCCCCTCGACCTGCCCCAAGAACGCCCCCAACCGACGTGCCAAGTCCAAATACGGACCAAGCTTCGGCGCAATCTCCTGCGGTACGCTGGGCGCATTCACCGCATTCACGATGGTCCCCGTGGCCAGGTAGTTCACCACCTGCTCCACGACCTCGAGCGCCACCCGCTCCTGCGCTTCCTCGGTCGATGCCCCAAGGTGCGGCGTCAAAATCACATTGTCGAACTTGAACAGGGGATGATCGGCCGGCGCGGGCTCCTGGAGAAACACATCCAACGCCACCCCGCCAATCTTGCCCGACTCGAGACCACGTCCCAGCGCCGCCTCGTCGTACACCCCCCCGCGAGCGCAATTGACGAGGAGTACCCCCTTTTTCATCTTTTCGATGGCAGCGTCGTTGACAATGCCGCGTGTTTCGGCCGTCAGCGGCGTGTGCGCCGTAATGACATCCGCCCTTGCAAAGAGCTCGGGAAGCGGCACGAGTTGCACGCCAAGTGAGCTTGCGCGGTCGGGCGTGAGCACCGGATCGTAGGCGATCACCTTCATGTGAAGGCCACGCGCCCGGTCCGCCACGATACGTCCGATCGTGCCCAAACCCAGGACACCTAGGGTTTTGTCGGTGAGCTCACGCCCCTGGAACTTGGTCTTCTCCCACTTGCCGGCCTTCATCGACGCGGTCGCCTGAGGGACCTTGCGGGCAAGGCTCATGATCAGGGTGATGGCGTGTTCCGCCGTCGTCACCGAGTTGCCGGTTGGCGTGTTCATCACGAGGATTCCACGTTTGGACGCCGCATCGACATCCACGTTATCCACGCCGATCCCGGCGCGTCCTATCACCCGAAGCTTTTGCGCCGCCTCGATGACTTTTTTGGTGACCTTCGAGCCGCTCCGGATGACCAACGCGTCGAAGTCTACGATTTTTGCGACCAAATCCGGCTCTTTGAGACCGGGAGCGTACTCAACGACAAGGTCCGGGTTCGCCCGAAGTAGCGCGAGCCCTGCTTCTGAAAGTGTGTCTGAAACCAATACGCGCGGCATGTTTTTGCCTCCTGTGAGCGCCGCTGGTTAGCACGCCTGCCCTGACGGATAGGAAGCGTTTTCTCCCCCTCGAAGCACGCGCCCCACACCGTCGACGGTCCCCTGGGCCGCTTGGGACTGACAAAGTGGATACATCAACCGTCGATGCCACCACCTCGTCATGACAAAGTGGGTGCATCGAGCGTTGACGAGGGCACCTTGACATGTCGAGGCACGGTCGGGAGCGTCGACGATTGCACCTTGGCATCGCAGGGAGCGTACATCACGCGTTGATGATCGGTCCTTGCGTGCCAAGGTGGTGGCGTCGAGCCTCGATGATGGCCCCTTGACGTGCCGAGGTGCCTTCGGGGAGCGTCGACGAGGGCCCCCTGGATGCGCAAGTGCCGTCGTCGAGCGTTGCAGATGGTGGTTTGGCATCCCGAGGTGGGGGTGTCGAGCGTTGCAGAGGGCACTTTGCGCGGGCGAGGGGGAGAGCGTGCCCGTCGCGGAGGGGGGATTGGCATGCCCAGGTGGTTTGACTGCGCGTCGCAGAGGGCATGTTGGGCGGACGAGGAGGGGAGCGCGACGTCGGCGGAGGGTTGTTTGGCATTCCTGGGTGGGTGGGTCGCGTGTTGCGGAGGGGACCGTGCGGGTCCGAAGGGGGGCCCGCCGGGGGCGAGGAGGGTTGTTTGGCATGCTGGGGCGGTGCCGGCGAGGTATGGCGGACCTTCCCAATCAAAGAAAAACAAAGAACCTCTTGCCATGGGCGAGCGACCCTTTATCGTGGCGATGTTTTCCACCCGAGGAGGGCCATGGCAACTTCACCGATGACGTTCACCACCGATGCAGCGCTCGAGACCCTGGACGACGATCTGACGTTTACGTTGAGCGTCCTGAGGACTTTTGTATTTGCGTCGGTACTGGTCAAGCAATACGAAACCACGATAGCGCGGTGCGAAACGCTGGTTCTAGAACAGCGCAGGTTGCAGCGAGCCATCGTTCACGCGCAGGGACTCGTGTCCGCAGCGGACGCGCGTCTGGATGCGATTGTCGACAAGGTCGATTTGGCGGTCCAGGTGGCAACGGACAAGACACCTGGGCATCCCTTGCGCAAGCTTTTCTTTCGCAACATTCGGGTATCGGATTTGAAGCGTCCAGTGCTTGGCAGCGAGCTGGATACCATGAGGCCGTGGCCCAAGGAACTGGCCGAATCCGGCATTGCCTCTCTCGTAGCCCTTGCACCGATGGTCGCCGAGGCCATTGCAGCGGCCGACGCGGCCATTGCAGCCCTGGCGGATGCACAAAATGCCAACCGGGTGTTCCGGCTGACAGGACCCCGCAAGGTAGTGATCGACGACACCAACGCACTCCGTGGAGCGACCTTTGGGTTTCTCAAGGAGTACCAGTACGCCCATCCTGAGCTGAATTTACCGACCGACTTTGCGTCGTCGGCGTTCCGTCGGACCCGCAAGGCGGCCCGTCAGACGCCAGAGGATCTCGACATCGAAATTGCGACCGTCGAAGCGAATCTGGACACCCTACGTGGGCAGCGGTCGGCGCATATTGCGCAGCAGGAGGCGGAGGTCAAAACCCGGCTGGAGGGAGAGACCAAGGCAGCCGAGCTCACACTGGCCGAGGCACAAAAGGCTACTGCGGAAGCGCTCAAGCGCGTCGAGGAGCTCAAAGGCAAACTTCCCCCTGCTGCTCCCAGCCCCCCTCCCGACACGCATTAACCAACGAGCCGCTACCCAGGGTTGCCCACCCTTGGGTTGGGCGAGTCAGAGCGCGGAATGGAACTACTTCGCCTCTGCGTCCACGAGCTGCGAGATTTCCCTGGCATCTTCAGCGACGCTGGCGAGCACGCGCAACGCGAAGGAGCGGCGCTCGCTTGGGGGCAGCTTTCCGAATGAAGACGACTGCTTGCTTGAACGCAGCCATCGGAGGTGAGTACCAAACCGTTGGCCACGAGGTTATCCGTAGAAGCGCTCGCTTGGGGGCAGCTTCATGGCCTCGTCGTACAGCTTCTCGGCGTCGTCGCCCAGGGCTTCCTGGATAGCACGTCCCCAGCCCACGTATACCTGACTCCGAGCACCATGGGCCAAAGGGACAACCTGCACTCAACGCACGCAACGAACGCTGCTTGAGTCATCCATTGGGACGCCGCAGAAGATGTCCAGAACCTAGTAGCTCGCGGCGGAAGTCCTTGGACACTCCGGGGCAGCCCACGACAACATCGACACCCGTGACCCAGGGTTACCCACCCTGGGCTGCTTCCACCAATGCAGGTAGCGTTGTATTTGGGGTCCTTGCGTAGCTCCTGCCCGCGGAGGGCTTCCTCCTGCGCGGCGACTTGGCCTTGCGATGAGCGCGTTGGGCCCGTTGACGCAGGACCGCATGTTTCAGTGTCCGCTTGGCGCAGCACTCCTCGATTGCAAGGAGACTGGGAACTTGCTGAAGTCGTCGACGCAGTGCGGGACTTGCTCCCCCGCCGCGTCAAGGGGCCATCGTCGACGGTCCCCTTGGCCGCTTGGGACTGACAAAGTGGGTGCATCAACCGTCGATGCCACCACCTTGTCATTACCAAGTGGGTGCATCGAGCGTTGACGAGGGCACCTCAGCATGTCGGGGCATCGTCGGGAGCGTCGACGCCACCACCTTGGCATCGCAGGGCGCGTACATCACGCGTTGATGATCGGTCCTTGCGTGCCAAGGTGGTGGCGTCGAGCGTTGCAGAGGGCACCTTGACATGCCGAGGTGCCTTCGGGGAGCGTCGACGAGGGTCCCCTGGATGCGCAAGTGCCGTCGTCGAGCGTTGCAGAGGGAAGGTTGGCATCCCGAGGTGGGGGTGTCGAGCGTTGCAGAGGGCACTTTGCGCGGGCGAGAGGGAGAGCGTGCCCGTCGCGGAGGGGGGGGTGGCATTCCTGGGTGGTTTGAGCGCGCGTTGCAGAGGGCACGTTGCGAAGACGAGGAGGGATGCGTGACGTCGGCGGAGGGAGGGTTGGCATTCCTGGGTGGGAAGGTCTCGTGTTGCAGAGGGGACCGTGCGGGTCCGAAGGGGGGCCAACCTATCCCGGATACGCGGAAACTCGGGAATAACCACGAAGCGCAATCACGACCCCTGCGCCGCTTCGTAACAGCCGTTGGGCCATCCCGACAAGGGGGCGACTGAGATTTTCGCGGAAAAGAACTTCGTGGCCGTCGCGCAGCAGGTGCTTGCACTGCTTGCTCCTTATGCGGAGCTCACGGGGATGGTGGGGGCCGAGGTCAAGGGGTCCGAGGAGAAAGCGATGGGCAACACAGTGAAAAATCCGTTCGAGCAGACCACCGTGATGGAGGGAGTTGCCTCGGCCGTGCGGGTCTCAAGTGTCAAGCCCGTCGCACCCGCGCAGCAAACGCCGCGGCGTCGAGCGGCTCGTCGCTACTCTCGAGTCGTCCGCCGTGAAGCTCGATGGCGTTGTCCTTGGCGCAGATCACCGCGATCCCGTCGGCACGCACCGCAGCTTCCCCAGCGACCAGAGCCCGCGGGAAATCCCGAGTCTCCCGCACCTCGGTGAGCACCAGCGTCTCGCCCGCCAGCTCCGTGTAGGCGCCAGGCCATGGACTCGCCGCTCGAACACGTCGCACCAAAGCGCTCGCCGTCTCGCCCCACCGCAGCTCGAGAAGCGTGTCGTCGGGCGCCGGTGCCTCGGTGGCGTCGGCATCGTTCTGCGCTCTCGCCTCAGGAGGGACCCCACGGGCATATGCCCCCACCACGTCGCGAAGCAGCGCGAGGGAAGGCCGATCGAGACGCTTGGCGAGGGTCCAGGCGTTCCAGGTGGGGTCGATGCGAAGCGCGCGAGACGCTAGCAAGGCGCCCGTGTCGTAGCTTTCGTCGAGCACGTGCGCCGTGACCCCGGTCTGTACGTCGCCCGCGTCGATGGCCCAAAAGTACGGGTCCGGACCGCGGTGCCGCGGCAAGAGGGACGGGTGCACGCCGAGTCCACCTAGCCGCGCGGTCTCGAGCACCGAAGGGGGAATGCGCCGAGTCCAGAACCAGCTCACGATCAGGTCGGGAGCAAGCGCCCGCAACGTCGTCGTGGCGACGAGATCGCTCGGGCGAAGCTCCAGACGCGCCCCCAACAGGCGTCGAAGCCGCCGCGTTCCTGGAGCTCGGGGACCGTTGAGGGCGGCCCACACGATGTCGTGACCGTCGGAGGCAAGCAGCAGCGCGGCGAGGGGAAGACCAAAGAAGGCAAGGCGCATCAGGCGTATCAGACAGCCGTGATGCCCCCGGGCTTTCCGGGTTCTTCTCCGATTTGCCTCAACAGCGCGGTCTTGGCCGCATGTTCGACAAGTTGCCAGAGCTGGATACGGTCCGTTGCCCTCCCGAGAAACCCGATGGGAATGCGGAACGCGCCTTTGTCTCGTCGCCCGCCCCCGTAGGGTTTTCCCCGATCGTCGGAGCCGAACGCCTGTTCGAGCCACGCGCCCGGATCGACGCTGGGCGAATGAGTTCGAAGCGATCCCTCGATGGCCTTCTCCCCCACCACGCCGTAGACGACGACCGTGTCGATGTCTTCGCGCCTGACCAGGAAGTCGGCGGCTTGACCGATGGTGTCCCGATCGGCCTCGGAGACGAACCCCACACCGGCCATCGCAAAACTTCGTCGGACCGTGAGGGAGGCAAGCGCGCGTGCGATGACATCCATGGCGGTGGGGGCGATGAGACGTCGACTCAGGTCGGTGAGGAGATCGCGGTCGCAGACCTCGGCGATTTGAGCGGCGGCGCGGAAATCACCTGGACGGGCCACCATGAAGTCGTCGGTGTCGGTGGCGAGACCGTGCATGAGAGCAGTGGCGATACGACGGTCTTCTTCGACGTCGCCGTCGAGCGGGGCGAGCTCGGCGAGGTAGTCGACGAAGATGGTGGCGGTGGCGCCGACGTCGAGGCGAAGGTCGATGAAGCGGGCCTTGATCGGGACCTGGGCGCGATGGTGGTCGACGATGGTGAGGGTCTCGATCCCTTCGACGTCGGTGTAGTCGGGGTCGAGGTCGTGGGCGTCGACGAGGGCGATGAAGTCGACGGGTTCTATCTCGCGGAAGCTTTTGAGCTTGCGCATATCGACACCGAGGAGCTTGACGAGGGCGCGGTTTTCTCGGTGGCTAAGCTCGTGGCAGTAGCCGATGGTGGTGGTGCGCACGCCGACGCGCTGGGCGATGTGCACCTGCGCAAGGGAACATGCGATGGCATCTGGATCTGGATGCCCACGCAGGGCAAGGAGCAGGTGTTTTCCTTTGGCTGTGGAGAGCGCCTCTTCAAAGGCTCGGGCTCTTGATTCGGTAGGCAGCAGGGGCACCGTGGGACGTCGGACCGGTTCCGTCATCGTGAGTGAGGGCCATAGTGGTCACTATTGCGGCAAGAAATCCAGGAGCAAACATCCAGGCAAAGGAAAGGTCAGCCCGCTGGAGGCAAGGAGGCAAACAAACGACGCGCTCTGGGGTTGGTGGCGTTCACGACGAGCAGGCGCGCGGCGCCGACCTCGAGGGGGCGAGAAAACAGGTATCCCTGGGCGAGCTGGCAGCCGAGCGCTTCGAGACGAATGCGTTGCCCCTCGGTTTCGACCCCCTCGGCGACGACCTCCATGCCGAGGTTGCGCGCCAACGTGACGATGGCCCTGACGAGCTCCAGGTTTGAAGCTGCACGCTCTCCGCCTGTGTCCACCATGCCGCTGACGAAGGCTCGGTCGATCTTGAGGGTGTCGAGCGGAAACCGCAGAAGGTAGCTCAATGACGAGTACCCGGTGCCGAAGTCGTCGATGGAAAGCCCTATGCCGCGTCCCCGCAGATCGGCGAGCAGAAGAGCCGCCGCTTCGGGGTTGTCCATGAGGGCGCTCTCGGTGATCTCGAGTTTGAGCTGGAGAGGGTCGACCCCCGTCACCGTGAGCGTCTGATCGATGTCGTCACGCAGGCGAGGCGCAAGGAACTGCTTGCTCGAGAGGTTCACACTCATGGTGAGCCAGGTGAGCGACGGGTTGTCGACGAGCCACGAGCGCAGGGTGCGGCAGGCCTCTTCGAGAACCCATTGGCCGATGGGGACGATGAGTCCTGTTTCCTCGGCGATGGGAATGAAGTCGACGGGCGAGATGATGCCGCGGACGGGATGACGCCAACGCAGGAGCGCCTCGAACCCCGTGACCGCACCGGTCTTCAACAACACGATGGGCTGGTAGACGACATAAAGCTCGTTGCGATCGAGGGCGCGGCGAAGGTCCGTCTCGAGCTCCAGAAGCTTGACCGCGCGCAGATGCATCGACTCTTCGAAGACCTCGTAACGCGCTTTGCCCCGGGCTTTGGCTCGGTACATGGCGTTGTCCGCGTCGCGGAGCACGTCCTCGGGACGGTCGTAGCTGGGGCCGCCCAAGGCGATGCCGATGCTCGCCGTGGTGAAGGCCTCGATGGCGCCGATGCGAAATGGATTTCGTAACGCGTCCTGGATCGTCCCAGCAAGCCGTACTGCGGAACCCGCGTCGTCGAGCCCGTCGACGAGCACCCCGAACTCGTCGCCGCCAAGCCGTGCGACGGTGTCTTGGGGACGAACACACGACACGAGGACCCGTCCCGCTTCCACGAGCAGCTCGTCGCCCGCGGTGTGTCCCAGGCTGTCGTTGATCACCTTGAACCGGTCGAGATCGACGACGAGCACGGCGAAGATGTGCCCATCGGCGTGGCGATAGCGGGAGAGCGCCAAGGCAAGACGACTGAGGAACATCGTGCGGTTGGCAAGGCCCGTAAGCGGGTCGTGGAGGTGGCCCTGCTCGCACCGGTCGGCGTCCATTGCCCACTCGGTGAAATCGATCCCCACGCCAGCAAAGCCCACCGACGCGCCATCCGACCCCTTCAGAGTCCGCGTGGCCCAGGCGACCGTCACGGACCGTCCATCCCGTGCGATCAGCACCGTATCGATCCTCGAGGGGAGCGCATCGGCCAACACGCCCTCCACGAAGAGTGCTCGACGCGCCTCGCGCTCCTCGGGCGCCACGAGCACGTCGAACCAGTTTGCCCCCACGAGCTCGCCGAGCGAGTAGCCCGTTCGCGCGCAAGCAAACGTGCTGCACCACAAGATCCGCCCGCTCGCGTCGAGGACCACTCCGAGTGCAGCCATCCCCTCAAGCGTGTTTGCCAGCTCGGCAATCTTCATCGAATTTTCGTCTCGCATCTAAACCAACCCCATCTTGAAAACCGCAGGTCCGATCTACCCCTTCCGCACACCAATTTCGCGCGGACCTCACCCCCAACCCCCTCTCCCTCGACATCCTCCTTGCCCATGCGGGCAAGGACGATCGTCTTCGAGCGAGGGGGCTCGGAACCGCGGTACAAGTGGCTCTCC
>CAITRH010000009.1 GCA_903894755.1 uncultured delta proteobacterium
CCATCCATCTGTTGCCCGGGAAGTCCAAATTTCTCCTTCTATGGAGGGTGACGCGCGTTGATTGGCAGCCCCGAAGGGGCGACACAATTCAGCCCAGGACTGGGTCCTGGGTCGCGGTTCGGACCTGCGGTTTTCAAGATGGGTTTGGTTTAGCAGGAGAGATCGCGCGAATCAGGCAAACGGAAAGCACGTCAAGTGCCCTCGCCACCCCTCGAAACGTAACTCCGGGACCACCCTGCACCGCGACGGCGTAGCCACTTGCGCCTCACCTTCGGGGTCGTTCCGGCGTATCTGCGTCTCCTAAGCTTGCGTACCTCGCCGTCCGGCAACCTTCCGTGCACCGCACCGTCCCAACCTTTAGGCAACGGCAAGTCGCCCGTTGTAGACTGCGTAGGACATGGCAGTAAGCGCCATAGGCAATCCGACGCCAAAACGTCTTCTTCGCACCGGCGGCCGCTGGGTCCTCGAGATCGAGTCGCTCGTTCCGTTTCGCGAAAATATTTTGCGTCCCATGACCCAGCGCGTGGAGGGGGAGGACGGGATTCTGTTTCATCTCGAGAATACTCCCGATGGAAAGGCGTTGGCCTCGAGTGCGACGCGACTTCTTCGCAGCGCGGTGGGTTCCCCCAGCGATGAGCGCGCTTTCGAGCCGAGTGACGGAACCTGGGTCCCGGCGCTTCCCAAGGGAGCCCTGAGCGCCAGGGGGGCTGCAGCACCTGCGACGTTGTCCGCCCCCGCTGGACCTGCCGTATCGTCCGCCGAGCTCACGGCGGTGCAACGCGATCTTTCCATGATGGGGGTCGCGCAAGACCGGCTCGCCAAGCGCGTCGGGCACATCGAGAAGAAGCCAGACGCCAGCATCTTGACCGGTGAGCTTCTGAAACAGCTGGCGGCGCTGACAGAGGCCAACGAACGCCTCGCAGCACGAGTCGCGCTTCTCGAAGACCGACTGTCGCGGGGGGACATTGCGGCTCCGGCTCGTATTGCTCCGCCTCTTGCAGTCCCGGTGGTCGCTCCGTCTCCTCCCATTGCGATCCAGGCGGTTCCGCCGGCGCCTGTGTCGGTTCCGGAGCTTCCCTCCGACGGCCCCTTTGAAATCGCCCCGATCGATGAATTTGCCAGCTCTCTCGTGACGCTTCTTGGTCTCGATGGTGGCAAATTCAACCCGGCGAAACGAGAGCTCAAGGCCAACGCCAACCTTCGCGACTGTTACATCTCGAAGCTGCTCGACGACGACGGCAAGGTGGTGGGCGCGTTCTTGTCCGACATGAAGGCGACCATCTTCCTAGGAGGCTCTCTGATGATGCTTCCCGAGGGGGAGCTCAAAGACCAACTGCGCAATCGGGCGCCTTCCGAGGATGTTGTCTCCGCGCTCTCGGAGACCTTCAATACGCTCAGTGGCATCATCAATATGACTTCGGGCAATCCCCACGTGCGGACAACTCCAACAGAACGTTTCGACTTTGCCAAAGAGCCCTGGACCGCGCATGTTCGCGCACGGCTTGATCTGGAGGATCCCACCGGCGGACGCACCGCGGTATTGGCACGCTGAGAGCTCAGAGCGAGCTAGCGCGCCTGTTCCGTCTGGGCCTTGTGCTCTCCAATAAGAGTCTCGACAACCTCGGGATCGGCAAGAGTGGTGATATCCCCCAACCCTTCGTACTCACCCGCAGCGATCTTCCGCAGGATCCTCCGCATGATCTTGCCGCTCCGAGTCTTCGGAAGCCCCGACGCAATGTGGATCACATCGGGAGAGGCAAAAGTGCCAATGGCATGCCTCACCTGTTCCTTCAGCGACCCCACAATGGAGCTGTCTCGCTTGCTCCCCTCATGGCTCGTCAACGTGACATAAGCATAGATCCCCTGCCCCTTGATGGGATGAGGATACCCCACCACTGCAGCCTCCCCGACCGCCTCGTGAGCAACCAATGCGCTTTCGATTTCAGCAGTGCCAAGACGGTGTCCCGCAACGTTGATAACGTCGTCGATGCGCCCCGTGATCCAGTAGTAGCCGTCATGGTCACGCAGGCATCCGTCCCCCGTGAAGTACTTGCCAGGGTACTGCGTGAAATAGGTGGAGCGGAACCGGCTGTGATCTCCCCACACCGTTCGCGCTTGCCCAGGCCAGGGGGATGTGAGACACAGCGCACCGCTGATCCCGTTCCCCTCTAGGACCGTGCCGTCCGTGGGATCCACAATCGTTGGACGGACTCCAAAGAAAGGAAGCGTTGCAGAGCCCGGCTTGGTAGGCGTGACCCCTGGAAGCGGCGTGATCAAAATGCCACCTGTTTCCGTCTGCCACCACGTGTCGATCACCGCGCAGCGCTTGTCTCCAACAACGTCGTGGTACCACTTCCAGATCTCTGGGTTGATGGGCTCTCCTACTGACCCCAGGATGCGAAGGCTGTCGCGCTTGTAGCGTGTCACGTGGTCGTCGCCCGCCTGCGCAATGGCGCGAAGTGCGGTCGGTGCCGTGTAAAAGATGTTGATGCCAAGGTCGTCGACCATGCGCCAGTAGCGGCCCGCGTCGGGATAGGTCGGCACAGATTCGAACATCACCGTGGTGGCGCCATTGGCCAGAGGCCCGTAGACAATGTAGGAGTGGCCAGTCACCCAGCCAACGTCCGCGGCGCAACAGTAGATGTCCCCAGGCTGGTAGTCGAAGACAATCTTGTGCGTGTAGGCCGTGTAGACAAGATAGCCCCCCGTGGTGTGCATCACCCCCTTCGGCTTGCCCGTGCTCCCCGAGGTGTAGAGGATAAACAGTGGATCCTCTGCCCCCATCCACTCGACTGTGCAGGTCGATCGCTGCTTGTGGCACTCTTCCTCGAGCCAGAAGTCGCGTCCTACCTGCATGGGCACGTCTGCGTCCGTGCGTTTGGCCACAAGGACCGCATCGATGAAGCCGATGCCGTCAATGGCCCGGTCCGTGATCTTCTTCAGGGGAATGTGTTTTCCTCCCCTCACTCCTTCGTTGGCAGTGACCACCACACGGCATTTGGCATCGATGATGCGGTCGCGCAGGCTTTCTGCGGAAAACCCACCGAACACCACGGAATGCACAGCACCAATGCGGGCGCAGGCAAGCATCATGAAGGCGGTCTCGGGGATCATAGGCATGTAGATGCAGACCCGATCGCCTTTTCGCACGCCGTGGGCCAGGAGCACGTTGGCCATGCGGCAGACCGCGTGCTTCATCTCGCGGTAGGTGATGTGACGGTAAACACCGGGCTCGTCAGCTGCCCAGATGATCGCCGTCTTGTCGCCCTTGTCTTGGATATGCCGATCGACGCAGTTGTAACAGGCGTTGAGACGAGCCCCGGAGAACCAGGCGAAGTCAACCTCCTCGTAGTCGGCGTCAAGAACCGTGGTCCAAGGATGGAACCAGGTCAGTATTTTTGCTTGCTCCCCCCAAAACCACTCGGGATTGTCCAGGGACAGACGGTAAAGCCGCTGGTACTCCTCCATGGAGCTCACATGGGCGTGCGCTCGAATATGCGGCTTCACGGCGTACATGCCGTCGGCAACGGTCGCTGCTAGTTTGGACTTGTCAGACATCGAAAACCTCCTGGTATGCGGTGCTCATCCTACTCTGCCGAGGGGGTCGAACGAAGCTCCACGCCGTTGGCCCCCTTGCGCAACGCCACCCGGTCGCCATCCGCGCGCAGGTAGGACGGGTCTAGCGCGGGAGCTACCTCTCTCCATGCGCGCCCTTTCCCCTTTTGGAACGCGTCCTGGATATCGTACGCAAACCTGTCGAGCGGCTCCGGATCCAGCGGATCGCCGTTGACCGCCAACACTAGGTAGGGAAGCTGCACGTCTTCCGCTACTTTGCCAAGCTGCGCCTCGGCGATCTTGCAAGGCATGCACTCGTGAGGACCTACCACCACAACGCCGTGGATCATCTTTTCATGGAACTCGTGCACCGGTCCGCCCACAGTCAGCACCGTCTCGCCCGCAAGGGAACGAGCCACATACGGCTTGGCCGCTTGCACCGCATGCGCCACCTTGGAACGTTCCCCCCAGCCAAGTGGCTTGGCACAAAGGTCGTAGAGATGCCCCAACGACGCTTGCTGTACAATATGGGTCAGTCCAATGGACGCTGGATTGTCGCTGTCATTAGCGCGCCCGTCGAGCACCCGCTCCATCGCCAGGAACGTCGTGTATTCGAGCCACTCGACAAACGGCGCAAAGCGTACCCGAAGCCCCCTCGCCTCGAGCTTGCGTACTAGACCATCGTTGGCAAAGGCGTCCAGCCGTACGTAGATCTCCCCCACTACGGCCACAGTCGGGATTTCCCGGTCGTGCCGCTTCACTTCCGCCATCTCCAGTGCCGTGTCCGCTACAATGGCCTTCATCCCCCACATGCTCCCCAGGAGCTGGAAGATGGCGTCGCGTACCGTGCCCCGCCCGCGCACTTCAAGAGCGTTCACAAGACGTCCCACTGCACGCTCGTAAATGGCATCCGCCGCGCCAGGTGTCGTCTCCAGTGGACGGACATCGTGGAGCATCGCTTCTAGCAAGTCGTGGACACAGAACCCTACCCAGGACCTCACACTGAAGGCTGGCGAACACTCGCGGAAATAGTCGGAGTCGTCCGGTGAAAACACGCGTACCCGATCGCCCCAGTCGAGGTCCTTCAACACCACCTTGAACAGCGTGTTGTACACACCAAAGCGGCAGGGGCCGGACGCCGTGGGCATCACCAACGTGATGGGCTGCGTTGTCTCCCTCTCGCGTTCGATGCGGTTCAAAAAGGTCCCCAGGGTCAGCATCATGGGAACACACTCTTTGCCCGAGGTGTACCGGCGCCCCATGCGAACATCCTGGCGGTTGGACATTTCAAGCGCCTCGGCCTGGAATCCCTCGGCTCGAAGCGCGGCTGCCGCTACCACGGACTGCGGTCCCATGCGCGGGATCAACATCAGGGCCCCTTGGTCCCGAATGTCCCGCATCGGCATCTTGTCATCCTCGATGGCCCGCAAATCGGTCGTGAGACCCTGCTCAGATGCGCGGGAGACAAGGTCGGTGTCCACGCAAAACAGAAACGCCTCCATGCGAGTCTTGGTTCCAGCGTCCCCCGAGTGACCGTCCGTCTCCACCACCGCAAAGGGCTTGCCCCGCATCAAGTAGGCGTAGAAGTGAAGAGTAAAGCTGTCGGGACCGCAGGCGTAGTTGCTGCAAAAGACGGAATACACCCCTGGGGTTCGACGTACCCACTCGGCCGCTCGCAGGTTGCGCTGCGTGTAGGCCCAGTATTGATCCCGATAGAGCGGCATGCCGTCGGGCACCGGAAGACAATCGAGCGGAATAGGCATCGCTCCAAGGCTCCGTAGGATCGTAGGCACGTTCGAGTTGAGTACATCGTTGTATAGGGTGTAGGGACGTCCCAGAACAGCCACCGGTACGACCCGCTGGATGGCGCAAAACTCGAGAGCACGCTGTCCAATGTCGAGGCAGTCTTGCTCAAAGGTACGTTGCATCCGCACAGCTTGGTAAAACGCATGCTCGAAACGCGGCTCCGCACCGACCTCGATGGCCAAGTCCTTCAGCGCCTCTCGGAAACGAACGCTGTCGTAGCCGTCCTGGTCGAACTGGATCACCGGGTTCAAGAGCTTTGGAGCGTTCTCGGGCTGAAGTACCCCTTTCAAAATGTCAGGACTGGCCTGCACCACAGGACAGAGACACGCGTGTTCTTCGTCGGCTACCCTGGGGAGCTCCTGAAGCATGGGAAGCAGGACATAGTCCGGCTTGGTGTCTACCAGCTCGAAGAACACCCCGTGGTAAAGCTGCATGGGGGCGCAGAACGGAATCCTCGCACTCTCGATCCCCCGCCGCAGACTCTCGCCGCCGGCATGACGTTGCACGCGTACGTCCAGACCGAGCTCGCGCAGAAAGACCACGAAGAGCGGTGCGATCCCCTTCAGTGCAAACTCGTCGGTCATGGCCACCACAGGACCGCCGGTCCCTCGGGCGGACTCGACAAGGACATCGAGCAGCGCCTCGCGCTCCCGGAACGGATCGGGCGCAAGATCCGGTAGCTTGGCGCGAGTCCCGCCGCGGTCGTACAGGGAACAGTTGCCTCCCCATAGGAACTTCTGCGCGTGCCCTGATACCACCGTGGTCAGACGATCGATGCGGCAGTGGTTTCCGCTCCCACCGCACCCCTTGACCGACTTGCATACGAAGTTTTCCTTGGATTGCACCCGCGCGCCCAGGAATACCGCAGGATCAAGAGGAGCACGGAGCGCGCCCACAGGACTGCTCTGGGTCAGTAGTGCGATCCCCAGAGCTCCGATGGTCCCTGGGTTCGGAGGGATCACCACGCGCCGTCCCGTCTGACGAGCCACGGCGGCTGCGAGAGCGTCGGAGCTGAACGGCATCCCCTGGCAGAATATTTTGTTGCCCACCGTGCGCGGCCCCTTGACCCGGTTCAAGTAGTTCTGGATCACAGAGTCGTAGAGCCCCGCCACAATGGACTCGCGAGGAACGGCTTGGGCAATGGCCTCGTCGATCACCTCCGCCATGAACACGGAGCAGTGTTGTCCAAGCGAAATGCCAAACCCGGCGGTCATGGCAAGCTTGCCAAGAGCCTGCGGCGTGCTTTCGTCGAACTTGGTCCCCTGCTCGGCAATGAAGGAGCCGGTGCCAGCACTGCATGCCTCGTTCATCGCAGCGTCGATCACCCGTCCCTCTTCGAGGCGAATGTACTTGGCGTCCTGGCCGCCTATCTCGAAAATGGTGTCTACGTCAGGATCGAACGACGTGGCGCCGCGGGCGTGTGCCGCGATCTCGTTCATCACGTAGACTCGGTCCTCGCCGTAGCAGGTCCGAAAGAGCGAGCCGACCACTTCACGTCCAGAGCCCGTGATGCCGAAGCCGACGACATGGCCAAAAGACGCAGAGGCGACGGTCCAACGGTGAAGGAGACGTTGGGCGGCTCCGACCGGTGCCCCTTCGGTGTTGAGGTAGGTTTCCCAGACAGCTTCCGCCGTGACCGCGTCGATGGCCACCACCTTCGAGCCGGTGGAGCCAATGTCGAACCCTAGGAACACATCGCGGGCAGACGACAGCGGACGGGACAGGTCCACGGGACTTCGCCGTTCGACGTTGTCCAGGTAGGAGCCGAGCGATGGGACCCGTTCGATGTCCGCTCCTCGGCCGACGACGAGCAGGCGTTCGGGACGAGGCACGGGCGACGGATGGTCGAGAGCATGGGACGCGGCTCCGATGGCCTCGAGGAATTCGTCGTCGGGTTTGGCGGCCACGAGGCGAAGTCCACGCTCGGAAAGCCAGTGGGCCACGTTGCGACGGATCCGACCGGAGCGCGCGACTCCTCCGGTCAGAACGACGTTGCGGGGGGCGAGGCGCGGACGGACCAGGGTGAGCACGTTTTCGCAAACGGCGTCGTAGAGACCCGCGAGGATACGAGCGCGGTCCTCGCCTTTGTTGGCGAGGTGGGTCATGTCGGTCTTGAGGATCACCGGGCACCGTCCAGAGAGCGGCGCGGGGTTAGGGACCGTATGGACGAGAGCGGAGGCTTCTTCGACGGTGAGGCCGAAGCGCTCGACGAGCTGGGCGAGGAAGTTGCCGGTGCCTTGGGAGCAGCGGGAATTTTGCTGGAACCAATCGCCCGAGTGGCTGACTTCGAGGACCGAGAATCCATGGGCGCCGACGCAGACGACGGTGACCTCCTCGAGCTCCGGATGGACGACGCGCACGCCTCGTCGCAGGGCCGCTTTCGACGGGATCGCGGGGGCGTCCACCATTCCGTGGAGCCTTCCGGTGGCCGCGATGCCACGCGCGCCTGACAAGTCGACATCGGAGAGAAGGCCTCGGAGGGCCGCATGCGGGTCCTTTTGATGGACCACCTGAAGCCTTTCATGAAGCGTTATCCCCCGTCGATCGCGACTTAGCACGGCAAGTCGCACCGATTCTGCCCCGAGATCCAGCCCAATCGCATCCATTGGGGGCAATCTACATGACACGCATGTCAGTGGGCATGAAATGATCGGAAATGTTCCCGGGCCTACGTGGTCGGGACAATCCCGGGACAATCCCGGCCCCCTCACCCCTCGCCCTCTCCATGAGTAGTCCTTTGGGTCCTGGCCCATGAAGACCAGATAGTCCCGCAGGCGCCTTTTGTTGAGCTCAGCTCTACGTTTGGCTGTTTGGGCAATAAGCTCCTCGACGGTCTCGTGGGTGAGCTTCAGCATATTGCGGGCCCACCAGTCCTTGCCTCCGTCACGAAGGTCGCCATCAAGATGGTTGAGAAGCTGCAGGCTCGACGCAACGTCATCGCGGAAGTCGACACCCGAGGTGCGCCAACGCTGTTTTGCCGAGCCGTGCAGGCAATTGTCGTTAGGGGAAAGATAGTGGTGAACAGCTGGTGGGTACGCCGCGTGCTGCTCAAAGCCCAGTTCCTCAAGCACGCTGGCGCCGCGAGGGAAAAACGACCTCCCTTCATCGGAAAAAATCGCGACCTGTGCGGTAGGTCGCCCAAGGGATGATGCGAACGACACGCCACGGAACGTGGTGTCCTCCTCAGCCTCTGCTGACTTGATGGCCTTCGGATCCAGCTGACGCAGGTAGGCAATCGCCCCATCAACATGACCTAGCCAGAGCAGAGGGACCGTGCCCTGCCAGGCGAATAGCCGCAACAGGATGTCATGCAGACTGCGCTGACCGTCCACAAAAAAGATCCAATTCATCTGGATCATGTCGTTCGTCACCAGAAAGGCCGCGGCCCGGGGCCACCTGGCGGTAGGGTGTGATCGCGGAGTTTAGAGGACCGCCGCGGTCACGTAGGCATGAGAGGCCCCGGAACTTAACGGGCCTTCGTATCGTCGGAAGGTCCGCACGATGCTCTCGTGGAGCATTGCACAGTTCTCTTGCCCTCCACTGCCAAATGGGTAGTCTCGACCTCAACGAAAGGTGCGCCATGCCCCGAAAAATCGTCATCGTCTCGAATTTTCCGCCAAACCATAGAGAGTTCATCGTCTTCGCGAGGCACGTGGTCACGTGCTTGACAGGGAATCCCAGGTTTTCCCACCCGCCCGTGCCCCTCGCCGACCTCACAGCCTTGATCGACGCGCTCGAGGCCGCCGAAATCTTGGTCGAGACAAAGGTCGCGGGAGCCGCGGACGACCGCGATGCAAAGAGAACGGCGGTCGAAGTGGCCCTTCGCCAGGGAGAAGCGTACGTCGAGAGCGTCGCGCAACAGATCCCGCCCCAGGACGTCGAGTCCGCCGTCACCAGCTCGGGATTCTCACTCAAGAAGCGTTCTACGCATTCTAAGCCGGACTACGAGATCAAAAGGGGAAATGTCGAGGGAAGCGCCGATATCCGCGTCAGAGCGCGCGGAAGGGCCGGGACCGTGATGTATCGCCACCAGTACAGCCTGGACAGCGGTAAGACCTGGGTCGATCTCACCCCCACGGTCGAGACCTCGATGGACGTCACGGGGTTGCCCCTGGGGCAGCTCGTGTCGTTCCGGTTCCGAACCCTCGTGAAGGGCGCGTACAGCGACTGGTCGCAGGTCCTTACCTACCTCGTGCACTAAGAACACGACCGCACGGACGATCCATCGCGTCCATACCACGTCCGCAGCTCGCTTCCGTACGGCTTTAAGGCTCTTTTGTACCGTTCCATGCGGCCGGCGTACGTCGCGAAGGTTCGGGCGTACGTCGCGAAGGTTCGGGCGTACGTCGCGAAGGTTCGGGCGTACGTCGCGAAGGTTCGGGCGTACGTCGCGAAGGTTCGGGCGTATGTCGCGAAGGTTCGGGCGTACGTCGCGAAGGTTCGGGAGTGCATCGCGAAGGTTCGGGAGTGCATCGCGAAGGTTCCGACGGGTGGCGCGAAGGTTCCGACGGGTGGCGCGAAGGTTCCGACGGGTGGCGCGAAGGTTCCGACGGGTGGCGCGAAGGTTCCGACGGGTGGCGCGAAGGTTCCGA
>CAITRH010000010.1 GCA_903894755.1 uncultured delta proteobacterium
AGCAAGTTTTTTCTTGCGCATGCGGTGGGTCCTGAGACCGCGGAAGTCTCTCGCGCCGCCGTCCTGGGTGACGGTGGATGCCAGCCGGCTTGCGCCGCCAACTTTTGGCATACGGAAACCTTGTCGCGCTCGCCGGCCGCGAGAAATTTCGTTGCGGAAAATTCGCGAGGGCCGAGCGGCTCGACAACTTTTGCGACGGTGAGCCCCGCGCCCCGCGCGCGCCGACCGATCCCGTGACGGTGAACGTTGGGTGTCTCATGGTCGCGAGAAATTTCCTGACGGTAGCACCCATGTGGCACGTCCCATCGGCAACCCACTTCACGTCGGTGAGCGGCGGTGGCGGTGCAAACAGGAATTCATCCACGCGGAAGCCTCGGGTCGTATGCACCTTGCGCATTCCGTGGTGGGTTTTCTTGGGGCGACGAGGTGAACGGCAGCCACCGTCCCCTTAGAGGACGACTCATGACGCCTCCGAGGAGGTTCCGTCACGGAAACTTGGGCCGATGCGAAGCGCCGAGGAGGTTCCGTGGGCCACATCCTTAAAAAGGTGTCCCGCTCCGTGGGCGACGTATGCAAGGCAACACGCCCACACATGGTTTTGCCTTAGGCCGCGTCTTCGTGGAGCGCCGTGCGAAGAAGATCGATGGCCCGCGCATGCAGTTGGGAGATGCGAGGCTCGCTCACACGGAGCGTCTGCGCAATGGCCTTGAAGGCGACCCCGTTGAAGTAGTGGGATTGGACAATAAACCGTTCGCGCTCTGGAAGCTTATCTACGGCCTTGACGAGCCCTTCCTGGTCGGCGCGTTGTTCGAGCGCGGTCAGCGCACTTGGAGCATCGTCCGCATCCAACTGGGCGCGAGCCTCCGGTGCCACGTCGTCGAGCCCGATCACTGTGGCGCGTTCGGCCCCCTGACTGGCGGTGACGCGGCTCCGAGCCCTGCGCTTTAGCCAGTCTTGGGTCCGCAGCTCGTCGAGACTCGCCCCGCGGATCCGCACCCGCGCGTACCACTCAAAGGTAGGTCCGCGCGTTTCACCACGCCGAAGCGCGTCGATGAGCCCGAAGGATCCTGCGGCTAAGAGGTCATCGCGAAGCACATTGGGAGGCAGTTTTCTCAGGAAGTGCCCGACGGTCTGATGCACCAGAGGCATGTACTCTCCCACCTCCTGCGACGTGGGCATGTGACAGTTCGAGTTCTTGGGGCTCAGAGCGTGCGACTTGGCCGGGTTCATGGGGTCTCCGTCCGATGCAGACGTTCCCGGTCATGCGTTGTCCGTGCCACCTAGCAAGCTCGAAAAAAACCGATTGTCATGCGGCCGTATGGGTCAGGAAGGCCCCACAAGACGCGCAAAAAGCGGAACGCAAGACGCGCTTTATGCAGCGCGTTATGGGGTTCGAGCGGGGGGATGTGCGGAGTCGTCGGGAACGTCGCTGGTGCCTTCGTCGGCGTCGGCGTTGGGGCGGTCGTATTTGGGGGCTTCGCCAGGACGGGAATAATCGACCCAATAGGTGGGGGCGTCACGGACATCAAGGTGGACGAATTGGCTGTTGGGGTAGTAGCCGACGCCGACGTTACGGAGGGTTTTGCAGAAGTCGCGGAGCACCTCGTTGGGGACCCCTTGGACACGGAAATCGAGCGCTTTGCCGAAGTTATGGTTTGAATGGGCGGTAAACTGGGTGGGGGTAAAGGGACGGTACCCGCTGACAAGCTCGATCTTTCGTCCTCCGAAGCGGTTGGAGACCAGTCCCACGAGTGCGATGAGCCGCGGGTCGATGGCATGCGTGGCGTTGCCTGAGCGCAAGAGACGTTCGAAGGCTTTCAATGCGGGGGGAGGGATCTTGCCGCGACGGTCTTTGACGCGGATGGAGAACTCTTCACCGAAGCGATTGGCGTGCACGACGTTGGGTTGCTTCGGCACTGCGGCGTAGTTTGGGCCTTTGGCGGGAGGGGTAGGGGCGACATGCTGCGGCGTACGGCGCTCCTTCGGGTCGGTACTGGGCTTCTTTCCTGGAGGGTGGACCCCGGGGATCACCAAGGTATCGCCCGGCTTGAGGTGCTTGAGGTCTTTGTGCTTATTGGCGTCGGCGATCGCCTTGGAGGTGACGTGATAACGCCTAGCGATGACGTCAAGGGTCTGGTTGGGGGCGACCACATGGTTCACATCGGCCCTGAGCGGAGTCGGGGAGAGAAACGCGATAGAGGCGACGGAACAGAGCGGGAGCACCCACCGATGGAGCAGCGCAGAACTCATGGTTCCTCCTCTCTAGCCGAAGCCGCGGATGAAACTCCGCTTTTCGTCAGATGCCGGTCCCGAACCCTCAGGGGATGAGGGTTCAGGGAGGGGAGGGGTCAGGGAAG
>CAITRH010000011.1 GCA_903894755.1 uncultured delta proteobacterium
GCGGGTATTGCGGTCAACCATCGGAGTTTGACGAGGCCCCGTGACTTAGCGGGCCGTTGCTTGCGAAACTCCTCGACGGACATCCCCTCGGCGTCCGTCACGACGCAAGGTGCTTTCTCCGACCCCTCCCGCCCTAGAATGATGACCTCCACGGGACCGGGCGCAAACTCCCGCGGCAGTCTCACGAGGAGCGACCGGGTGGCGGGGAGCTCGAGTGTCATTTTGTGCGCGATCATGGGGCGTCGGGCAAAGTTGCGGTTCTCAAGACGAGATTGGCTTAGCACCTGCGGAAGCCGATGACGACTCCGGTGTCGATCACATTAGACCGCGATGGCCGCGACGGATCGCGTTTGTGCGACCAGCACACGGATCTCCGTGGTCCTCTCCCCTCGACCCCATCAGCGACCGCCTCGAACAACGGTTCGACCTCCCCACCACGGGGCCGACCAGGTCGAACCCCAGTCCTGCTGCTTGGAAGACAGGTCCCGCGGCTCGAACAGCGAGCTTGTCTAGCCGTGGGGAAAAAGGTCAAAGGGACAAACGATCAAAAACCGGTACTCGGCGAACACGGGCGCTGGCACCCTGCGGCTAATCTCCGTGCCCTCATGGCCCAAGTGCGCGGGGTTCACCCCATTTTTGTCGGCGGCCTCGCTTCGCTCGGCAAGTCCGGACCGGTGCCTCGGGTGTTCCTTTGTCTTCCGTCATGTCTGGGGTCCGGATCGGATCAGGGGTTCAGGGATCAGGGATCAGGGGTTTGTGCAAGACCACAGTGAACCAGCCGCGTCCGTGCTTCGCTTTTACGGAGTCCTCGCGCACCGGAACCCGAAGCTGTAGTAGCGGTTCGACGGGGAGCTGCCGTTGCGAGAGGCCGCGCGCAGGGACGACGTAAGGCCGCCCCAGGAACCCCCGCGCAACACCCGGTAGGTGCCACTCGTACCCGTACAGGGCGGCGTGCTGCAGTACCATGTGCTTGTCCACTCCCACACGTTGCCCGCAAGGTCCTGCATCCCGAGCTTGCTTGCACCGGAAGGATAGCTACCCACCGCTGTCGTGCCGCTCGTGCCGTAGTTTGCAAGCGTGGCGCTTGGCGCGGTACTCCCCCAGGGGTAGTCGCGACCGTCGTCGTAGCGCGCCGCGTACTCCCATTCCTCCTCGGTGGGCAACCGTTTGCCCGCCCAGGTGCAATAGGTGTTCGCATCGGTCCATGACACGCCGTTAATAGGGTGGTTTTCTTTACCGGTGACGCCCCAAGTATATAAGGACCCAGTGGTCGGCGTTGCGCACTGGGGGGCGGTCACGCAACTGGCGTAGGCGCTCACGGTCACCTCCGTGAGGTCCATCAGGAAGGTCGCTACAGTCGAAGAATGCGACGGGTTGCTGTCGTTCGATACGTTCGAGCCAAGGGTCACCGTTCCGCCGGGGACCGATACCATGCCTGCGCAGGGCCCCCAGTCGCAGGCGCTCGTGCATATTTGTGTCCCATCGGTGCAGCTCTGCGTGGCTCCCGATGCGCACACTCCGTGTTCGCCGGTACAGGTCCCCCATGTTTCCCAGGCGCCGTTGACGCAGGTGCGGGTTTGCGTGCCGCAGTTGCCGCAGGTTTGAGATGTGTCCCCGGAGCAGGGCTGTCCCGAGCAAGCGCCCCAGGTGCAGTTGTTGTCACAGGTCTGTGTCCCGCCGCTCCCGCAGTTCTGGGTCGCGTTGGGGGCGCACGTCCCCTGCCCGCTGCAGGCGCCCCAGTCGCCCCAGGTGTTGTTGGTACATGTGCGGGTTTGCGCCATGCAGGTACCGCAGGATTGGCTGGCCGCTTCGCTGCCGCTCGCGAGGGCGCAATTTACGCTGCGTCCGAGTCCGCAGTTGTCGTTAGCGGAGACGTAGCCGCAGTTGAAACCGAGGCGGCTGCAGAAGGCTGGATTGGTTTCTGTGGTGCAGGGACCGTCGCATACGCTGTTGCGGGTCGGATCGGTCGGTGCGCAGTCGGAGCCCGCGCACAAGAGACCGACTCCGTATCCGTCCTTATCCCCATCGTCGCACGTCGCATCGCATGCTCCCGCCACACCGCAGGCCGCGAAGGACTGGACCAAGTCATCACGAGCCATGTCATTCGCAAAGGCCACCTGGTCCATGAAGGTGCCCAGCATCTCCATTCCCCACCCCGATGGACAGGACTTGGAAACAGCACACCATCCATCCACCCACCCTTTGAAGAACTTGCTCACGTCCGATATGTCTTCTCTGCGAACCACTGTAGCCAGTGTCGTATAAATGGAGCTTTGAGCGTAAGCCGCAACAGATAAGCGTAGATAGGGCTCGGAGGTCGGGGCCAACGGATCGAGCACGTCCGGTACCCGCATTGTGAACAGCCCCTTGCCGTCAACCACCCAGCTCGATCTGAGCTCAGGAAAGCTGCCAAGGTCACCCTTCTGCAAAAGAGAACCAAGAATGGCAAGTTGCTCCGCGTTTTGGGCAGCCAGGAAGGTGTCTTTCGTAATCCAGTCCCCCATTAGCTTCGTTGCAACTGCAGCCGTGATGACCGCTGGGGCGCCGACCCCAAATACCGCCGCGGCGAGCGCTTCGGCAACCACTCCGCTTACAATGCTAACCGCAAGGTCCGTACAGGCAGGCACCGCAGCACCACCTATCACCTTGTCTAGCGCTGAAAGCGTATTTTTCAAGAATTCCGGAGCGGCGTTTCCAATCACTAAGTCCACGTCATCAATGGCACCGCGGAGTGAAGCATCGCCTAGGCCAAGAGGCGATGCCAACAGCATCTTTTTCATCGCAGTCCATCGCGCCCCAACAAGTTGGTCATCGAGGGTAAGGAGCACATACGTCTGAAGTACCCCGTTGGTAAAACAACCTACATAGTCGAGCCCATTTCCGGCTTTGTCGAGAATCGTGGCAAAGCTCCCAAGGTTGTCTGCTAAAGTCAGAAGACCCTGAGAGAGTTCGAGTAGGCGCTTAGCCTCAGCCGCGCTATGGGTAACCAGTGAGGCCTGCAGTTTGTAACTGGCGCCAACGTTGCTCACTCCTTTTGCAAACTCTGCAAAGCTCTGCGATCGGTTCAGCCCCTCCGTGACCTTGCTCCACACCTCGTCATAGCCTTTCCACAGCTTGCTTCGACGTGGGGTCGTTTGCCGTGCAAGCTCCTTCAGTTCCGCGACGTAGAGCCCACGACGGGTTCCCGGGTTGTCCAGCGCAACTCTATCCCAGACGCCGTTAGCAAACAGCCCAGTGGGGACCACCAGCGGTATGTTGGACCCACTCACGTCACGTTCCGTGAACGCAGCCTGACCACTCCACTCTATGGCTGGCGATGGAATTTCGATCGTGTGAGAGCTGAAGTGGTCCAGTGGTACGAGCGCAGTTGCCTTACGCGGGGCTCGCGACGCGTCGAGAATCACCCAAGCAACGCCGCCATCTCCTCCCATGGACGCGAGCGTGTCGCGGACAAGCTGGCCACTAGCATCGCGCGAGTAGCTCGATACCCACACGGTACGTACTCCACTTGTCATCGCGTTGTATTCCGTTGGCCACGACAAAGGGAGCTCGAGTACAAGCGGATGGTCAAACGACATTCCCGCTGGGGACAGATCCAGCTCCTCAGGCAGTAGTCGCCGCCCGTCCACAGACTGCTCCGCCTCGGAGAGAGAACGCGTCTTCCACTCCACCGTAACAGGGGCCGCAATTGCGCCGATAGGCACGATTAGGCGAGCCCCGGTGTCTCCAAGCGAAACCACCTCCGCTTTCGATGTAGGTGGAACGAGCTGTGCCGACCCTGCAGGCGACACACAGGTTTCCGCAAAACGCACCGTATTGGCGGGACATGTGCCGTTAGGGGCCGAGGCATCGGAGGAAGAGCCGCCGCCCACTGCCCCCGATGAGCCGGACGAGCAACTCGCGACGATCGCGAGAAGCAGGAGAATGAGGAGGGAGGTCAGACCGGTCCGCGCCCGTGGCGTACGGTGAGCCGGGGAAGCGTCGCAAACGGAGGGGCGAACGTTGACCCCGCTGGTGAAGCTAGCTGGGGCTAAAGGCGAGGCGAGGTGAGGTGAGGTGAGGCGAGGCGAGGCGAGGCGAGGCGAGGCGAGGCGAGGAATCATAGTTAACCTCGAGGCATCATGTCCAGAAACCGGAGCCGATTAACGAGCATCAAACGGCACAGCGGCGAGCAGGTCAAGCCGTACGCGCGAAAAATCCAAAATAGGTAGGAGAACGTGGGAGCGTCCTGGCACTGTGTTTCCGGCCCCCCGATCCGCCGTGAAGGGACAAACAGAAGGGGGCGAGAGCGAACTTCTCGCTTGACCTGCGGAATCAATGGGGCCATGGCGCCGATCAAGACGATGCCGCGAGCCCCTCACCCGCAACCGTGGGCCTTGCGCGGCCATCGTTTTCAGTGCGTGGTCGGCTCCGCGAGGTGCGGTAAGCTGCCTGCTCATGCCAGGAGATCGTCACGAAGTCCCTCTTCTTTTACTCCAAGAACGCCCCGAGCTGCTCGCTGAGCTTTTGGCCCTCTCTGGGAGCAAGCGCCTAACCAACCTTTCCGTCGTGAACACCGCGGTGCGTTTTGCCGACGTCGCCGGCATCAACCCGGACCTGGTTTTTCGCTCCAAGGAAATCCCATGGGTGGTGCTGGAGCTGCAACACGCCGTGGACCCTGACAAACGACGCATCTGGCCGCTCATTGTGACAGCGCTCCTTCAGCAGAACGGGGCGATGGGGGACATTGTGGTACTTACTGCGTCCCAACGCGTGGCGACCTGGGCCAAGGAGGTGGCTTGCGAGAAGGGCCCGCTTGGCTCGACGTTGTCTCTGGTTCCCGTGGTGCTCCACATCGACTTGGCCCTTGCGGAGCAACTGGTGGCCTGTGAAGACGTGGACATGGCGGTGCTCGCGGCCTGGGCCATCCAGGCTCGCTTTGGTCCTCGGGCGCTTTCCATTGCGAGGGCTGCGATAGCTCGTACGGAGAAGCTACGGGGGCCGTTGCGTATCGGACGGCGCCGTGCGATGTTCCAGATGTTCAGCGCCAAGATGCTGGCCTTTTTCGAGGAGTTGCTCGTGAGAGAAGCCGACTTGCCGGAGAGCCGGGGTTACCGGGA
>CAITRH010000012.1 GCA_903894755.1 uncultured delta proteobacterium
AAGCTGCGGCCTCCGTTGCCTTGTTGATCAACTCGTTGATGTAAGAGGAAATTGAAGAAAGCAACCGCGGCCAACCACCCGTACGTCGATAGACCAGGGCCTCCGGGCCTCGCTCGTTGTAGGAATGAATCCACTCCAGTACGGTCGAGTGTCGACGGTCGGTGCGCGTGGCCGAATTCAGTGCACTTTCGCCCTGCGTCACCTCATAGAGCGCCAAAAATCGCTCCCTCGTACGAGGGTGTGCCGATTCCACCGCAAAGTGGCGCAAATCATCGGGGGGTCTAATGCCCTGTTCTGGACAGGTAGCACTCCCACTCGGACGGGAACAAACCGCTAACGCGTTTGCCGCAATGACGTGACTAGCGCGCCAACCTCGAGTGCCACTGCAACCAGCGCTGTGCGCGACAAACTTCCCTGTTCCACCACCATGTCCATCGGCTCGCCCTCCCCTACACACACCGCGGATGCCCCCCGCTCGGCAAGCGCCGCACAGAACGCCGCCACGTTGCCGCAAACACGAAGCGTGCAAGTGCGCTCTTTCGCCGACAGCTCGGCTGGAACCCCTTGCGCTGCCACCGCCGACCCTAACAACACCACCGCGTCGTCGGCATGCATCGCTAGATGTGACACCAGAGGAACCGCCAGCGCAAACACTACGGTCCGACGCTCCTTCAGTCCCTTTACGAGAGCACGTCCGAAATACCTCGCCTCGTGGTCCTCGAGACCCACCAGCGGATCTTCAAGCACCAACACCTCCGCACCGGTTGCGAGCGCGGACGCAACCACGACGGCCCGACGTACCACCCGCGCAAGTTTGCCTAGTCGTGTGCGCGCTACGGCAAGGAGTCCCAACGCTTGCATCGCTCGCTCGGTCGCCTCTTTGGCCTCCTTGTTTCCCGCCAAACGCGCGCTCCACAGAACGTAATCCCGGGCGGTCCAAGCCGCGGGAATCGGTGGGTCGAGCGGCGCCCCTGCGGCCCTTCCGGGGGCCTGCCCCAGCACCCGCAGGGTGCCCCGAGCCACCGAACGGATCCCGCATACCGCCTCGAACAGAGCTCGCGGCGCGCCTTGCACCAAAATTAGCGCGCCGTCGGATGCGAACGAAAGCCCATCGACCACCGACGCCCCGTCGATGTCGATACGGACTGCGCTTGCTTCTAGAAGAGGACCGGTCACGGCTTGCATGCTCTAACCCTTATCTCCAAACAACGCGCGGGGCTCCGCTCGCCTCTCGCCGTCCACTCGCGTCTCCGGTACACATCGCGCGCCCAATGATCGATCGCCCCTTGCTCCGCTACGGACAGCGCTCCGTTTTTTCCAACATCGCCCATAGCTTTTTCAAGCACATCGAGATCGACTCGGGGTGGGCTTCCACCGTGCGGGACGCGGCACTTCGCGGCACCGTGGTCTATGTCCTTCGAAACCTGTCGGCCCTCGACTTCGTTGCCCTCGACTACGTCACCAAACGTCTGGACCTTCCCCCCATTCACTTCGCCAACGACCTCGGCTTGCGGGTTCTCGAGCCCGTCAGACGCGGCTGGCTCGACTGGCTCAAACCTCGTGACGCCGCTACTGACGCCGACGAGCTCCAGCAGACGGTCCTCAGAGGCTTTGCTGCTGCCCTGTTCTTGAAGCGGACCACCGGGCTCCTCGACGGGTCGCGCGGCACTATCGAGGGCCAAGACTTTATCCGCGCACTGGTCGACGCCCAGCGAAAAAGTCCTCGTCCCATTCTCCTCATCCCGCTCGTCTTCGTCTGGGCCCATGGCCCTGGCATGTCCCAAGAGACCGCCGTCGACTTCGTCTTCGGGTCCTCCGAGTGGCCTGGAAATCTTCGAACCGCCGCCCAGTACCTCGCCAACTACCGTCAGGTCTCGCTGCGAGCGAGCGAGCCGATGGACCTGACCCAGGGACTCGCCGACGCCTCCACCGAACAGATCGCGCGTCGTCTCGTCGAAGACCTCGTCAAGCAGCTCGATCAGGAGCGCAAAGCGGTCGTGGGTCCCGCCCGAACGACTCCCGCGCGCCTTCGCGAAGACGTGCTCGCGACCAAGCCGCTCCAGCAGTTGATCCACGACATGGCCGGGGACGGGGAACCGGAGCTCGAGATCATCAACGCTCGGGTGCGCGCCATGATGACCGAGATGGAGGCCACCTTCGACATCAACACCGTCGCAGCCATGGACTTCGGCGTCGACCAGTTCACCCAGCGCATGTACTCCGGCATCGACCTCGACATCGAAGGGCTCGAACGTCTTCGCGCGGCGTCCAAAGGCACCACGCTGATCCTGCTCCCCTCGCACAAGTCGCACATGGACTACCTGATCCTGTCGCAGGCTTTTTTCCGTGCAAACCTTCCTGTTCCGCTGATCGCCGCGGGCGAGAACCTGAGTTTCTTCCCCTTGGGTGTCCTCTTTCGCCGCTCTGGAGCCTTCTTCATACGACGCAAGTTCAAGGGGGACAGGCTCTATGTCGCGGTGGTCTACGCCTACATCCGCAAGATGATCGAGGACGGCTGGAGCATCGAGTTTTTCCTTGAAGGCGGACGATCTCGCACCGGCAAATTGCTCCCCCCCAAAGTGGGACTGCTCTCCATGGTGGTCGATGCGATCGCGGAGCTTCCTGATCACAAGGTGCTGTTTTGTCCGGTCAGCATCGGCTACGAGCGTTTTGTCGAAGAGAAGTCTTTCGTGCGGGAGCTGTCTGGGGGCGAGAAGAAGAAAGAGGACGCGCAAAGTCTTCTGTCGTCGGCGTCGGTCATGAGCGGGCGCTATGGACGGCTCAACGTACAGTTTGGCGAGCTCTTGTCTCTCGAGCAGGTGCTTCGCGAGTCGGAGGGGGCGCTTGGGGCGATGAGCGCGTCGGGACGCGGTAGCTCGCCCGATCTTACGGGCATCCGAACGATCACGAGCGTCGCGGAGCTCCCTTCTCTTCAGCGTCGCGCGCTGGTCAACAGGCTGGCGTACCGCGTGATGAACGAAATGAACCGCGTGACCGCGGTGACTGGAGGGGCGTTGGTGGCGACGGCGCTGTTGACCCATGATCGCAGGGGGCTTCCCCACGCCGAGCTGCTTGCGTCCTGTGACCGCATCGCGCGGACACTTCGCCGGTTCGGTGCGCGTTTTACACCATCGGTGCTGCATCCGAGCGATCCGGAGCGGCTCCGAGGCGGGGCCATTCGCGACGCACTGGAGCTGTTTCTACGGGCGGGCAACCTCGAGGCGCACCAGCCCGGAACGCACGGGGGAGGAAAGCCGAAGAACGTCGTTTTCGAGGAGGCGATCTACGTGGTTCCTCCGGAGGCGCGCCTGTCGCTCGACCTGTCGAAGAACATTGTGGTGCACTTCTTTGTGGCCCGCGCACTCGTTGCGACGGCGCTTCTGGCGCCTCCTGGTGCACCGGCGCACGTGATGACCGTGCGCGAGCGGGTTCACTGGCTGTCGCGGCTGTTCAAGTTCGAGTTTCAGTTTCGAGCTGACAAGTCTTTCGATGAGATTTTCACCGAGGTGGTTGATGCGATGGTGGCGGACGGAGAATTGGAGCGTCTCGATCATCGGTTGGCGCCGGGTGGGGCAGATGGACGGATTCAGCTGCAGCTTTACGTGAGTGTTCTCAAGAATTTCCTCGAGGGCTACCGGGTCGCAGCGCGGGGGCTCACGCTGCTCTTGCGGGGACCGCTTGCGTCCAAGGAGCTTACGAAGCGCACGTTGACACTAGGGCAGCGGCTGTTCTTGGCCGGTGAGGTGTCACGTCGCGAGGCGATCAGCCGTCCCCTGCTCGAGAACGCGTATGCGGCGTTTGTCGACCAGGGGTACCTGGCGCAGGCCGACGGGAAACTGACGCTTCCCGACTCCTATGCCACGGCCAATACGGTGCGGACCATCGAGGCGCGCATTGCGGCGCTGGTGTTGAGCACGTCGCGTGATGTGGTGGTTGTTCCGTAGCGGGGAGGTTAAGGGACTCCCCATCAAATAGTTCCCCCGCAGACCCACCTCGCTGACCGTCGGACCTCACCCCCCGCGACTTCGCGCTCCTACAAATTCCCCCTCCCCATCGATGGGGAGGGGGACGATGTGAACGCTCCGAATCATGTGGGGGTGAGGTCCGCGGGAGGTGCCTTATTGGCCGACGCTGGCTTCGGTGGCGTCGGCGATCATGCGGTAGCGACGGTAGTACTTGGTGACGCTGACCACGTAGTCGCGCGTTTGGGAATACGGGGGGATACCGCCGAACCGCATGACCGCGCCGTCGCCTGCGTTGTAGGCCGCGATGGTCAGCTCGAGGTCCCCGTTGAACTGGTTGGCGAGGATACGGAGGTAGCGGACGCCACCGAACAGGTTTTCGCGCGGGTCGTCGATGTCGCGCACTTGCATGCGGTCGGCGGTATCGGGCATCAGTTGCATGAGCCCGCGAGCGCCTGCGACGCTTACGGCGCGGGGGTCGTAGTCGCTCTCACAACGGATGATGGCTCGAATGAGCTGCTCGGGGATTTGATAGAGCGTGGCGGCTTGACGGATCCATTCGTCGTAGCGGGTGTAGCGGCTAACGTCGCGGTCGGACGGGGGGACCGGCGTGACACCGGGACGTCGCGGAGCGGTGTGGCTCCGCATGTAGAGTTTGGCCCCCGGTGCGGCACGGGCGCGGCTGTTGGTGAAGTGGAGCACCCCCTCGGAGTCGGTGTACTGGAAGATGTCAGCGGTCGCGACACCGGGGAACACGAGGAGAGCACAGAGCGCGAGGCACTTGACGTGGGGGGATCTCATGATGGCCGAGGGTGCAGGTGATGGTGCCAGAGGGACCCTGGACGTTCAAGCCTACTTCCACTTTCCCGGGGCCACGAGTTCGTCTGCACTCGGCTCGAGCATCAACTCGATGCGACGGTTTCGACTCCGTCCCTCCGCCGTGTCGTTGGAGACCACCGGGTCGAACTCCCCATACGCCGCCGCCGCGAGGCTCTCGGGCTTCACACCGTTCTGCACCAGGAACTTCACGATGTACACGGCGCGCACGGCCGTGAGCTCCAACGCCGTACGTCGCCCTTTCGGCGGCACGTTGTCCGTGTGCCCGCCCACCTGAAACCGTTTCCCAGGGAGCATCGACAGGGACTTGGCCACCTCGAGAAGCGCCCCTTCCGCCGTTCGTCGGATCTCCCCGCGCTCGCCCTCGAAGAGGAAATCCGAGGGGACCGTGATCACGAACCGTCCCGCCCGCACGTCGATGCGAAGTTGTCCCCCCTCGATCATCCGGGCAAACCGACGTTCAAGGTCACGAAACAGACGCAGTCGAGCCTCCGACACGTCCTGCGCCTTGCGAAGCTCTTCGAGACGCACCTTGGCATCGTCGAGCGCTTTCGAGAGAAGCCCTCGCTCTTTCAAGACCTTGTCGACGTCCTTGCCTAGCCTCTCGAGCTCCCCTCGGAGCTGCTGGTGAATGGCGGTCGCCTCATCCAGCGACGCCTGCAGGTTGTGCCGCGCCGTGGTGAGCTCGGAGACTTTGCTGTCGCGTTCTTGCCCTGCAGTCTCGGCATTCGCGAGCTGCTTTCGCAGGTCCGTCAGCTCCGCATCGGAGGCCGCTTTCGTCTCCGCGAGAGTCCTCGCCAGCGCGTCGTACTTCGTTTGCGGAACTACACATGCGGCAACCAGGAGAAACACGAGCGCCAAGGGCCAGGAGAGTTGCACCCGGGCGGTTTAACCTCACCGGTCCCAAAAGGCCACTTCGAGGCGGTTTCAGCCCGGACCTAGAAGTGCCCCTACGGCAACGTCGAGCCCTTCGGAGTCCCAAGCCCCAAAGCGAATGATCCCCTCCCGATCGAGGACCAGCACGCACGGCACGTGTGAAACCAGCCAACGACGCGTCAGGGTACGCGTCGAGTCCCAGGCCATCGGGCCGCCGATCCCTAGAGTTCGAGCGAGTTCCTCCGAGTCCTGACGCAGCCGATCGAGCCCCACGACCAGCACCACGGCTTCGGGATATCTCGTGCGAAACCCCTCGAGCCGCTGCAGCGTGTCCCGACACGAGTCACACCAGCTCGCAAAGAACACGACCACCACCACACGCCCCGTCAGCACCCGCGTATCGACCGAGATCGCGTCGCGTCCCCACGCAAACGACGCCCGCGGGGCTGCAGAACCCACCAAAGGATACGGCCCGAGGCCTCCCGAACCGCACCCAAACACCGCCCACGCAAGCACCACCGTTTTTGCGACGCCGACGACGACTTCGACTAGCGTCGCTCGAGGAGGAGGCACCATGATCGTTCGCGTTGCTGTCGCCGTTGCTCTCATTGGACTCTCGCCACTGGACTCATGTTTTTCTTCGAAACAAGCTTCTGTCGAGGATGCCGCCCCCGCAACGACGGCGGCGCCAACCGCGCCTACGTCCGAGCCCACCGCGACGGCGGCGCCCATCGTAGATGCCGGCCCCGCTGCGGAGGCCCAAAACGAAGCCGACGTCAAACGCTACCCCGACGAACGTCCCATCGCCCGCGAACCTGCCACCACCGCCACCACC
>CAITRH010000013.1 GCA_903894755.1 uncultured delta proteobacterium
CAAGATGGTTTTGGTTTAGTGCATTATGTTTCCCTCGGTGTCGATGGTCCGGTGTCGGAGGAATTCCGAAAGGCACTGGAGGCGGCGGCGGGACCCGAGGTGAAGGAGGTTGTCATGACGTGGGCGGAGACGTTGAGGAGCGAGGGCGATACCAGGGGAAGGGCCGGGATGCTTCTCGAGATTCTGACCAGCCGCGGACTCGTGGTGCCGGACCCGGTGCGCGAGCAAATCCTGGGGTGCCGGGATCTGGCCACGTTGCGAGCTTGGGGTCTTCGAGCGGTGACCGTCGCGTCGGCCGAGGAGGTCGTGGCCCCGGGGCCCAGCGCCGCGGGGTGAGGCTCCCGAGAGCTCACCGCGTCCAGACCAGCCGCGACAGCTCCGCACGGCATAGCCCCCGCGTGTGCCCGTGACGCGCGTGCGCACGCCAGGCCCGGATCCCCACCAAGAACCCCCCCCGCTCCGTCGTCCGATGCAACTGGATGCAATCTAAGACGCGACCGATCCCTTGAGCTTCATCCGGCAGCCGCCGCGGGATTTCGGCAAAGCAGCGGCAATCTCGTATCGCGAAGCAAAACCAATGCGCTCACCTACCTCACCCGGGGTTACCTACCCTGGCCCTCGGACAGAGCACCCGGAACATCCCTCGAAATGGACGGGACCGCCGAGGCCCATCGCGCTACGCTGCGCGCCATGGGCTCGGAGGACAAATGGTCGGGCGGGGTCGTGCACAACCAGGAGGAGCTCGACGAGGCCGACCAGGACTTCTGGGATCGTGCGGGGCCCGCAGCTCGCTTCGAGGCGTCCGTGGAGCTGTCGTTCACCCTGTTTCGACTGCAGTATCCCGATGAGCCTCCCCGGCGATTTGGTCGAGGTCCTTGCGGCGTTCGCCGACGCCGGTGTGCGGTATCTGATCGTGGGGGGGCACGCGGTGTCGCTCCACGCGCGTCCGAGGTCAACGAAGGACCTGGACCTCTGGCTCGACCCCGAGCCTGAGAACATCGGTTGGGCATGCGCTGCCCTTCGGCGCTTCGGCATTCCCGAGACGCTCGTGGCGAGCCTTCGCACGGCAAAGCCTGACGAGATCGTCTGGATAGGCCGCGCGCCTGCGCGTGTGGACTTCTTCCAGAGCCTCCCCGGCGTCGAGTTTGCGTCAGCATGGGAGCGACGCACGGTTGCAGAGATCGATGGCGCACGCTACACGTTCATCGGGCGCGAAGACTTGATCAGGAACAAGCGAGCGGTCGGGCGACCCCAGGACTGGCGCGACGTGCGCGCACTGGAGCGCAGAACAACTGGGAAACGCTCAGGCAAACGGCGGCCCTGACACGATGGCCCCAAACCCGACAGGGCGCTGCCCGAGGTGCCTTCCACGGACCTTTTCGACTTGTCGGAATTCAAGGATTCAAGGATTCAGAATCAAGGGTTAGACCAACTTGTGCAAACAATGGACCACGGCTACGGAGTCCTCGCGCAACGGATCCCGAGGCTGCTGCCGCCTTCCGGCGTGTCGCCGAAGCGCCGCGACGCGCGGAGGCACGAGTTATCGTTGTAGCAGCTGCCGCCCCGATACACGGGGCCGGAGCCTGTCGTACCCGTGCAGGGAGGTGTGTCACAATACCACGTGCTGGTCCACTCCCACACGCTGCCTGCAAGGTCCAGAATCCCAAGCTTGCTGGCGCCAGCGGGGAAACTCCCCACCGCCCTAGAACCGTACGTATAGAAGTCCACGAGCTTCGTGCTTGGGGCCGTGTTCCCCCACGGGTAGTCGCGGCTGTCATCGTAGCGCGCTGCATACTCCCATTCCTCCTCGGTGGGTAGTCTTTTGCCCGCCCAGCTGCAGAAGTTCGTCGCCTGCTGCCAATTGACGCAATTGATAGGGCAATTTTCTCTACCGCTGATACCCCCATTGCAATTTCTAGTGTCGCCTGATGTCGAGCATTTCGTAGCGTCGACACACCACTTGTACGCAGCCACGGTCACCTCGGTGACGTCCATCTGGAATGTCGCCACGGTGCTCGAGTGGGGCTTATTGTCGCTTATATCACTAGCACCAAGAGTGAGAGTTCCGCCCGGTACTGTCACCATGCCCTGCGTCACGTCCACACATTGCGTTCCGTCGCAATAGTTCTGCCCCGTACACGTCCCGCACGTCACCCCATGGCTCACGCCGCAGGTCTTCGAACCACATGCCACGAGGATATCATCGTACGTGTTCCCCGAAGTCCCATAAATCGAGTCCGCGCACGCCACCAAACCAAGAACACCCAAGAGCACAGCCAACCAAATTGTTCTCACTGCACCCTCCTCAAAACTTGAACACAGTAGAAACACCCACGTCACC
>CAITRH010000014.1 GCA_903894755.1 uncultured delta proteobacterium
CAACCGCCCGCCTCGCGGAACCCGGGCGCCCGCCTCGCGGAACCCGGGCGCCCGCCTCGCGGAACCAACCGCCCGCACCGCGGAACCAACCGCCCGCACCGCGGAACCAACCGCCCGCCCTGCGGACCCGCCCGCACACACCCGCGGACCCGCCCGCACACACCGCGGACCCGCCCGCACACACCGCGGCCCCACTGCCCGTCCCTCACACGGGGGCGCGGTCGCGTTCGGCTACCCCGAAGTGTCCAAGGACTTCCGCCGCGTCCCACTAGTGCTGTTCCATCGCCCACGTGGTGCTATGAGGAGATCGCTCGATCCGATACCAGGGGCACCGATAGACCGTGTACCGAGGATGACCGTCCTCACCGCAAACATTCAGGAACACCATGGCCGAGAACAACGAACCGAACCAAGAGATTCAGGCCCCCGACGCAGCCGCGCAGAAGACTTTTCCCATCGTCGGCATCGGCGCCTCGGCCGGCGGCTTAGCGGCCTTCGAGGCCTTCTTTTCCGGCATGCCCGCCGACACGGACCCCGGCATGGCCTTCGTCCTGGTGCAGCACCTCGCCCCAGACCACAAAAGCATCCTCACCGACCTTATCCGGCGCTACACCCGCATGCAGGTCTTCGAGGTCGAGGACGGGATGAAAGTGCAGCCCAACTGCGCTTACATTATCCCTCCCAACCGCGACATGGCTTTTCTCAACGGCTCGCTCCAACTGATGGAACCGTCCGCGCCTCGCGGGCGACGCCTCCCGATTGACTTCTTTTTCCACTCCCTCGCCCAGGACCAACACGAACGAGCTATCTGCATCGTGCTGTCGGGAACGGGCAGTGACGGCACACTCGGCCTGCGGGCCATCAAGGGCGAGGGGGGAATGGCCATGGCCCAGAACCCAACCTCCACCGACTACGACGGCATGCCGCGCAGTGCCATTGCCACTGGCCTGGTGGACTACGAGCTACCGCCCGCTGAAATGCCTGCGGTCCTCATCGCCTATGTGACCCATGCCTTTGGCAAGAGTTTCGAGTCACCCGCTCCCGCCCCCAGGGCCGAGAACGCACTGAAGAAGATATTCATCCTGCTGCGCGCCAAGACCGGTCACGACTTTTCCCTGTACAAGCCGAGCACTATCCACCGCCGCATCGAACGGCGCATGGCAGTCCATCAGGTCGAAACCATGGAACTGTACGTGAAGTACCTGCAGCAGACTGCTACCGAGGTCGATGCGCTCTTTCGCGATCTCTTGATCGGTGTGACTAGTTTTTTCCGCGATCCGGAGGCCTTTACGGTGCTCCAGGAGCAGGTGATCCCCAAGCTCTTTGCCGGCAAGACTGCGAGTGAAGTGATCCGCGTCTGGTCGACCGGTTGCTCCACGGGCGAGGAAGGCTACTCCCTGGCGATCCTGCTCGCCGAGCGTCAAGAGGCGATGAAGCAGAGTTTCAAGGTGCAGGTCTTTGCCACCGACATTGACAGCCAGGCGATTACCACGGCCCGCGCAGGTATTTATCCAGCTAGCATTGCCGCTGACATCTCCCCGGAGCGCCTGGCGCGCTTCTTCACTCTCGAGCCCGATGGAAGCGCCTACCGTATCCACAAAGGTATCCGTGACATTGTGGTCTTCTCCCTGCAGGACGTGATCAAAGACCCGCCATTCTCCAAGCTCGATCTCATTAGCTGCCGCAACCTCCTGATCTACATGGGAGGCGAGCTGCAGAAAAAGCTGATCCCGCTGTTCCACTTTGCGCTGAACCAGGGCGCCTTCCTCTTTCTGGGCACCTCCGAGACTGTCGGCGAGCATGACGACCTGTTTGCCACGTTCGACCGCAAGGCGAAGTTGTATCAGCGCATGCCTGATATTCACAGCGCGCAACGCTGGGCCCTGGGTCGGTTCGTTCCCGCCATGAGGGCGACCGATGTGGCACTCCCGCGGACTAACGCAAAGTTGACATCCCCTGCGACTCTGCCTCTGCGCGAGTTGACCGAGCAGGCGCTGCTTCACCAGGTCGCTCCCGCCGGTGCGCTCGTCAATGCCCAAGGCGATATCCTCTACTTGCATGGACGGACGGGGCTGTACCTCGAGCTGACCCCGGGCGAGACTGGAGTCATCAATATCCTCAAGATGGCGCGTGAGGGATTGCGGCGCGACCTGACCACAGCCCTGCACAAAGCAGTGGCAACGAAAGAAGTCGTGCGCGACCTGGGGTTACGCGTCAAAACCAATGGTGACTACACCAGCGTCGACCTGACGATCCGACCGGTTGCCGCGGGCGCCGGCACGACCACCGAATCAACCCTGTACCTGGTTGTCCTGCAGGATATGCCACCGCAAGAAGAGGCACAGCCGGAACGTACTGCCAGCGCCAATGCGGCGGAAATCGAGGCTCGTGTCGCCACCCTCCAGAAGGAGCTACGGGCCAAGGAGGAGTATCTCCAGAGCACCCACGAGGAGCTGGAGACCTCCAACGAGGAGCTCAAGTCCTCCAACGAGGAAATGCAATCGGTCAACGAGGAGTTGCAGTCTACCAACGAGGAGCTCGAGAGTTCCAAGGAGGAGCTGCAGTCGATCAACGAGGAGCTCGCCACGGTCAATGCCGAGCTGCAATCCAAGCTGGTCGACCTGTCGCGGGCCAACAACGACATGAACAACTTGCTGGCCGGCACCGGCATTGGCACAGTCTTCGTGGACCATCGATTGCGTATCCTGCGCTTCACCCCCGCGGCTACACAGATCATCAACCTGATCCAGAGCGACATTGGAAGGCCCGTGGGGCACCTCGTATCCAACCTGGTTGGCTACGACAGCCTGGTGCCGGCTCTGCAAGCGGTGCTCGACACGCTGGTTACTAAAGACGTGGAAGTACAGACCCAGGGCGGTCGGTGGTACATGATGCGTCTGATGCCCTATCGCACCTTGGACAACGTGATCGAGGGGGCCGTGATCACCCTCGTCGAGATCACCGAAGCGAAGCAGATGCGGGAAACGCTGCGGAAAGCCAATGAGATGCTCCGGTTGGCAGCGTCATCCCGCGACGCACACGATGCCATTACGGTGCAGGATGTCGATGGCCGTATCCTGGCATGGAACCCAGGAGCGGTGAGGATGTATGGTTGGAGCGAAGCCGAGGCACTGTTGATGAACGTGGGCGACCGGATTCCGGAGGGGCTGCGGGAGCAATCGTTGTCCAAGGTCCATGAGCTTAGCCGGTCTCATGTTCTCGAGGCGTATCGCACCCAACGGCTTGCCAAAGACGGGACAGTAGTGGAGGTCTCGCTCTTTTCCACTGCCTTGATGAATGAGGCGGGGCAGATGTATGCGATTGCGACCACAGAGAGGCCGTACGTTGCAGGTGCTCAATGACCGACAGCGACAAGCGCTCCGACGATGCTGGCGAGCTGCGTCGACAGGCCGAAGCGAAGGCCCGGGAAAACGCTGCCGGGGCGGGGGACGACCTGGAGGCACTGTCGCCCGAAGCGATGGGGCGTACGCTGTACGAGCTTCGGGTCCATCAGCTCGAACTCGAGATGCAGAACGAGGAGCTACGTCGGACGCAAGCGGAGCTGGACGCTGCGCGGGCTCGGTATTTCGACCTCTATGCGCTGGCGCCGGTAGGCTATGTCACGTTGAGCGACACTGGGCTGGTCCTGGAGGCAAATTTAACCGCCGCGGCATTGCTGGGCGTGGCGCGAGGCACACTGGTCAGGCGGCGGATGTCCCAGTTCATTCTCACGGAAGACCAGGACATCTACTACCTGCAGCGCAAGAAGGTCTTAGCGACAGGGGAGCCGGTGGCCTTCGAGCTGCGGATGGTAAAGCAGGACGGAGTGCAGTTCTGGGGGCATATAACGGTGACCGCGGCGCAGGACACGCAGGACGCTACGGAGTTGCTCGTGGTGCTCAGCGACGTTACCGAGCGCAGGCGGGCCGAGGAGGAGCGGCTGAAGCTACAGGCGCAGTTGCATCAGGCCCAGAAGATGGAATCGGTGGGACGCTTGGCGGGCGGTGTGGCGCACGACTTCAACAACATGCTAGTGCTGATCCTCGGGTATACGGAGTTGGCCCTCGAGGAGATGGACCCGTCCCTGCCGCTTCACGACGACCTAGAGGAAATCCGCAAGGCGGCCAATCGGTCCGCCGACTTCACGCGGCAGTTTCTGGCGTTCGCTCGCAAGCAGACTGTGGCCCCCAAGGTGCTCGATCTGAACGAGACTGTAGAAAGCACGCTCAAGATGTTGCGGCGGCTCATTGGCGAGAACATCAATCTCGTGTGGATGCCGGGCAAGAGCATGTGGCCCGTGAAAGTGGACCCCTCCCAGATTGACCAGATCCTGGCCAACCTGTGTGTCAACGCCCGTGACGCCATCGCGGACGTTGGCAGGATCGCAATCAAAACGGGGAGCGTACTCTTCGATGCGGACTACTGCGCCGCTCGCGAGGGGGTTACGCCCGGCGAGTATGTGGTACTGGCCGTGAGCGACAATGGCTGCGGCATGAACAAGGAGACGCTTGACAAGCTGTTCGAGCCGTTCTTCACCACCAAGGCGGTGGGGCAGGGGACCGGCCTTGGGTTGGCGACGGTGTACGGTGCAGTGAAGCAGAACGGCGGCTTTATCAATGTGTCGAGCGAGCCGGGGAAAGGGACGACCTTTGAGATCTATCTTCCCCGCCATGCCGGCAATGTTGGGCAGGCCCAGGGGACCATGCCGGAAGCGCTGGTGGTGCACGGCAAACAGACTATTCTGTTGGTTGAAGACGAGCCCGCCATTCTGAAAATGACCACGAGGATGCTAGAGAGGCAGGGCTACAAGGTGTTGGCTGCGGGCAGTCCGGGCGATGGAATCCGCGTGGCTGGGGAGAATGCTGGCAAGGTCCACCTTCTGCTGACCGACGTGGTGATGCCCGAGATGAACGGGCGCGACCTGGCGAGGAAGCTCCTGTCTCAGCATCCAGGGCTCAAGTGTCTATTTATGTCGGGCTATACGGCCGATGTGATCGCCCACCACGGCGTGCTAGATGAAGGGGTTCAATTCATTCGGAAGCCGTTCTCTACAAGGGACCTGTCGGTCAAGGTGCGGGAGGCGTTGGACGGCTGAAGCCGCTTGTTCCGCTTGTTCCGCTTGTTCCGTGGCGCGCGCTCGGGCATAGTCGGTCCCGTGTCCAATACTGACCAGCTCGCGTTTTCGAGCAATAGCAAGGCAAGCCTCCTCGGACCGCGTCTCATGTCTGCGGGCGCATGCCTCATAGCGGTCGCAATAGCAACCTTCGTGATAGCGTCGAGGGTTCATTTTCCTATGGAGCTTGAATGGATGACCGGCGGTGTGCTCGATCATATCGAGCGCGTCCAAGATGGAAAACCGCTGTACACCGAGCCTACGGACGAGTGGATACCGTTCATTTACACGCCAGGGTACTACTGGGTGGCAGCGGCTGCGGCACGACTTTTCCCATTGGTGTTCGCGGCGCGTCTTGTGTCCATTGCGTGCACGGTACTGGCGGCCTGGTCGGCTGCGGCGCTTGCAGGACTTCTTGGGGCGACCCGAGGATGGCGGGTGCTGGCTGCAGCACTGTTTGTCTCCTGTTTCACCTTCACGTCGTCTTGGTACGACATCGAGCGGAGCGACTCGCTGTTTGTGGCGATGCTCGGTTGGGGAGCCTACTGCGCAATCCGTTGGCCGAGCGCCAAGGGGGCTGCTCTCGCGGGGGCGATCACCGGTGCAGCGTTCTTTGTAAAGCAACCTGCGACGATCTTCGTCGCCTTTGCCGTCGCAGCCTTTGCAATATCGCGTTCATGGCGTCGACTCTTTGCCTTCCTGGCAGGAGCTGCTCTGCTCTTCTTGCCGACGTTCGCACTCCTCCAGCATCGGACTCACGGCTGGTTTTCCTACTATTGCCTTACCCTTCCTGCTTCCCACGGCCTCGACAGTCGTCTGGTGACGCTGTTCCTCGTGGTCGATCAGTCCAAGGCATTCCTGTTCACGCTGGCGACCTTCGTGGCGCTTGCTCTGTTTGTCCCATGGCGCCCGGAGCCTGCAACGCAAAAGAGGTTCCTGTTTGTTCCAGCAACCCCGCGTCTTGTGTTCGCCGCCTACCTTGCGGCGTCCTGGGCGGCTTCGGCTGCGAGCCGCATGCATGTGGGTGGGTTTCCGAACGTGCTGATGTTCTGGACCCTCTTTGCTTCCGTGGCCATTGCGGTCCTTGCATGCGAGTTCGAGCAGAAGTGCGCGACCAATCCGTTGGCCCGCTGGATCCTTCACGGCGTCATTGCCTGCCAGGTCCTTCGATTTGCAGACGATCCAACCGAGTCTATCCCGGAGCCGGGGGCCATTGAGGCGGCCGACAGGCTTCGCTTGCGGGTAGCCGAGTACGAGGCCAAGGGGGGTGAGGTATTGGTCTATGGACGCGGCCACGTGAGCAAGGTACGGCATTTCCATTCTGCAGCGCTCGTCGATGTCCTGCGCCAGGGGGGGCCGTTGCCAAGGGCGGTGCACGAGGCCTTCGCTGGCCAGAAGTATGCTGCTGTTGTCATTGACGACATCAATGATCTCACCTACCAATTTGTGCTTCCCAGAGACGTGCTTGCGCGCCGGACAGCCCCTTTCGAGGTGATCGTGCGAAACTACTTCGTGGCAGAGCGTCTTGAATACGCTCCTTTTCCGGTGGTGGGCCACAGGACAAGGCCCACTTATGTTCTCTTGCCACGTGAACGCCGCTTGGAGTCGCTGTCCTACGAGGCTCTTGAGGCTCGCGGACGCATCGAGCTGGCCCTTGCGGACGGCCGACGTTGGCTGAAGGATGCGCACGGTGTGCTTCCTGAGGAGACCATCGAACGAGCTGCCGAAGGGGCGGTTAGCGCGCACTAGGGCTCTGCAGCTTTGGGAGTGGGAGTGGGGAGATGAAGGCAACTGCGGAAGGCCAATCAGACAGTACCGAGCCATGGGTGCAACGCCTGGGGCTTATGGCCACCGGGATTATCCTTTGGCGCTCAGCGTCGAACATGGACCGACTGGGCATTGTGCCGCTGCATCTCCTTTTGGCGCTGCTCTTGCCCCTTCTCTACCTCGCCGGGCTTGCGTTTCTCACCATGGGAGCGATGGCGCGAGGTCATCATCGCTTTGTCCCTTGGATTTTCCCAGCACTGACCTTGGCCTGTTTGGTCTATGGCGTCGGTGATGCGTACAGCAAGTGGCATAGTGGGATACTGTTGACCACGGACGGGCATGTCTATCTAGACTACGCGGCGCGCCTCATTGCAACAAAGAACAATCCTTACGACCACTCGATGCTCGGGGCGTTCCGCCTCAACAACAGTCCGCTGGTCTCCACTCCGCTGCTGGACGGGGACCTGACGTCACGTGTGTCCTATCCGGCACTTTCTTTCCTGGTCTTGGTCCCCTTCACGCTGCTGAGGATCCCTACCTACCTCGCATATCCTCTGTTTCTTTGGCTTGCCTTCGCCCTTGTTTACCGCTTTACCCGAGTGACGCTCCGCCCGATCGTCCTCATCCCATTTTTTACAGATGAGAGCTTCCTTTCCTATTCTTTCGTAGGCGTGACCGACTCGGTCTGGACCGTCTTCATGCTTCTTGCGATCGTGGCATGGCGTCGCCCCTGGGTAGCGGCGCTGTTCTACGGGCTCGCTTGTGCCTACAAGCAGCAACCGTGGTTGCTTGTCCCTTTCATCGCCATTCGCCTCTATCTCGAGCACCATGGGACAGCGTATCGACGGGGCGAAGGTGTAGTGCGGTTCTTCGGGACTGCATTGATTGCATTTCTGGTGGTCAACTTGCCCTTCATTCTGTGGAGTCCATGGAATTGGGTGCTGGGTTGCTTCGAACCGGCTCACGCCTCCATGATTGGCTTTGGTCAGGGCTTGGCCGAGCTCACAGTGACCGGGTACGTGCTCGTTCCCAAGGTGGTCTACAGTCTCCTCACGTTGGCCAGCATGACCCTTCTCGCTGTAGCCTATGCTCGGCACTTCTCTGTGCTTCGCGACTTCATGTGGATAGCCCCTGCCATTGCCTTCTGGTTCAACCATCGTAGTCTGACGTCGTACTGGTACTTCAACGCACTTCTTCTTGGCCTAGCTGTCTTTCGCGACGGGGCTTTGGCTCCGGTGGGCCCTTGGAGGTCGGCGAGGCCAACGTTGCTAGGGGCTGGAGCGTTTTCCCTTGGTTCCGCGCTTGTCATGGTCCATTTTTCAGGGCGCGAGCAGCCGTTTGTCATCCATGTTGTTGAGCCAGTGGTGACGTGGGGACGTAGCGCATACAGTCTACGTCTGCGCCTGAAGAACCGCCTCTCTCGCCCCGTAGAGCCTCGGTTTACACTCCAGGCAAGTGGTGTTCAGCCGCTGCAGTGGCACATCGACTCGGGGCCGCGCATGTTGCCCCCCCTCGAAGAAGCTGACTACACGCTCTCCTCGATCCAGGTTGTTGCAGAATTCGAGCTGACCAAGGGGGCACGCCTGGTGGTTTCGGACAAAGGCTCGACCTCTGTTCGCACAAGTGCGTCCATAGTGGGCGACCACACAGCTCTTTATCCGGCCGCCATTGCCAACGGTTCCTTTCGGTTCTGGGATGCGTCCAGCCACGCCCCGTCGGGTTGGCAGGTGGTGCGTGGCGGCAGCGGGTGTTCCGTCGTAAAAGTGCTGCCCCACAGCGACGACACCGTGGAAAACCGAGTCCAGCTCACCCTGAATGGCAACGTCCCAGTCAGCACATGGGCGATCAATGGACAGCCCTGCACCCATGTTCCCGGCACCTCCCCCCCTGAACTCGCATGGAGCGCAGTCGATAAACGTCCATTCGTGGCCATCGGCACGGACCTGGTACTCCCAGAGGGGGCCCTCTACTTTGCAGTGCATCCCCCCGCCGAAGCAAACATGGCGCCTGAAACCGGTGCACTCTACGGAGTGCGCTTGCTGGCGGCAGGGCGAGTCCTTCTGGTCCTCTTTGGTGGTGTGGAAAAGCGAGGTGTTCTCTTGGACGGTACCCCGTATCTGGTGATGCCCGCCCCCTCGGAAACCTGGTCTGTTCAGCCTCTGCACATTCGCCCCTTGTTTGCTGAATTCAAGGTTGCATTGCATGAAACGCGGACGCGTCTGCCTCGGCTAGCCCAGCTCGACTTCCCCATGGTCGTCGTGCACGTCCAGCTCTTTGCCGCAGCCCCCGACGCTGGAACATCCCTTTCTGCAGTTTTTGGTCCGGTCACCAATGCGGCCCTCCAACAAGACCCGTGGGCTGGCATTCGGCGTGATCTGGACGCTCCGTGGCAGGTCGACAGTTGGCATGGTCAGTTCAACTTTGCTTCCGGAAACTTCGATAAGGCGCGGATCCACCTGCGACGTGCTGCCTATGACCATCCAACCGCCGAGGCACTCCTGGCCTACGGCGACGCTGCACTGCTCGATGGTAAGCTCGAGGAAGCCATCCAGGCTTATCGACGCGCCATGCAGGGGGGCGACAGCGCACGTGGCAACGACGGTCTCCGGTGGGGTCCCTACGACGCAAGCGACGACGTTTCAGCCCACGTTGCCTTTGTTCGTGCCATCGAGCGATTGGACAAGGCCGACTGGGAGGCCAAGTCGTCCTATCTGTACGACGCGTGGCTCGGGCTTGGAAAAGTTGCCCTACGACGTGGAGACCGCCCCACCCTGGAGCGCGCCATCGCGGCAATCGTGAAACTAGGACAGATCCCTCCCGACGAACTTACCCACCCAGCAAAAGCCCAGTAAATGTCGCTCACCCTCCTGCGCGTCGGTCGGTTCGTTGCGGTTCTTGCGATCCTTGCCACAACGGCGTGGCTCGTCGTGCAGCCCGCATTTGCAGACACGTCGAAGTACGGTTGGAACGACTGGGACTCGCACGCCGCCTATCGGTACATCACCACGTTGGCGATCGTGAAGTACAACACACTCCCTTGGTGGAATCCGTACTTCTGCGGAGGTTTCCCTGGATGGGCGTATGTCGAAGGCGCAACCAACCTGGTGTCTCCGTATTTCCCGTTCTACCTTTTTCTGTCCACAGGCTGGGCGCTGCGCGTGGAAATGCTCGGAAGCACCGCACTCGGGTGCGTCTCGACCTACCTCTTGGCAGGACGATTTTCACAAAGCGTGTCCCTTAGAACGCTGGTCACTGTTCTATATGCGCTCAACGGGCGCTGGGCATTGCAGCTAGCGGAGGGGCACACCTGGCACCTTCAATATGCGTGGTTGCCTCTTGCGGTATATCTCTTCGACAGGGGCATCGTGGAGCGCCGACCGAGGTTCGCTGTCGCATGCGGACTGGTCATGGCGCTCATGGTGTACATGGGGGCCATCTACCCGCTTCCCCACACCGGTCTGATCCTGATCGCCTATGCGTTGCTGTCCGTCGTTGCGCTGCAGCGAAGCGCTCCAGTGGGGCACTTGGTCATCGCGGGACTGGTAAGCCTCGGGTTCGCAGCACCGAAGCTCCTACCGATGCTCGATCTTATGCTTCGCACCCCGCGTACGGTCGACTCGCCCGAAGCCATCGAGTTGTCCCAGCTGCTGGTGATGTTCACCGCCAGGTTCCAGAATTTCTACACGCGTCCCGTCCCCGTGCCGGCGTGGGAGTGGCACGAATGGGGGATCTACATTGGATGGTCGGGCGTGGTCCTTCTGGCATGCGGGTTCATGTTGGGTGCAGACCGCCGACAGAGCGTCGTGCGAGCGATCGGGATTCTCCTCTTGCTGCTTGGTTTGGGTTCCTTCCATCCCTATGCGCCGTGGACACTGCTTCATCGGCTCCCACCGTTTACGTCGCAACACGTGCCCTCGCGGTTTCACTATCCGGCGGTGCTCTTTCTCTCCCTTGCGGGCATTGCGGTATTGGACCGTCTGCTTGACCGCGCGATTGGGCTACAACGACGCCCTTGGGTGGACTTGGCGCTTCTCCTACCGGTGGCTCTGATTGGGCTCGACGTAGGTTTAGTCGGCCGCGAGGCGATGCGTATTGCGTTTGTGCACGACATTCCAAAGCTGCAGGCCAATATCTCCCCTGCGTTCGAGCAGCTCGCGCAAACGCCACTCCACTACGAGCCTCTGGAACGGCACGATTCCATGTTGCTGTCGATGTTCGCCAACAAGGGGACCCTGGCTTGTTACGGGATCCCAGAGGTTCCGAGTCGTGGTGCAATTGCGAAGGGCGATCCCCTCTACCGGGGCGAGGTGTACTTTGCCGAGGGGACTGGCGAACTGACAACGCACTCTTGGTCGACCAACGGGGTTACTGCGGAAGTCCGGAACGCGTCCCCAGGCAGTGTGGTTGTACTCAACATGAACTGGGACCCAAGCTGGCGTGTAAACAACGCGTTTGCAGAAGAGTACAAGGGAGCCCCGGCCGTGCGGGTCGAAGGCAACCGCACCGTACACTTTCACTACTATCCCCGCCTGCTCAACGCGGGGTTGTGGCTGTTGGTCCTGGCCGTGGCAGGTGTGCTCGTGGTCCCCCTCGCGTTCAGGCGGCGGCGTGGTTCCTAGGACTTACTTCGAAGTCCCCCCGCACCCGAACCCCATCAGCATCATCACGTAGTTGTCGTTTGGAACCGATGAAAAGCGCACAGTGTACTCGTAAGACAACGTCAAAGCAACCCCACAAGGCCCCCCCAAGATAAGCCCGACGTCCGCGATTGGACTGAACATCCCAAATGCACCGCGGTGCTGCCCACCAATGGCAAGCCTCTCGTACTGAAGAAGCGTAAGACCGGCCCTTCCAAACAACGTCACGACCCCGTGCGGCGCCAACTGGTAAACATGCAGTCCCGTGCTCCCACCACTCACATCCCCCACCCGAGCACGAAGGGACGCCCCCAAGCCGCCCCCCTCCGGCCCCATCCCGGCGTTCGCATGGAACGCAAAAGTGTCCGTCTCCGTCGTCCGCAGTGACTTCGCGTAGCCTCCGCTCAGATCGAAAAGCGTCGAACACCCAGTAAGCACTACCGCCGTCCCTAGGAACGACACCCATCGCAGTGCGGTTCCACCCCCCTCTTGGTGCAAGTCGATCGGCATCTCGGTGCGGTCTATAGGCCTCGAAGTGGCCCCGTCCGAATATGCGAGCATCTGCCATGTCAAGTGACTGGCGCGACGCGTTGCTGTGCTGATGTCCTCGATGCAAGCATGGGCGGACGAGCCTTGAGGGAGATCGACGAGGGCCAGTTCCGCATTGCCGAGGATGCCCGCTAAGATGTTGTTGAAGTCGTGGGCAATGCCCCCTGCGAGCACCCCGAGGCTTTCCAGCACGCGCTGCTCGAGTTCCGCGTTCATCGCTCGGATCTCGAGGGTGAGCTGAAACGCGACGAGCCATAAAGCCGCGACGGCCACGGCGCGATTTCCGAGCTCGGTCCACGTGAACAATGCCGAATTTGCGGCACGCGACAGGAAATAGCCTGCGACGATCCCCGCGGTGGAGAGAGCAGCAATCCAGATGGGCAGCCATGGACGTTCTCGAGTCAGCGCCATGGTGACAGGGAGGAGGTAGAGAAACCAGATCTCAAAGCCGATGGGAGTGATCGCGTCGGCCACTAACGTTGCGATGATGGCGAGCAACGCGATCCCATACACCCGTCTCATGCTCTGTTCCTTATCCGACCCGCCTGCGTTGCATCTCATCGACTGATCTATCCTCTGCAGCCTCTTTAGACCAAATCTATCTTGACAAGCGAGCCAGGGTTACCCACCCTGGGTCGCGGGTGTCGATGTTGTCGTGGGCTGCCCCGGAGTGTCCAAGGACTTCCGCCGCGAGCTACTAAACCAAAACCATCTTGAAAACCGCAGGTCCGATCTACCGCTTCCGCGCCCCAATGTC
>CAITRH010000015.1 GCA_903894755.1 uncultured delta proteobacterium
CAACGGTGGCGATGATCGGCCTATCCAAGCAGCGGGCGTGTTCAGCTTTACCAGCACGGTATTGAGCGGACGTGCCTACGACGTCACAATTGTCTCGCAGCCCACGACCCCGTGGCAGACCTGCACCACGGCCACGAATTCCGGGTGTTGCGCGGGGCTTGCTGGCTCAGCGATACGTCGAACCTGCGCGCGGCCTATCGCCTCTACAGCATCCCGTCGACCTGCATCAGCTACTACGGGATCCGGTGCGCGAGTGATCCTTGATACTTGAACCCCTGATCCGGACGACAGACAGACAGACATCCATCGATGGGGAGGGGGACGATGTGAACGCTCCGAATCCATGTGGGGTGAGGTCTCCGAGAGGTCCCCGGAGGCCTCGTAGCTCACCCCGGAGGCCTCGTAGCTCACCCCGGAGGCCTCGTAGCTCACCCCGGAGGCCTCGTAGCTCCCCGCCGAGACCTCGTAGCCCTCTTTCATGGCTCCCTTAGCCCTCCCCGAGGCCTTGTAGCTCACCGCCGAGGGCTCGTAGCTCACCCCGGAGGGCTCGTAGCTCACCGTTCAAGTCTTGGAGGCTCCCCCGCTGGCTGCGATCGCTGCGGCGGCTTTGTTGGCGACACGGCTCGCAGCCGCGGCCTGCCCCAAGGCCGAATAAAAGGCAACGGTGGGCGCGATCATGCTGGCGATGACCGCGCTCGACCGCGCAAGCGCCTTCGCCAGCACGTACGCTTCGTGCGACGGCTTCGCACCGACCTCGTTGAGTTGGAGCATGCAGTCCGAAATGTCCCGCACGAAACGGTTCAACTTCTCGAGCACGGGAAGGAGCATCCCGGCCTTGGCGAGCCGCTCGCTGACGAGTTCGACCTCGAACTTGTTGGGGTCGACGCCGAAATCGAGGTTGGCAAGTGTCTCGAAGGAGGCCGGGAACTTGCGCGCGACTTCGAGCACGTTTTCGAGGACCGCGGCCTCACCGTCCCTGAGCTTGCCGCCACTGTGTTTGCGCTGGTCGGGGGTGTAGCGAGTGGGGTTGACCAAGAGGGCGGCGGCCTGCGTGACGAGGGCGTCGAACTGCGCCACTTGCTGCTGGAACGTCGGCAGCGGGAGATCGACGAACTGCACCTCGCCTTGCGGCGTTGCGGGCGTTGCTGTGGGGGGGGCGGCTGGAGTCATTGGATCGTCCTTCGTTGTTGGCATGGCGTCGTAGACTAAGGGGGCAGCGCCCGCGGGTCAACGAAGACTTCCTGGCGTTCGTCGGAGCCCTCCCCCGCGCGAAGGAGCCTGCACCGGACCCGAAGCCGGCGCCCTGACAGGGCACGAAAAGGGGGCGTCGTGACCTTTTAGCGTCACATCTGCCTACTGGCCACATCTCATTGCGCAACGCGTGAGTCGTCGTGGTGAGAGCTCCCAGGTTGATGGCGCCGCAGAAACCCCGTTTCCCGGAAGCCTTTTGATCTAGTGTCGCGCCGTATGGTCCGATCGACCTTGAGCGCCCTCGCCGCCGCCGCTGCCTTTGTCCTTGCCGCTCGAACGGCGGGTGCGACCGAATGCACCGGGACGCTTCTCAGCACCTGCATCCAGTCCGATGCGTTCTGGCCCCACGCGGGCCCTGCATCGTTCCTTGGTGTCGGAGCCGCGGAAACCCTCGTACGTGGTCAGCTCGGCTTCGGCCTGGTGACGAGCTATCAGTCCCGACCGCTCACCCTCAAAAGCGCTTCCCCAGGGCCCGGAGGAAGCGACGTTTACGTGATCGACAACCAGGTTACGACCAACTTTCTCTGGTCGTACGGCGTCACCAACCGCCTCCAACTCGACTTCGCGGTCCCCCTGACGCTTGCCCAAGACGGAAGCGGAGTGCAGTCGCTGAGCGGAGGCGCCCCTATCGCGTCCACCGCCCTTCGAGACCTGCGCTTCGGAGCCGCGTTTGCCCTGGTGCCCCGAACGCGTGTGTCGCCGGAACCGCGTCGCACGGGTTCCGCTCCCAGCGTTTGGGCCCTCACGGCCCGCTTCGAACTCTCCGTGCCGACCGGCGAGCGTCGAGACTTCGCTGGCGAGCGCTCCGTCGTCTGGATGCCCAGCGTTGCGGCCGACTACCGACGAGGCCGTTGGTTTGCCGGCGCCGAGCTCGGACTTCGCATTCGTCCCGTCACCGAGTTGGTAGGCGCACGCGTCGGTACGCAAGGAGTCGTCGCCTTTGGAGCGGGCTACGATGTCCTGCCCCGGGAGCTTCTCTCGGGCATGCTCGAAGCCCGGGTGCTCCCCATTTTTGCCGAGCAACACGACGTCGCCGCTACGTCGTCGGGCCTCGTCAGCACGGGCAACGGGAAGTTCGCGGTACCGGCCGAATGGACCTTGTCAGCCCGCACGGCACCTCTCCTGAGTGGCGACCTCGCGATCCATCTCGGAGGCGGCGGAGCGATCCCGTTTTCCTCCGACGCAGCCCCCACCGCGCCTCGGTTTCGCTTCATGCTTGGGGTCCGTTACGCGCCCCTCGGACGCGACACGGACGGCGACGGGATCCTTGATCGCGTGGACAAATGCCCCTTCGAAGCGGCATCGGGCGAGCCCAAAGACGGCTGCCCCCACGAGCTGCCAAAACCCACAGTCGCGCCCGTCGTGCTCGGCTTGGCCTCTAAAGTGGACCGCTGCACCGAAGAACCCGACACCGTCGATGGTTTCCACTCGGACGGCGGCTGTCCTGACGACGACGCGGACGGCGACGGCATTGACGACCGCCACGACCGCTGCCCTCTCGAGGCTGAAGACTCGGTGGGGGTTGCGGACGGCTGTCCAGAACGAAGGGAGTCTCGATGAAAGGTTTGGCGAGTGAAAGTGTCCGATACGTGGTGCTCAGTGGGCAGGACGGTGATGTGCTTCCCGATGCGCTGGTCCGGCTACTTGCGGAGCATGACGTGCGTGGTGGATGGCTTCGAGCGACCGGCTTGCTCGTCGACGTTGCGATCCGCGGCTACGCTGCCGAGCTAGGCGGACAGGGACCAGTGCGACGTATTCAAGGTCCCATCGAAGCGGTGAGTCTCGATGGGGCGATCGGCGTGCTGGAGGACGAGCCGACGGTGACGTTGAAGGTGGTTCTTGCGCGCGAGACCGAGCTGGGGCTCGAGACGGTTGCGGGAGAGCTCGTCTCTGCGCGCGTGGTGGTTCTCGACGGGCTCGTGACGGTGGTCGACGGGGTTGTTGTTCCTCGCGCTCTCGACCGACGGGCCGCACCGGACGCACCCAAACCGCGCGTTGCCAAACCTGACAAGCCTGACAAACCTGACAAGCCTGACAAACCTGACGACCCTTGGTCGGCTGCGGTGGCGGCGAGCGTGGAAGCCGACGATGCTCCGGTGCCGGTCCGACGTGGACAAGCGGGCGCTTCGGGTCCTGTCATCCCGCCGCGTCCTGTTCGACGGCGGGCGATGGACGACATGACGCTCTTTCCCGAACCCGCCGACATCGTCGAGCACTTTGCGTTTGGACGATGCGAGGTGGTCAAGAGCGACGGCGACCGGCTCCATCTCAAGGTCGACCGGGATGGCCGGATCAAAGAAATAGCCTTGGAGATGCTTCGGGTGACCGAACTTGCGAGCGAGGACGGCAAAGCCAAGCACTTTCGGCTCGATCGCAAGCTCTGATTCCGTCTCCTGCGACGGGTTAGCGGCCGGTGAAGTGAGGCTCGCGTCTTGCGGCGAAGGCGCCGAACGCTTCCGAGAGGTCATTGGACTGGAGGAACGCTGCGTTCCACATGGCGACATAACGCAGCCCCTCCGCCACGGTTTTTCCTCGTGAGGCGTTCAGCACCTCTTTGATTCCGCGGACCACAAGGGGCGAGTTGGAGGCGATGTCGCGAGCCAACGCCCGGGCGGCGTCGAGCAACGCAGCTTCGGTCTCGTAGACGTCGTTGACCAGACCGATACGAAGTGCACGGGCCGCGTCGATATTTTTCCCAGTAAAGGCAAGCTCTCGGGTGTGCCCCTCCCCGATGATGCGCGGAAGACGCTGGAGGCTTCCCAAGTCGGCCACCATGGCGACCTTCGCCTCACGCAGGCTAAAACGGGTGTCCGCTGTGCAGAGCCGCAGGTCACACGCGGCGACGAGATCGAGCCCGCCACCGATGCACCAACCGGTGACCGCCGCAATCACGGGTTTGGAGCAGGCTTCGATAGCGTCGAAGGCTCGCTGAAGTTGGCCGACGAGGTCGAGCAAGTCGAGACGTTCGCCCGCCTTTGTGGAGTCGGCGATGAGCGGACCGATCAGTCCTGCTGCGGCCATGAGGTCGAGGCCGTAGCTGAAATTTCCTCCCTGGCCCCGGACAATCACGGCGCGGACACTCGGGTCGTGTCCCAATTGTTCGAAAACAACCGGCATTTCTTTCCAGAAATCGGGACCCATGGCGTTACCTTTGCCAGGACCCAGCAGGATCACTTCGGCCACGGACTCAAGTTGTTCGATACGAAGGGCTTTCAATTTCTCGTTCATGGGGACGGCACTTTCAGGTCGAGCGCCGACACAGTCAACGGCCCTGAAACAAAAGCTGCGGTGTATTCACTTCCCTACCGCGAGCATATAGCGCTCGGCAGTCCTGTCGTAATTGATTAGCGTCCAGTCAAGCAGACTGAGGAACGACAGCGACAGTGTAGCATCTATGTGCAGGGCAGAAGATGCTGTGGAACGCAACGCGGCAGGGAATCGAGTTCCTGGTGTCCGCAGAGCATGCACGCAGCTCTGAAGCATTCTCTGCTGGCCACGGATTGGACGAGTCCACAGAACTGGCTTTATGGCCCTCAGGTTCTGCGGTTGTAAACCAAACCTACTTTGAGAACCGCAGGTCCGAACCGGGTTCGAACCGCGCCAACCGCGACCCAGGGTTACCCATGCAGCGAGGGAACCCCCAGTTTTTCCCTTTTATGGGACCGACCCCACGCGTTGATTGGCAGCCCCGAA
>CAITRH010000016.1 GCA_903894755.1 uncultured delta proteobacterium
CAACGGTGGCGATGATCGGCCTATCCAAGCAGCGGGCGTGTTCAGCTTTACCAGCACGGTATTGAGCGGACGTGCCTACGACGTCACAATTGTCTCGCAGCCCACGACCCCGTGGCAGACCTGCACCACGGCCACGAATTCAGGGACCGTGACCAACGCCAACATCACCAACGTAGCGATCCACTGCACCACAGATACCTACGGCGTGGGCGGCAGCATCAGCGGGCTCTCGTCCAACGGAAGCGGGATCACCTTGAGCGTGATAGACAACGCTACCAGTTCCACCCTCGCCTCGGCGCTGTTCCACAACAACCAGTCGGCTACTTTTAGCGTGTCGAGCAGTGTCAGCTTCAGCCTCACGACCACCCAGCCCACGAACCCGTGGCAGACCTGCGCCATCTCCCACTCCACGGGCACGGTAACAGGGACCGCAATTACCGATGTGAACGTCACCTGCACCACGAACCATTACGTCGTGGGCGGCACGGTCAGCGGAACGGTGACAGGGACCGCTATCACCAGCGTAGCGGTCACCTGCATCACGGAGATCGTCACGGTGACCTACCCTGTCGGCGGCATGGTCAGCGGGCTGGTGGGCACCGGAAGCGGGATCACGGTCACGTTGGAAGGCACCGGGCAATCTCGCAGCTTCACTAGCACCGGTTTGTACACCCCGTTCAGCGTGTTGAGCGGCGCCAGCTACAGCATAACGACGACCCATCCCACGAACCCGTGGCAAACCTGCGACGTTGCCAATCGCACGGGCACGGTGGGGGGGCCGCTATCACCAACGTGGACATCACCTGCACCACGAACCAATACACCGTCGGCGGCACGGTCAGCGGCCTCCTAGGCACCGGCCTGGTGCTGCAGAACAACGGTACGGACGACCTACCGATCGGCGCCAACGGCTCCTTCACCTTCACCACCACGGTGGCGAGCAGCAGCATCTACGCCGTGACCGTGTCGACCTCGCCCAAGGGCCCGCTGGAGAACTGCACGGTCTCCAACGGCACGGGCACGGTGACGGGGACCCCCATCGCCAACGTGGCGGTCACCTGCTCCACCATGGTGACAGTCCCCGGCGGAACGATGACCCTTGGCGCGCTCGATCAGGACAATAACCACCCGTATTCCTCCACCGTGGCGACTTTCCTGATGGACGTCGGGGAGGTGACCGTGAGCGCCTACGCCTCTTGTACGACGTGTACAATGCCGGACACAGGGGAGTACTGCACATGGAACGCCAGTGGCAAGGAAGAACACCCGATCAACTGCGTCGATTGGCAACAGGCGACGGACTTCTGCAGCTCGACGGGCAAAAGGTTGCCCACGGAGGAGGAATGGGAGTACGCGGCGCGCTACGACGACGCTCGTGACTACCCGTGGGGGAGTACCGCGCCAAGCTCCACGCTTGCAAACTACGACAGTAACGTCGGTAGCACGACAGCGGCGGGTACCTATCCGGACGGTGCAAGCAAGCTCGGCATTCAAGACATGGCCGGGAACGTGTGGGAGTGGACGAGCACATGGTACTGTGGCACGCCGCCCTGCACCAGTGGCACCTACCGGGTGTTGCGCGGGGGTTCCTGGCTCAACCCTACGTTGTCCCTGCGCGCGGCCTATCGCAACTACTACCGCGACCCGTCGCTCCGCAACTCCTACGGGTTCCGTTGCGCGAGGACTCTTTAAAAGCGAAGTACGGACGCGGCTGCTTCACGTTGGTCTTGCCCAAACCCCTGATCCCGATCCCTGAACCCCTGCTCCATGTGGGGGTGAGGTCCCCGTAGACCTCGTAGCTCCCCCCCGAGACCTCGTAGCTCCCCGCCGAGACCTCGTAGCCCTCTTTCAGGGCTCCCTTAGCCCTCCCCGAGGCCTCGTAGCTCCCCGCGGAGACCTCGTAGCTCCCCGCGGAGACCTCGTAGCTCCCCGTTCAAGTCTTGGAGGCTCCGACGCTGGCTGCGGTCGCTGCGGCGGCTTTGTTGGCGACGCGGCTCGCAGCCGCGGCCTGCCCCAAGCCCGAATAAAAGGCAACGGTGGGGGCGATCATGCTCGCGATGACCGCGCTCGACCGCGCAAGGGGCTAGGTAATCCAATGCCGATCCGCCGTGAACGGAATGTTGCGGCGTCGATACAACGGGTCTATCCGGGGCGAATCATCGGGAAGAAATGTCGCGTCGCCGATCACCCCTACGACGCCGAAAAGTACGGTGCTCTTGTCGCCGATCACCCCTGAATGTCGATTTCGACTTCGGAAAGTCCCACGTTGATCTTTCGAAGTCGGCCGCTGCCCTTCGAAAGTCCCCCGTTGACCTTTCGAAGTCGGCCGAAACCTTTTCGGCACCGACGGTATCCGCGGCGTCGCCAACGAGCCTCCGATGACCCCCGAGGACGGCGACGTCGTGATGTCGATGTGTGCTCAGCGGATGATGCAGGACGGCGAGCTTGCGAAGAACACGGTGGTGGCGACGGTGATGAGCAATCTTGGTCTCGAGCGCGCGCTCAAGGCCAAGGGCGGAGGGATCGAGGCGGGCGAGCGCCAGGCCATCGTCAACAAAATGGACGCCATCAGCGAAGACTGGGTGCGCCTACGCCTCGCGGTCTGCAGCGACTTCTACAAGTGTAAGCTCATCACCCAAGACGACTATCAGCGCCAGGTGAAGTGCTTCGACGGCCGAACGCGTGGTCACGAAGATGGACGCGGTCACGCGTGACTGGGTCATGATGCAGGAGTCGGTCTGCAAGGACACAGTTGTCCGCAAGATCACGCCACCGGAGGCCTACACCAAGGTGGCTGCGTGCATGCGGGTCGCCCTCGTGTCGCAGCGAACGCTCATCGAGGCGATGCGCAGTCCTAAGAAGGAGCAGGTGTTCAAGCTCGACGAGGCCATCGCGGGGATCTCACGAGACAACGGAGAGTGCCATTTACTCGACGTATGCGCCCCGGGAGTCGGACCGGGTGGCCGTGGTGGCCGCGCAGGCTCGAGGGGGGGAGGCCGCGAAGGGCGGACCGCGCCAAGTGGGCCGAGGCCACCGAGAGGGGAATCGCAGCGGCGAGGCGTGCCAGGGATCCCAAGGTGCTGGTGGATCTGTTGCTCTCCGATGCGATGAGGCTGGAGTGGCTCGAGGCCAAGTACGACGCGTCGCTGGAGCGGAGCCGAGAGGCCGCTAAGCTTGCCGAGGAGTCGGGGTATGAGGAGAGGCTCGGCGGGAGCTATCTCTTATTTGGCTTTGTGTACGACGATCAAGGCAAGTATGCGGAGGCGCTTGACTGGTATGGCAAGGCTCTCGCCATCTGGGAGAAGGTCCTCGGCAGGCAGCATCCGGATACCGCGAGGACGTACAACGGCATTGCCATCGTGTACGGGAGGCAAGGCAAGTACGCGGAGGCGCTCGAGTGGCATGGCAAGGCTCTCGCCATCTGGGAGAAGGTCCTCGGCAGGCAGCATCCGGATACCGCGAGGACGTACAACGGCATTGCCATCGTGTACGGGAGGCAAGGCAAGTACGCGGAGGCGCTCGAGTGGTATGGCAAGGCTCTCGCCATCCAGGAGAAGGTCCTCGGCAGGCAGCATCCGTCTACCGCAAGGACATGGAACAACATTGGGCGTCTTTGCACCGAAAAGGCCTACGAGCCCGCGTGTGCGTTCCAGAGGCAGCACCCGCGGTAACGGCTTTTGGGGACAGGGGGGGCCCCATACGCGTTAACTGAGTATTCGCCGCGGTCCTACACCGCCCACGGTGGGGAACGGTTCAACCCTGCGGTTCTCAAAGTAGGTTTGGTTGACGCGGTCAGCCGGCTTCGGCCAACAGGTCTTCGGCGCGGGGGACCGAAACGGCGCGTTCTACCCAGCCTTCGAGGCGGTGGCGGTCGTCGCAAGAGAGGATCGCAGTGCGGGTTTCGTCGGTCACCGGGATGGCTCGGGCGTGCAGTACGCGGAGAACTGCCGCGGCCAAGGCGTCGCGCTTGCCGAGCTCAAGGCCTCGCTCTTCGCCACGCTTTTCGCCGACCTCGATGCCTCGCTCTTCGC
>CAITRH010000017.1 GCA_903894755.1 uncultured delta proteobacterium
GGTGCGAGTCCATCGCCCTCTCGGTGCACCTTATATGGTCACGTAGTGCTGTTCTGTGGTCCTCTCGGTACGGGTCCATGGCCCTCTCGGTGCGAGTCCATCGCCCTCTCGGTGCACCTTATATGGTCACGTAGTGCTGTTCTGTGGTCCTCTCGGTACGGGTCCATGGCCCTCTCGGTGCGGGTCCATCGCCCTCTCGGTGCTCCTTATATGGTCACGTAGTGCTGTTCTGTGGTCCTCTCGGTGCTCCTTATATGGTCACGTAGTGCTGTTCTGTGGTCCTCTCGGTGCGGTCCGCGTTGCGTCGCTCCCCACTGCATCCTGAAAGTCCTCGAAGGCCAGGACCAACGAGCTCAACACCGTCGCCGCCTCCAGCGGATCCCCGTTCTTTGCTGCAACCTCAAGGCGGCCTGCGCCATCATGCATCGCCCACGCTGACATCATGCCCGACGCCCCCTTGAGCGCGTGAGCAATGCGATCCATTGCGGACATGTCGTTGCTTGCCAACGCCTTCGTCAGGTCCTCGAGCTGCTGACGGGCCTCCGTGACAAAGCGAGGAAGGAACTTCTGCAAGAACCGATCATCACCTCCGATCCGATCCACAAGATCAGCCCGATCGAAGGGGACCACAGCTCGCGGTTCTTGGTGCGGGACTGTCTCCCGAGTAGGCCCGTACAGCAGCCATCGCTCGAGGCATTGTGCCAGCAGATCAGGCTGGATAGGCTTGCATAGGTAGTCGTCCATTCCCGCTTCCAGGCACACCTGCCGGAAACCATGCATCGCATGCGCAGTCAAAGCAATCACCGGGACCTGAGCATTCCTTGTCCCTTGGTTACGAAGTTGCCGAGTCACCTCGAGGCCATCCAACTCGGGCATCTGCACATCCATGAGCACAAGGTCGTAGTCGGACGACTCAAGGGCCGCCAGCGCTTCGAGCCCGTTGCCTACAACCTGAACCTGGCACCCCAAACGTTGCAGCATGATCGACGCTACCTGTTGGTTCGTCTCGTTGTCCTCTGCCACCAGAATGCGCGCGCCCCCAAATGCCCCTGGGGATTGCCGCGGCTCTTCTTTCGCAACCTCGGCCCCGGGCTCCTTGACCACCTTTGGAAAACGCACTTCAAAGGAAAAGACCGAGCCCACGCCAAGCTGGCTTTTCAAGTGGAGTGTCCCCCCCATCAGCTCGACAAGCTGCTTGGAGATCGCCAATCCAAGTCCCGTTCCTCCAAAGCGCCGCGTGATGGAACCATCCGCCTGCGAAAAGGGACGAAACAGCCGCTCCTGTGTCTCGGGTGCAATGCCTATACCCGTGTCCCAAACCTCGAAGTGGAGCTTCTGGTGCGTGTTGTCTGAATCCTCACAATAGATCCGAATTCCCACCTCGCCCTGCTGGGTAAACTTGATGGCGTTGCCTGCGAGATTGGCAAGAACTTGTCGAAGACGCCCAGGGTCGCCACTCAGCCACTCGGCAACGTTGGCGTCGACCACGCAACGAAGGGGGAGTCCCTTCGCCTCGGCCGACAACCCAAAAAGACGCGTCATGTCGTCACAAACTTCGCGGAGGCTGAAGGCTATCGGTTCGAGCTCCAGGCGACGGGCCTCGATCTTGGAGAAGTCGAGGATATCGTTGAGGAGGGTCAGCAGGGTGTTCGCACTCTTCTTGATCGTGGTCGCGTACTGGCGCTGGGTCGGAGAAAGGGAGGTGTCAAGAAGAATCGAGGTCATCCCCAATACACCGTTCATGGGAGTGCACAGCTCGTGGCTCATGTTGGCCAGGAACTCACTTTTGGCCCGATTGGCGGCCTCTGCAGCTTCTTGTGCGTCCTTACGCTCCGCCTCGGTACGCTTGCGCTCGGTGATGTCTTGCACAGTCCCGACCATGCGCCGGGCCTCCAAGGAAGAATTGCGTTCCACGGTCCCCTGCCAATGGACCACGCACACCTCGGTCCCTCGGGGGATGCGGACCTCCATGTTCAGTGGCACGTTTTCCCAGACTGCTGCTCGCATCCGCTCCAGGAACAGTTCTCGGTCCTCGTGGTGCACCACGGCAGCTAACTCCCACAGTGACCTCCTACCCTCATGCAGTCCCAGGATGCGATACGCCTCCTTTGAGGTGGTGACCGAGTTCGAGAGTATGTCCCACTCCCAGCTCCCCAAGTGGGCGATCGCCTGTGCGGTGCGTAGGCTCTGTGTACTCCAACGTAGCTCTCGGGTTCGATCCTCGACAAGCTCCTCCAGCTTCTTGCTGTGCTTCTCGATGCGACCGTAGGACGCGCGGAAGGCCTCGTAGGCCTGCGCCCGCTTGCGTTCGGTAACGTCGCGCACAATGGCCAGCCGGTGACCATCCAGAAGCACTTTGGCGCTCACTTCAACAGGACATGTCGAGCCATCCTTGCGCAGCAGTTGCCATTCGGCCGGTGCAAGCGCCATTCCTGCGGACTTTCTGGCGAGATGTGCTGAAAGGTTTTTCCGCTGGTCTTCTTCCACCAGGTCGTGAATGCGGAGCTGCAGCAATCGCTCGCTGGAATACCCCGCCATGTTGAGGAAAGATGGGTTAGCGGTCAGAAATCGCCCTTCTGCATCGGTAGTGACGACACCGTCGGACGCCTGTTCTACCAGCATGCGGTACTGCGCTTCGCTCTCCCGCAGGGCCTCCTGCGCGGCTCGAATGCGAAGGAGTGCCTCGATGCGGGCCAGGAACTCGGCTTTACTGAAGGGTCTCGCTATGTAGCCATCGGCCAGGCCCGTGGCCAATCCTGCGGCTTGCTCCTCTCCTGATGTCCTAATCCCAGACAGCAGCACCACAAAGACGCCAGCCAACGCCGGTTCTAGTTTTAGCTGACGTGCCACCTCCACGCCGCTTCCGTCAGGTAGCACCACGTCGAGAAGCAGCATGGCAGGCAGGGTGCGGTGGGTGAGCTCGATGGCTTCGGACGCGCTGGTCCCAGTGATCACGTTGTAGCCCGCGTCAAGCAGGATGCGCCTTGTGGCGCTCAAGACATCGAGGTCATCGTCAATGACCACGATCGTGGTGGAAGCTTGGGGTTGCGGGAGCTTGCTACTGATAGACCAGACGTTGCTTACCGTGATTTGGTGGCTCCCGACGGCAAAAGATCACGCGAGGCCTTTCATCGGCAGCCGAGGGAGAAACTTTGCTGACGCAAGCTCCGCACCGCCGTGGTAGGCGTCGGGGCATGGCTCGTTTATTCCTCCTCTGTTCCATGTCTCTGTTCGCCTGCGGCGGGCTCGCCGGGTCCGTCTTCGAGGCGAAGGGCGGCAAGATCGAAGACCCAGGGTTTTTCTCAACCACCACCAAGACCAGCTGCCGAGTGAAGAACCTCGGCGACAAGCCGGCGCCCGCCACCGTGGGGTTCCGGCTCACGTTACCGGACGGCACCACGGCCACTGCCGCGGAATACGTGATGCTCAATCCCAAGGAAGAAAGGGACATCCCCCACGAGTTCAAAGAGGTGCGGGTTCGCGACAGGGACGGCACGAGGCTTGAGTGCACGGCCAAGCTCGCCGAGTAGCGCCTGGGTTTAGCCCATGACGCGGTTTCGACCGGCCCGTTTTGCTTCGTAGAGGCGAGCGTCAGCGCGTTTGATCACGTCGGTGCTGCACTTGTCGGTGGGGGCGAGGAGCGCGATGCCGAAGGAGACGGTGACGCGAATTTGCTCACTCTGGAACACGAAGCGGGCCTCTTCGATGCGTTCGCGAAGCCCCTCGGCAAGAACCCGTGCGCCGTCAAGGGTGGTTTCGGGAAGCACGATGGAGAACTCTTCGCCACCGTACCGCGCAAAGACCTCGTCGCGACGGATGCGACTTTGCACAAGACGTGCGATCTCTTTTAGGACGAAGTCACCGGCGAGATGGCCGTGGACATCGTTGATTTTCTTGAAGTGGTCGATGTCGAACATGATAAACGACAGGTCACGCAGGTGGCGACGAGCCCGCATGATTTCCTTGTCGAGGGACTCGAGCAAAAAGCGTTTGACATGCGCCTGGGTGAGACCATCGATGATGGTCATCCGGTAGATTTCTTCGTGGTACTGGGCTTCGACGTCCTGACCCGACAGGTACTTGAAGATGGTGGGGCCGACCTTGATGCGATCGCCGTTGGCGAGGCGCTGCTCATTTACGATCTGGTCGTCGTTCACGTAGGTGCCGTTGGTCGAGCCGTCGTCGACGCAGAGCCAATCGACGCCATGTTGCTCGATGTGCGCATGGCGTCGGGAGATGGAGTCGCTGTCGAGAACGATGTTATTTTCCGAGCCGCGTCCGATGCGCACGGGGTTGGTGTCGAGGACGAAGCGTTTGCCCAGAAGGGAGGGCTCTTTGGTGTAGATGACCACCAAGCAATCGCCTCCGTTTGGGCTGTCGTCGCGAGTAAGCGGCTTGGAGACGATGGTGGTGACGCGTGTTTTTTCTTCCGACTCGTTCACACGCCCCTCCCGCCTGTTGCGCAGAAGCTATCAGGCCCCGAACACTATGAGCACCGTCGAGCTTGGTCAAGGTTTGCGGCACGCGGCAACGATGAAAGCGACGAGCGCGTGGGGCAACACCACCCGGTGGTCGATCACCAGGAGGGGGATTGCAGCGGGCGCGACGGGTCCCCAGTGCGTCGCACACTTGGCGGTCGCAAGCCAAACGTCGAGGCAAAACCTGTTTGCAAGTCGGGCGGCCCGACGTGACAGGGCCGGTCCGGGAGCGCGATGGTCCGCTGCGGAAACCACGGCACGGGGAAACACGCCTTGCGCCTGGAGCGACGCAAGTACGCGGTCGGGGCGAGCCATGGAAGTCAGGAGCCCCACGGCAAGCTCACGAAGCTGGCCCCATGATTTCAACACGCGGTCGCTCCACGCCCCATGGCTTTCTGAATCCACGACCACGACCGCGTCGCTCGCTTCGAGTAGCGCCTTCGGAGGGGCGACGAGATCCCCACACGGCGGCATTCGCCTCGCGCCCCAAGGCTCGGAAGGGTCGACGGCGAGCAGGGCCACATCGACACGACGCGGTGTGGTTTGCAGTACCCCATCGAGCACCAGCACCTGTCCTCTAGACACCGCGTGATCGAAGGCGTCCTGACGCGTGCGAGCGACGACGACCAAGGCTTGCGTTCCACGAAGGGCACGGGATGCGACCAGCGCTTCGTCGCCGACCTGCTCCACCGGCTCGTCGCCACGTACGATCCGCGGGGGGCCTGGGGACGCGCCGACGGCATGCCCTACGAAGACCACGGGGAGCCCTTGCTCGGCCAAGGCCATGGAACATGCGATGGCGACCGGGGTCTTCCCCGAGCCGCCGAGGGTGGTGCCGCCGACACCGACGACCCGGACTCCCGGGGCAATGCGAAGGGGGCGCACGACTCTTCGGGGCGCGACGATGGAGGACCACAAGGCCTCGAGGCCAGAGGTCCATGGGGGAAGGAGCGTTCCTCGTTCGAGCTTACGGGTTAGCTGGGTGGTCCAAGAGTCCAAACAGGTCTTTCAGGTTTGGGGCGCCATCAACGAAAGAGCCCTGGGATTGGAAACGATCGAAGGGTTGCCTGGGTGAGCTGCTCGCGTGTCATCGTACCGCGCAGCGTGAAGGGCACCTTGATGTTGAAGGACGACGTTCCCAGAGCCACATCTCCCTGCAGCGTGTAGGGCACGTCCCGTCCCGCCAGCGCCAAGGCGCCGAGTCCAACCATGTCCCCCCACTGCACGGTCATCGGCACACTCAAGGTGACCTTCTTCTTGGCAGGCAAGGTTAGCGGCGAGGTCACCGTGACGGTCCCCATCGGGTACCGTCCATCCAGGGTGAGCGTTGCCGTCACCGACTGGGCTTGCAGGTCGATGGCGTTGCTGTTTTCAACGCCGATATCGGCCACGAGGTCCATTCCTGCGGGGCCGACCGAACGGATGGTGGCCCTCTCGGGAGTGATGCGAGGGGGTTCAGGACGGCTGCACGCGAGCGCAAACAGGAGGACCAAGAGAGTGAGATAGCGCATGTTATTGGTCCTCTCCGCTGCTGCTGTTGTCACTGTCCCAACTAGAGTCGTCGCTGGTCATCGGGTGTACTCTTTCAAACTGGGCGAGGTCAGCATACAAGGACTTGCGCCGCAAGCTACTAAACCAAACCCATCTTGAAAACCGCAGGTTTCCGCTCGCGCAGACCTCACCCCCCCAGCCCCCCTCTCCCTCGACA
>CAITRH010000018.1 GCA_903894755.1 uncultured delta proteobacterium
CTACGCGAGCATGAACCGCATCGACCGGGGCCCCCGAGCGTGCGACACTGCCGCGCATGGCAAACGTACAAGCAGAGCTACACCTCGCGCAGCTTACGGACGAAGAACTCTCGACCATGGGCCGCGCCATCGCCACAGGACTTACCGGCAATCTAGCGTTTCCGAACCCCGTAGTTTCTCCAACCGAACTCGTTGCGGCCGCCGATGACTTCGATACGAAGCCCAAGGCCGACGTCGACGCCGCTGCAGCGGCTTCCAACGCGACAGCCGACATGCGGCATTCTCGACAGGTGCTCCATGACACCATCACCCGCGCCGCAAAGGGGAACGAGGCCCAAAGTGCGGGCGACGAAAGGAAACTACGAAGCACCGGCTTGATCCCGCGCAAGGCCCCCGTGCGTCACGCGGATCTCAAAGCGCCGACAGGAGTGTCCGGGTCGCTTGGCGATCTCGACCAAGAGGTAGACCTCCATTGGAACGCGCCGCGTTCGAAGGGGGTTCAAGGGCATCGCGTAGAGGTGACCGACACGCCTCAGAAGCCCGAGACGTTCCATCCCGTCGCGCAGGTGACAGGATCGAAAGTGACGCTGACGGAGCAGCCGAAGGGAGTTGCGCTGAGCTTTCGGATCGTGGCTCTTGGCGCCGGCGGCAAAGAGAGCCCGCCGAGCGCACTGGTGACCATTGTGGTGTAAGAACCGTCACCCTCCCCTCCACTTAGCGCGGCAAAATCGGACACCATGCGATGAACCGCATCCTGTTTCTAGCTTTGGGCGTCGCCTTCGCACTCGTCGCTGTGCTGGTGGCGTTCCTGGGACGTCGCCGGCGCGTGCTGGCTGGAGGCGGCTTGATTGTGGCGCTGGTTGCGTCCATGCCGCTCGTTTACCAGGGGCTGGTCCATCTGGGAGCGCTGCGCGAGACGTACTTGCGTTTCTACCATCCGTGGTGGTTGGTGCTCGTTGCAGCGGCAGGATTGTTCGTAGGCGTTCGTCTCAGTGCACTCCCGCGGCGAATGGGCGCGACTCGACGAGCCTTGGTGACCGCGCTGTCGGCCATCGCGGTGCTCGCATCTCGTTCCTGGTGTCGACAAGCGTCTTTCGAGCGAGCTGCGGGTCGCCGAGCTCGGAATGCGCAAAGACGATCGCGTCGGCACCGTGGTGTTTGCTTCCGAGGCGGTCACCGAGGATCCGCCTCGTCCAAAGAGCGACGTTCCCCCAGCGCAGCGGGGCCCGATGGGTATTCGCGCGATGTGCCGCTCGAGGCTGTGGGGGCGCGGAGTGAGCCCTATCTCACCAGGGCAGCGTCGGTTCACCTCACCAACTCCACCCCGCCTGCTCCGGTCCTCCAAACAACACCGAAGCTCATGGACCCAGTACATCCACCGATGGCGTGCTCCCTTGTGCCTACGCCCGGGAGAGCGTTGCACTCCTGGACGTGCGCGATAGAGTCCCCCGTGATGAGTAGCTCGTTGCGGGTCCAGCACATCCTCACGCTTGCCTCCGAACTTAGCGAGACGGAGCGCGACGAACTGCTTGATGCGTTCGCTACGGTGCTCGACGTGGACGACGAAGGGCAGCGAGCCGAGGTCCGCAGCCGCGCCGATCGTGTCCTACGCGGCGAGTCGAACGGCCGAGCGCTGAGCGACGCGGAGCTTGCAGGAGTGTTCGGGCTCGCCGCATCTCAATGATTGTCTACGAGCCGGAGGCCATCGAAGAGATCCGGCATCTTGGCGACTGGTACCGGCAGCATCGCCCCGAAGCGTTCACGCGATTCTTCGCTCGGTTCCGCGAGACCCTTTATCGCATCGAAGAGGGCCCGGCGTCGTTCCCTCTCTACCCTGGCGAGCCCGACATCCGGCGTGCGCTGGTACCTCGCTACCCCATCGCGATCGTCTACGTGGTCGTTCGAGAGAACGTGCACGTGGCGGCGGAGGAAGGGGTTCCAGATCGCCTGCAGCGTTCGGCGCCAGGCCACGCGCTCGAAGCCGCCGTGGCGGCGTGCACGAAGAGCCTCGCCGACGGGGGCCTGGAAGAGGCTTTGGCGCGGTGGTCCGTGGAAGCGTGGTCGCCCTCGGACTCACCGTGACACGGCAAAGCGCAACTGCCGTCCCAAGGCTCCCGAAGGGGATGCAGACAATACCTGCTACTAGCGTAGAGACCTACGCCCCTTGAACAAATGCCTCCAACTCCGGCAGCCACCGATCCCGCAATTGGTCCATCATCGGCCCCGACAGTCCCCGCTGCATCGCCGACGCGCCACTCGCTCCCTGTACGCCCACTTCCTCTCGGGCATCGGCCAACCGATCGCTCACGTCCTGCAACACCCGTTTCACCTGCTTGTCCAACGTGCGTCGGGTTTCCTCCAGACGCAACGTTGCAACGCCCACGAGCTGCTTCGCGAGCTCCTGCTTGGCTTTGACTTCCTGCGCGGCCATCTCCTGCTTATGCTTGGACCGCGCTAAAAACAGCCCCGCCACTCCTAGACCCAGTCGAGCCACCGCCCCCGCAACCATCCCAATCGGCCCCAGCAACATGGCCGCTGGTAGAAGCACCATCCCAACCTGTCCAGGCATTGCACCCGCATGCCCCATCCCCCGCGCGGCGGCCTCATAGTCCAGCACCGCCAGAGAACGTAGCGAGGCCAACGCCACCCGTACGTCTGGCAGTTCCAGCGAAATCCCCTCCTGCTCCAAGGTAGCCCGTGGGTCCTCCAAGGCTTCCTCAAGCTCTTCACGCAGCGCGACTTCGACCTCGGACCGCCACTCCTCCGCCATCCGCTCCAGGAGCTCCTCGAAATGCCCTAACCCGAGCTCGTCGAGCTCGTACTTCACATGCCCACTCTTGGAGTCCTCTGTCCCTTTCACATCGATTTGCTTGACCGCCTCGGGCAGCACTTCTGCAAGGTCCTCGCGCTGCGTAGTCAAAGCGTCGGGCCAGTCGTCTCGCAGTCGCCTTACAACCTGCTCGGCTCGGCGAAGTGCCTGCGGGGCCTTCGGTGCACTACGCTTGGGAGTCGAAGCAGCCGTCGTTGCCACATCCTGGAGAATGTCCCGTGCTAGCACTGCGGCGTCCCGATACAACGCCACCTTCGACTGCGCATCGGTCGGCAGGGGAGCGCTCCCCAGCTGGGATGCCCGAGACTGCAGTGCGGGAGAACCAAACGTGACATTGCGGATCGCCGCGCGAAATCCGGCCAGTGCAGCCATCGGCTCCGGAGGTCCGCGCCGGCCAGCAGGCATCATGAATGGTGGTCCGACGCGGCTTGCTGGGCCGCTTGCTCCAGCTCGCGTGTGTGCTGGTCAAAGGCACCACGCAACTCGTGGAGCTTGCTATCTGCGGTATGCTCGATTTCGCCCACCAGCCCAGTGACCTGCCCTACCAGGTTTCCAAGGATGGACGTCACGCCGTGCAGCAGCGATCCGATCAGGCTTTGCCCCGTTCCCACCAGATCGCTCACAAACCGCTCTCCTATACCGACGACCTCCTTGACAAGCTGTTCCCCTTGATCTCCGAGGGCGCCAAGATGCAACTCTCCTGAGCGCGCTGCGTCGTTCAACGCGTTCATCCCCATTTGAACCACGGCGTCGCGTGCATGCGTGCCAAGCTCCTGAAGCTGCGTCTCACCGTCCGTGAGCCGTCGATGCAGAAGGCGAACCCCCGTGTCGCGCCGGTCAAGCACCGTATCGAGCGTGGAACGACTTGACGACGACAGCTCGGCAAACACGTTCTGAAGCTCCCCGTGCAGTGCGTCCTCAAGCTCCGCACGCAGTCGGCGGGCCGCCGCATCGAGCGCTTCGGCTCGTGCTTCGCCCGCGCGATGAAGGGCGTCGCAGCCCTGACGCTCGTACTCGTGAATTCGACGTACGGCTTCTTCACCCGCAGCCACGACTTCGCCGGCGCGCGCCTTGTGGTGCTCTTCGACACTTCCGAGACCTCCCTCGGCCGCTTGAAGAAGTGCTGCTTCCAACGTGTGCGCGGAGGACTCCACTTCATGAGCCATGCCAGACACAACGTGCTGCGTGGCTTGGACCTCGTGGACCAGGAGCGATTGCAGGTTCTGTACGAGCTCTCCCTCGGCGGCACGGAGGTGCTCCTTCACTTCCTCTGCTGCATGTTCCGCGGGCGCGATAAGTTGCTTTGCAACGGGGATATGTCCCTCGAGTGCAGAGCGAGCAGTATGTCCAGCTGCGTCCACAGCGTCCGATTGGACGTGCTCGAGGATCCTAGTTCGTGCCTCGTCGGCTTCGTGGGCGAGTTGGGTCTCGGCTTGTGCAAGGGCGTGGGCGGAGTCGGCAAGGCGATGGAGGGGCTCGACTGCGGCGGCCACGAGAGCGTCATGGGCCGCGCGGGCCGCGTCGGCGATCTCGTGCGCCGTCCCTTCAAGCAGCGCCGTGGTGCGATGGGCTCCTTCTTCCACAGTGCTGAGGACATCGGGGGCAAGGACAGCGTTGGAGCTCATAGGTCAGCGATCTCCTCCGTGAGCGAGGCCGCGCAATAGATCGACTCCCACTGGAATGAACCCCAGGCCTGTAACGGCTCCAAGGACTTTGCCAGCCACGCCGAGGAGCGTATCCAGCAGGCCTCCTCCTTTGTGTTCCAAGTCCTGGCTGTGTCCGGTGAACGCGTCGGTAATATTTTGAAGTAGGCTATCGTGCTTGGACCCGAGCTCCTGGAACCAATGGGTGGCCTCGCCGTGCAGCCGGTCCACCTGGGACGTCGCTAGGTGTTCGAGCTGCTGAAGCAGGTCGCTTCCTCGCTGTCCGAGCTCGTGCTCCAGCCGTTGTCCATCTCCCTGAAGCTCGTGAAGCCAGGTCTGCAGCCCCTGGGTGAGGCGTCCCTCCGCTTCGTGCTCGGTGGCTTCGAGTTGATGCAATGCCTCCTGACGGGCCCCTTCGAACGAGTGCAGAGCGTCTTCTTTCGCCTGTCGGAGCACGTCGAGGAGCTCCTGCCGGTGGTGGGCTACGGCTTGTGTAAGATCGGCATCCAAGGCATGCGCGCGGTCCTCCACAGTACGGAGCATGTCGTCGCGGACCTGTTCGACCGCGTGCTGAGCGCCATCCGCCGCATGCTCCAAAGCCTGACGCCCCTTGTCGGCCTCGTGGTCGATGTCGGTGGTGGCCTGCTGGACTGCATGTTGGAGATCCTGCGTCTTTTGGTTGGCCACTTCCTCCACGTGGTGCTGGACGGTCTGCTGGGCCTGCTGGAGTGCTGTTTCCGTTTCATGACGCAGGTTCCCCAAGTCCTGCGTAGCCTGATCCCGGTGGTGCGCGACCGCTTGCTGCGCTTCGTGTTCGACGCGCGTTGCCTCCGCGTGAAGGGTGTTTTGCACGTCGTGCGCGTGAGCGTCGAGCGTGTGCGTTGCCGAATCCCGGGCAGCGTCCAGTTCACTTATGGCATGCGCCCGGTGCTGATCGACCGTCGTCAACGCGTCGTCTCGAGCGTGCTCCACGCTCTGCACGGCTGCGGCCCTTGCTTCCTCGGCGTGAGACACCGCCTGCTCCATTGCGGACTGCGCCTGCTGCAGCGCATGGAGCTGCTCGTCCGCACACTGGCGGATCGCGGCAAGCGCCGACTCCCGTTCCGAATGCGCTGCCGTTTCCGCTCCCGCTATTCTGTGGAGCAAGTCGTCCACCATCGCCGTCAGTCCTTGCACATCGACCGTATTCGTGACCATTGCAATCCCTCCCGCCTCGAACACCGAGGCGTCATGCCATACGAACTTCTCCGTCGGCCCGTCCAAACTGAATGGTGGTGCCCGATTCGAGCAGCACCGAACGTCCGGGGTCGACGTCTCGCAGCGAGCCGTCGGGGCGCGCCACAACCCACTTGTCGGGTGTCAAGTTGCGCAGCCCTAGAACTCCAGGTCGGCTCGGGTGCGGACACACTTCTGCTATGGGCGACATCAGTGTACACACCTGCGCCGGATCGAGGTGATGGGAAAACAGCTGCGCTCCCGCCGGAAGCACCACCACGTTCTTGCGGACGCGAATCCTCGCGGGCAGCGCAGTGGTCTGGCCACACGACGGGCACACGGGAGCTCCGCCCGCTTGCCTCGTTCCCTGTAGGTCGTAAATCCTGTCCGCTCCACACTTTGGGCACTGGAAGATGGCATCCAAGAGCCGTGCGAGCTGGAGGCGAAACACGCTGGCCGGTGTTCTCACGGAAGGATTGCGCACGCCGTCGACAAGGGTCGTGAGAAGCGCGTGCTGCAGCGGTCCCGGCAACACGTTCCAGCGCGCAAGCGCATGGCCCCCAGCCCGTCCTGTTGGATCCGCCGTCAGTGGCACGGCCTCGTTGCTGCGATCGCTCGGGTGCAAGAGGAAGACCGCCGCGCGGCAAAGTGCCTCCACTGCGCCCGTGTCCAACGTGGAGTATCCGAGGGCGCGTTTGCCAAGGAACGGATGGTGCCCCGCCAACAGGAGGAACATGAGCACGGCAAGGGAGTGCAGATCCCCTTGCGTCCCCGGCGGTGCGGAGCCCGCGAGAAGCTCCGGCGCCAGCAGCTCCCCGGTGCCCGAATCACGCCACGGCCCCTCGGACACGCCCACCATGCGCTCGCACCCCGCAATACGCAGTTCCGCCGAGTCCGGGTGGACAAGGAAATCATGCAACCGCGGATGTCCAAAAAGGAACCCGCTCGTATGCAACGACAGGAAATCGGACGCAAGGTGAAAGGCAACGGTGGCCGCACGTCGCAGCGGCGGACGGGTTGCAAGCCATGATCCCAGAGGAACGAAGCCACCGCCCACGTCCATGGGAATGACTGCGCCAAAACCGGGGACATCCGGGGCGCTCACGATTTCTGTCGGCCAAAGGAAGGAAGCCGTTGGAGCCTTCCGACGCAACGCCGACGCAAGCCTTTGCTGCGCGCCCGTATCACGTGTCCGTAGCCACACGACGATCACGGGCTGCACCCCCACAGTGCTCCGGTACATGTCCGAATCACCGCTGGAGCCCACAAAGTCCGTCAAAGTCACCATTCCGCGCCCCGATGCAAACGTAAGCGTTCGCCCGAGTCCGAGCGGCGACACCGGCGCAGTGACGGGTCCCATGGGCACTGGCGGCGGTCTGCCACCGGTCGGCGTGGGAGTGCCAGGCCCTGTAGCCTGAAGGACTGGATCGGGGAGCGTTGGGGCCGACCGTTTCCGCCGCTCCGTGATCGCCGTGCGGAACTCCAAGAGCAGCGTTTGCGCCACCTGACGCAGGCTGGTGCGAGGGCTGCTCACTGAACGATCTCGCCTTCTGCGTTCCCAAACTGAATGCGCGTGCCGAGAGCCAAGGAGACGCTGCGACCTGGTTCCACGGTCCGCGCTGTTCCGTCTGCCATGGTGATGGACCATGGCGCTGCGCTCGTGTTCTTGAGTCCCCACAGCTGCGGATTGGTCGGGTGTCGCGCCACCGTTGCGACGGGCGCCGAGAAGTCGAAGTCTCGTTGCGGATCGACGTGGTGCGGGTACAAGCTCGTACTGTCGTTCAACACGACGATGCTCTTGCCAAAGGAGAGGCAAAGGGGATGATGGAGCGCCTGCTTGCAGTGCCAGCACGTCGAGGTCGCTCGCGTCGCCCCCTCCTTGTCGAAGAAGTTTTCCGCTCCGCAGCCGCAGCGCACGATGGCGTCGCGCAAGCGCACCAGGGTCTTCTGCCAGATGGTCTCTCCGAGCCTGCGGTTTGGTTCCCGGAGCCCTGCAGTGAAGGCCTCGAGAAAGAGATCCTGAAAGAACGATGGGAACAGTGGCCAAATCTTGACTGCGTTGGCCCCCGCGTCTCCAATCCGCTCCGGGTCTTCTTCCAACGGGACCGCCTCGTTGCTCCTGTCTTGCGGGTCGAAGATGAACAGCGGCTCCGTACCGCATAGCTTGGTCCGAGCGGGGAGGTCGAGGCAGCGAATGGAAAGGAGCCGACGCCCGTACAGGGGGTGGTGGTTGATGAACATGTAGAAAAACAGAACGGCAAGCGAATGGCAGTCGGTCACGCGGCTGGGTCTCCCTTCGCCTCGCACCAACTCTGGTGCCATGAAATCTGGAGTTCCCAGGACACCGCCCGACGTGCTGCCATCCACGTCCACGTTGTCGTTGTCGCAAATGAGGATATCCCCCGTTGCGGGGTCGAAGAAGACGTTGCCAAAGGAGATGTCTCGATAGCAAAGGCCCTTTGAGTGCAGCTCCTTGTAGCTGGCCGCGAGCTGAATGGCTGCGGTGATGAGCGTGTGGAAGGTCGGCTGGACCCGGCGTGCCACTAGATCCATGAGGCCCCGGAACCGTTGGCCTCGCAGAGGCATGACGTATCCGAACCCAGGAACGCCTTCGGAGGTCGCGAGGTCCGTCGGCCAGAGAAACTGCGGCGCGGGAGCTCCGCGGCGGACTAAGTCGTCGAGAACACGCCGCTGCGTGGACGTGGCTTGTTCTTTGAAATACCACTTGAGCGCGACTGTATTTCCTCCGAGCCGAGCCCGATAGACCTCTCCCTGACCACCTGCCCCAAGGAACGCGTCGACAACGCAGGGGATAGCTTGGAGGTGGGCACGGACTGTATCGCCAATCTTGAGCAGCTGATTCATGGAACTCCTCGCATACGGCCTTAGTCACATGTGGGGGAGCGCGGCCGCTCCACCCCATTGCCCCCCAGCCGACAACAGGGGTGCACACAAGGTACGATGTGACAATGGCCCTCGCATACGGCCCCGGACCGGGACCCTTGCGGCTTCGTTGGACGCGAAAGGAGAGCTCGAGGACACCGAGGACAGAGGCGGCGGAGGTCCCGAAGCGGCTCCAGGGACTAGAACGGAAGGTCCGATCATGGCGCGCGGTGGAGAACCCTCGTCGGTCACAGGGTCGTTGGGGAGCAGGTCGGCGCGCACCAGGATCACTGCGGTGACGTCGTCGCCGCTTCCGAGCTGCGTGACGCGCCTCAGGTTTTCTTCGAGCTGCGGCTGGAATCCCTTGATTCCCAGGGTGCGGAGCCCATCGAGAAAGCGCCCCGCCGCACGGTGAAAATCGGCTTCCGCACGGAACGAGTTGGACAGGCCGTCGGTGCCAAGCAAGATGGCCGCTGGCGGAGCCCCTTGGAGCGGTTGGAAAACGACACGGAAATCCCGCCACGCCTTGTCGAGGCTCAGCGACGTTGTCTCATTGGCGATGAGGCGCACATCTGCTGGCATGGGACAGTGAACCTCTCCATGATCGGTCACCTCCAAGATGTCACCGTCCCCAAGCTGCAGATGCGCATAGAAATCGTCGCAGGCGACGGAGACGAGGAGCGTAGCGCCGTAGGCGGTGCGGGGATGGGCTTCCAAGGCCTTCGCGGCAGCGTCCCCGGAGCTTTCCCGAAGCGCACGAAGCTCGTCATCTCGGAGTGGGTCCCGCTGCAGATCCTCGTGCACCAGACTGCCCCAGGTGCGGGTGAGGAGCTGCGGGAGGGACAGTTCCAGTGCATGGCGAATGGTGGACAAAGAGGCTAGCCGCTCTTTTACATCCATCCGCAGGTCTGCGATGGCGTTCAGAAACTGTTCGAGCAAGGGGCCCGTGGCGAGCTGTGAGCCGCGTTGGCTCCGAAACGCGCTGCGAGAACCGTGACCGTCCGACACCGCTGCGATCACGATGTCGTCGCGGCTCACGACTCCGAAGGAGTCCTGATTGACCTGCCCTTTTCGTTCGTGCGACGCCCCGCGCACCGAGACACCGCAGTGGGAGAACATGGGGAGCATGCCGTTACCAGACAGCGTCGTCGGACACTGCGGGTGGAGGCCCTACCGGTACGTTTCCCGACATGGCGCGATCGATCGGTTGGCTGGCTGGGGAAGACGCCGATTTGATCACTTCGGTGGAGACGAAGCGAATGAACTTGGTGAGGGCTTCCGGGTTGTTTGCCTGCATGACCGGGCGTTCCACATTTCGGATAAACTGCTTGAGGACATCTACAGTGCAGTCGTGTCCGATGGCGATGGCGAGGCGCACGGCCTTGATTCCCCAGGGCTCGCCGAGAAGCTTACGGAGCCCCCCCTGCCAGTCGTCGGAGGCCTCCCCGTCGGTCAGCAGGACGAGCACCGGTGGGAGGGCGCGTCCGCTCATGGGCGGGACGTGGAGCTGGTCGGCGACCATGGAAAAGGCCTTGCCCATGTCGGTGAGCCCGTCGGCGACGATGGGTTTCCAGACGAAGGCATCGACGGGGGTGGGTTGGGAAACCTCCCAGCGAGCGCCGCTCGAAAAGGAGAGGACCCGCATGAGGATTTCGGCGTTGGGGTTATCTTTGGCGATCTCTCGAACGTGCGGCAGTGCCTCCGCGATGGCGGTGTTCAACGCCTGAATTTTGCCGTCGTTGTTCATCGAACCGGAGCGGTCCACGATCCAGATGAAGTGAAGGGGGCGTTTGGCGAGAGCTTCTCCAGGGATCATCGTACAGGCTCCTCAGGCCATCTGTAGAATCGCGCTCACGAAACCTGCGTGTCAAGCGATAAGCGTGTGCCGGACGAAGTCCCGGAGAAATCGCTTGCCCACGAAAGGCGATGGGCACGATAGTCGATCGCCATGGCAGACGCGAAGACGATCACGGAAGTCGAAGGGGAGCTTTGGGCGTTGGTGCAGCGGTTCGGTCCGGGCTGGCGACCGACCCATCTTGAAAACCGCAGGTTTGACCCGCGCCACCCGCGACCCAGGGTTCCCCACCCTGGGCTGATTTGATTCGCCCCTTCGGGGCTGCC
>CAITRH010000019.1 GCA_903894755.1 uncultured delta proteobacterium
CTGCGGTTTTCAAGATGGGTTTGGTTTAGAAAGTCTTTTTAGGGCCTGTCTTCAAACTAGGTGCTTGACATAGCAGCGTTCTTCGCACTGCGTTATCTTTAACAGAGGCAGCCCCTTTTCGAGCCCTCGACCCCGCGGCCACGGCGGACACGTAACACCGTAGGCACATTCGAACCGACCGACCCAAGGTTTTTGGGTCCTGGCGTGTCTTAAAGCCAGTAGATCGGACCTGCGGTTCTCAAAGTAGGTTTGGTTTAGTGTCAACACAGAGCGAGAGCCGTAGGCGTCTCGGCCGCTAAGGGACTCCCGCGGAATGCCACTCTCACCGCCAGGGATGGAGCCAGGGATCTCCCCGGTGCCGTCCCCCGCGGCGCTGCCGTCCAGTTCCCGGACTTTCTTGCCGCCGGTGCCTGGACCACCGGATCTGTCCCCGGAGCATCTGCCACATGCCACGTTGGTTTCCGATCGCATCCCGTCCTCTTTGGCTGACAGCAGGATGGATCCCGGAAGCCTTGCCGTCCAAATCGCGCTTCCCCTCGGTCCCACCGGATCGCCCCTCGGCCATGCGGCCTCACCGGGCCATAACTCCCAAGGCGCCTTCGGCTTCTCTGGCCGCGGCCTCTCGACTTCCGGATCCCATCCCGGCCGCTTTGCTCAGGACCCGATCCTGCCCCCGCCGCGTTGACGGAATCCGTGGCTCGAGCCTCGCAGGTTCCGGATCGCCCCCCGTCCACTTTGCACGGGAGGCACATCAGTCCTGGATCTGGGGCCGGAGCGCCTGCCACACGTCACAGTGGAAGTGGATCCCTGGTGAGCAAGTTGCCAGATCGTGCGATCCGGTTCCCGACCCCATTGCGGCCACATTGGCGCACGCCCGATCGGCAGTGGATCTCCCGTCTGGCACAGTGGCCGACCTGCGATCGCTTCCCGGATCCGTCCCCGTCCAAGCGCCCCACTAGGGATCACCCGTCGGATCGAGCCCCGTCCGCGCGTCCGCTTTTTGTTTCCCCGGTCATGTGGCCTGACTCGCCCCTTCGGGGCTGCCAATCAACGCGCGTCGCCCTCTCGCCTGCGAAGAGCCACTAGACGCGCCTTGATCCGCGTCTCTTCTCCCCGCTCCACCGGCTCGTAAAGCGCCCTCCCCGCAAGTGCATCGGGAAGGTACGTCTCTCCCGCAGCAAATCCCTCGTCTTCGTCGTGAGGATACCGATAGTCGGCCCCATAGCCCTCGTCGCGCATCAGACGCGTGACCGCGTTGCGAAGCTTCTTCGGAACCGCCAGCGCCCCGTGTTCGTCCACCAGCGCCTTGGCCCGCTGCCACGCGTTCTTCACCGCATTCGACTTGGGCGCGCACGCCAAATAAAGCGCCGCATGTGCCAAGGGATACATCCCTTCAGGCATCCCCATCCGCCGAAACGCCTGGTCCGCTGCCGTCACGACAAGGAGCGCGCGTGAGTCGGCGTTGCCGATGTCCTCGCTAGCAAAAATGAGCATGCGCCGTAGCACGAACAGCGGGTCGTCTCCCGCTTCGAGCATGCGCATCATCCAGTACACCGCCGCGTCAGGGTCCGAGCCCCGCATCGACTTGATGAACGCGCTGACCACGTTGTAGTGCTCTTCGCCCGTCTTGTCGTAAAGGAGCGTCTTCGACCCCTCCGCAGCCGCCAGGATCTCCCGCGTAAGCCTTCCGCCGTCGGCAAGCGCATCGGTCGCCATCTCCAGCGTCGCAAGTGCCCGACGCGCATCCCCACCGCTCGCCCGTGCGATGGCACCAAGGACATCGTCGTCTGCTTCGAGCTGTCGTCCCCCTAGCCCCTCGACGACCAGGAGCGCGCGACGAAGTACTGCCAGCAGGTCGGCCTCTTCGAGTGGGTCGAGGCGAAACGCCGTGCAGCGCGACAAGAGCGCCGCGTTGACCGCAAACGAAGGGTTCTCCGTCGTCGCTCCCACGAGGACCAAGGTGCCAGCTTCGACGTGGGGCAAGAACGCGTCCTGCTGCCCCTTGTTGAACCGGTGGATCTCGTCGACGAAAACGAGCGTGCCTTGTCCCCGATACGAGAGGCGCTCGCGAGCCTCGGTGACGATGGTGCGAAGCTCGGCGACGCTTCCGAGGACCGCGCTGAACGGTACGAAACAAGCGCGTGTGCGCAGCGCGAGGAGCCTTCCAAGGGTCGTCTTTCCCACGCCAGGAGGGCCCCAGAAGATCATCGATCGGACCCGGTCCTCCAGAAGAGCCCGTCGAAGCGGCGTGCCCGGAGCCAGAAGCTTGGACTGCCCTACGAAGTCGTCGAGGCTTTGGGGACGCAGCCGGTCGGCGAGGGGCGCGCCTCCGTCGCGTCGGGTTGCAGCCTCGAACAAGGTCACTCCGGAGGGTTGTGAACGGGGCGGCACGGTGCGAGGCTAGCGCGGGGCGATGCGGAGGGCATAAACCACGTCCAGATCGAGACCCGCCGTTTCTGCCAGACGAGGCTTTGGCCGAGGAGCCGGCGCAGCGTATTTGAAATACGTGAGCAGGCACCGCAGGCCAAAACGGAGTATGGCGGGAAGGGCGGGTTTCGAGATGGGCGTGGTTTAGGTGGCCCGGTTCTCGAGGGCACGCACGTTGCCAAGAACGCCCCGGAGGCAAGCCATGTCACTCGAACGATTCTGTAGAAAGCCCGTCGCCACAGCCTTGGCCGCACAAACGGTCCGGGAAGCTGCCGACAAAATGCGGGAGCGGCACGTCGGCGCGCTGATTGTCATCGAACAAGACCGCCCCATCGGAATGCTGACCGACCGGGACATCGTATGCCGCGTCGTGGCCAATGGACGGGACCCGTCCGCCGTGACGGTCGAAACCACCATGACGGGCGAGGTCGCAACGATCCGGACCGATCAGGCCATCGAGGAGGCGGCCTTTCTGATGCGGCAAAAGGGGGTGCGACGTCTCCCCATCGTGGACCATGAGGGCAACCTTCGCGGGGTGGTGTCCCTCGATGATCTCCATGTGCTTCTAGCGGCCGAATTGATGCAGACGGCCGAAGCCGTACGGGTCAACAAGGGGCCGTAGGCGCCGCTTCGTTCGGCGCCCGACATGCGTTAACCTCGCGAGCATGCGCATTGTCCACGTGGTCTTGAGTCTCGGAATCGGCGGGCAGGAACGGCTCATTCTCAATCTCTCTCGGGCGCTCGGCCGACGTGGCCACGAGGTCACGGTCGTTTCGCTCACGCCTGGCGGCGACTTGAGGAGCGAGTTCGACTCCATTGCGGTCCTCGACGTAGAGCGCACGGCGCGGGTTAGCCCTCGTGTGTTTCTCGAGCTGGGGAAGGCGTTTCGAGCACTTCGCCCCGATGTGGTCCACACGCACAACCAGGCGCCGCTTTTTTACGCCGCCCCCACGGCGAGGGCGCTCGGTGTGAGGCGCGTGATCCACACCAAACACGGCGCTGGCGTTTACAGCACCAAAGCGGGCGCATTCGCACGTCTTACGGTGCAGACGCTTTCTGCCTTCGTGGCGGTGTCGCAAGAGACCGCCGACGTGGCCCGGTCGATGGAACGCGTGCCGGAACGTCTGCTTCGTGTGATCCCCAACGGGATCCCGCTCGAGCGGTTCCATCCCGACGCGGACGCTCGCAGGCGTGTCCGTGAGGCGCATGGAATCCCCGAGCACGCGTTCGTGGTGGGGACCGTGGGACGGCTGGTGTGGGAGAAGAACTACCCGCTTCTCGTTCGCGCCATGATCCCGCTCTTGTCGAGCGATGTGCGCCTCGTGATCGTCGGGGAGGGGCCCGAACGAGGCGCGATCGAGGGCGCGATCCCCAAGGAGCTTGCGCCGTTCGTGACGCTCACGGGGGTAAGGCGGGACGTGGCCGAGCAGCTCGCGGCGATGGATGTCTTCACGTTGTCGTCGGTCACCGAGGGCCTTCCTTTGGTAGTTGCCGAGGCGATGGCGTGCGGCCTTCCGGTGGTGGTGACACGGGTTGGGGCGCTTGCGAGCATTGTCCCTAGCGAGGTTGGAGTGGTGGTTGGGTCTGGGGATGAAAGCGGGCTTACGCAGGCTTATCGGCAGATGCGCGACGATCCGGAGAGGCGGGTTCGTCTTGGCGGGGCTGCGGTGGGGTTGGCGCAGAAGCGCTTTTCGATCGAGCGAATGACCGAGGCCTACCTCGAGTTGTATAGGAACTAAACGGAACCCATCTTGAAAACCGCTTCCCGCGCCCAATTTCGCGCAGACCTCACCCCCAA
>CAITRH010000020.1 GCA_903894755.1 uncultured delta proteobacterium
CTACAAGCCGCGCTGTCCAGGCGTAGGTACTCTGGCCATCGACCAGGACAACGGCCCAGAGAACCAGAGTCGCCGCACGCAGTACATGCATCGCCTGGTAGGCTTCGCAGACAAGTGTCAGCTCAATCTCGCGTTGCTGTACTATCCGCCATATCATAGCAAGTACAATCCCGTCGAACGCTGCTTTGGTGCCCTCGAGAACTACCGGAGGGGGAGTGTACTGGACACGGTGAAAGCCGTTGTTGAAATGGCGAAGGGGATGACGTGGCACCAACAGCATCCCACTGTAGAGTTAGTAACGCGGGTGTACGAAAAAGGTGTCAAATTGACTCGCGAAGCGATGAACGTCGTCGAAGCCCGCCGCCCGACGACCGTGAATTTCGCGGCTTTTTGCGCCGTCCCTACGAAATCAATCGCTGACGTTAACGGCCCCGTGACCCCCAAATCTTCGGCGTTTTGCGCGGGTAACCGGACGTGGCACGACAGCAAACGTGGCACGAAAGCTGGCAAGGGGGACCGTCAAAATCTCGCTGGACCGTATCAGGAGGTCAGAAGCTCGGGGCCGTTGCTGACCGTTTCTGCCAAATCTGGTCAAGCTCGGGGCCGTTGCTGACCGTTTCCGCCAAATCTGGTCAAGCTCGGGGCCGTTGCTGACCGTTTCCGCCAAATCTGGTCAAGCTCGGGCCGTTGCTGACCGTTTCCCCAAATCTCGTCAAGACCGGGACCGTTGCTGACCGTTTTTGCATACCCTCGCGCGCAACTTCGACCGTTTCTCGCGAAAACGGTCAGTGGGCCTTCCCCTTCTTGACGAAGCGCGGCTTCTCGTGCCGAGCCGTCTTCTTGGAAGTCCCTTTTGCGGCCGCTTCGGACCAAGGTGCGGGAGAAAAAAGCGGTCCGATCCAAATGCCAGGGTCGCGGTCGTCCGGCACGCGGACCGCTTGCCCAAATCGATGGGCCACCGCGGCTGCGACCTCGAAGCGGGACTCGTCGGGGCCGACATCGATGGCGCCGATGTCCTTGCTTGCGACGCCGCCGCGGCGGCACACCATGGCGAGGAGCCTCCTGGGATCGGCCCCGTGCCGTGCCCCGAAATGGATGCGAAACGGCGTGAAGGCGTGCTGTTCCTGGCGCCGCGGAGAAGCCGGACGAGGCCGCGGCGGAGGCTCGCGCTCTTCGAGCGCCGCCACCGCACGTGGAGCGCAAGGTCCCCCCAAATTCGAGCGGGCAAGCAGCCGCGTCACGAGCAAGGCCGGAGGGACCGTCGCCAGCAGCTGGTCGGCAAGCGCCTCCAGCGCCTGATCGCCCGCTTCCTCCGCAGGAGCGCCGAGCTCCCGAATAATTCGCTCCTGAACCGCCTTCGTGGCGTCCTGCTCGCTGGGAGCAGGGGCCCAGACCGCCTCGACGCGCGCCGTCCGCAAAAGCCGTCGCGCAAACTCGCGCATTGGCGACGGGACCAAAAGAAAGCTGGTCCCCTTGCGACCGCCCCGCCCCGTGCGCCCGCTCCGGTGCGTGTACACGTCCGCATCGGACGGCGGATCGGCGTGGACAACCCTCGAGACGCTGACCACGTCGATGCCGCGCGCTGCAACGTCCGTGGCCACCAGGATCCGTAGGACACCGTCGCGAAAGGCGTCGAGGGTCCGGTTGCGTTCGCGCTGCTCCATGTCTCCGGTGAGGGAACCGGCGGAAAACCCGAGCTTAGCGAGGTTCGCGCCTAAGTCGGTGGCGTCCACGCGGGTCCGAACGAAGACCAACGTGGGCTCCTCGGGGGCGAGCAGCAGCAGGTTGATCAGGACGTCGTCGCGCTGCGCGGGGACCACGAGGTGGGCGACGTGATGGATGTCCACGTTGGCCTCGCCGAGCCGGGTCCCCTCGACGACGACGGGGTTTCGCTGGAAACGCCGGGCGAGTTCCTGGACTGCCGGTGGGAACGTGGCGGACATCATGTGGGTGGTGCGGTTGACCGGGAGCTTTTCGAGGATGGCGTCCAAGTCATCGCGAAACCCGAGGTCGAGCATCTGGTCGGCCTCGTCGAGGACAACGGCACCGATGGAGCGAGGGTCGAAGGAGCCGCGTTCCAGGTGATCCCGGAGCCTTCCTGGGGTAGCCACGATGAGGTCGACGCCGCGGCGGAGCGAGCGCAATTCGCCTCCGTAGCTCGCGCCGCCGGTGAGGGTCACGAGGCGGATCCCGGTTCGTTCGTAGAGCCAGGCGAGCTCGTTACGAACCTGCGTCGCTAGCTCCCGGGTGGGAGCGAGAATGAGGATGCGCGGCGCCGAGCTCTCCAGATCGGTGGTGGCCAAGGAGTAGAGCGCCATGCCGATGGCGACGGTTTTTCCCGAGCCTGTTTGCGACGAAATGCGCAGGTCGCTGCCGTTGGGGGACTCGGCCAGGACGGCCGTCTGCACGGTGGTGAGGGAGACGAAGCCTCGGGCTCGCAGCGCGTCACGGAGCGGAGGGGCGATCGGTGCGAAGTCATCGGTTTTCAGGGGCATGTGCTTGCTGCGTCTCTCCTCGATTTTCTCGAGCATTTCGGGACCTGCACCCGGGAGGGGCGTCACCAAAACAGCCCGGGAAGCGGCGGGCGATGGCTCGGACCTGCGGTTTTCAAGTTGGATGTCGTTTAGCACGGTCGTCACGAGGGCATCGTCACATCCGTACCTTGTGTGCAGCGCTCCTGCCGTGCGACACCGACTATTATGAGGTGGTGGGTAGCTCTCGTGGCGTCCGTTGGACTCTTTGGCTGTGACGCTTGCAGCCCTTCGAAACGACCAGAAACCCCAAAGGTCGTCGAACCGGGAGCTCCCACGCTCCGCCTTGTCTTCGTTTCTGACCTCGCAGGAGCCCTCGAACCGTGCGGATGTACCCAAGAGCAACTTGGCGGGCTCGATCACCTTGCCGCCTGGCTGAAAAAAGAAACCGTGCGGGCAAACGCTCTCGCCTTGGCAGGTCCCACGTTCTTCGGGGAACCGTCGCTCAAGACGGACCGTGCCGACCAAGATCGAGAAAAAGCGTTTGCCCTGGCCAGAGCCCTGAAGACAATGGGGCTCCTAGCCTTCGCCCCTTCCCCAAGTGACCTCGCTGCAGGCCCAGATGAACTTGCCCGTCTCGTGACAGCGTCTGCTGGGACCCCCCTTTCAGCCGATAACGCTGGCTTTTTGCGCTGGATCGTCCGGGACATGGCAGGGGTCAAGGTTGGCTTCGTCGGTGTGGGTCCCTCCCCGCAACCGCGCGAGGCAGCCAAAACAGCAGTGGCAGCAGCGCGGACAGAAGGGGCCCAGGTGCTCGTCGTGTTGGGGTCCGTGGGACGAGGCGAAGCGAAACGGATCGCTGACGACCTGCCCGATTTGACGGCTATCGTCGTGGGCTCCGAAGCTTCCGTTGGGGAAGCCAATACCCTGGCTCCTCCTATCGAGCGGCTTGGGGACGTGCTGGTGATCGAAACAGGCAACCACCTGCAGCAGGTCGCGGTCCTTGACCTGTGGGTTCGCGAAGGCTCCTTTCGGTTTGCCGCCGATGGAACGCCTCCTGTGCAAGGAAGCTTCTCTCGCGTCTCCCTGGTCGACGTGCACGAGCGCATGGGAAAGGACCCCGAGGTCAGGGCCGAGTTGCTCTCCTTGTACAAGCGCATCGACGACAGAAACCGCGAGCGCTTTCGCGATCGTCTTCCACGCCCCTCCGCTCCTGGAGCCGCGCGTTATGTCGGTGTCGAGGAATGCAAGGCATGCCATGTGGGGTCCTGGAAAGTATGGAAAACCACCCAACACGCACGCGCCTTCGAAACGCTCCAATCGGCCTTCAAAGGACACAATCTCGACTGCGTCGGTTGCCATGTCACCGGCTACGATGAACCTGGCGGAAGCACAGTTGGACACGTCGAGCGTCTCGAGGGCGTGCAGTGCGAAACGTGCCACGGGCCCGGCTCGCTCCACGTCAAGACGCCGCTCGATCCAAGTTTGCTCGTGGGAAAGCCGAAACCGACGCGATGCCTCGGATGCCACCATCCGCCCCATGTGGAGGGGTTCGATGCTGAGACGGCGTTGGGGCGAATCCTCGGGCCTGGACACGGCAAGTAGGCCCGAGCTCCGATGCGAGCCCCCACAGTTGTATGCCGCGGGATTGCCTTTGCTGCGATGTTTATCCCATGACTCGCAGCCTCGACAACTGGAACGGAAACGGCTATACGCCCCTCGATTGAGCATTCGTAGAATGACCGCCGCCACGACGCCCGTACCTCTCGCACAATGAACCTCGACCTTCGCACCTTGACGCTTTGCCTTAGCTTGACCAGCGCGTTGCAGGTCGTCGCGATGTACGCGCAGTACGCGGCGAACAAAAATCGTCCCGGCCCCGGCCTTTGGGTCCTGGGAAGCACCGCCTTCGCACTGTGCTACTTGCTCATTCCCTTGCGTAGCGATCCCGCATGGGGACCGCTTGCCACCATCGGAACCACGATTACCTTCCTCGCCAGTATGGCCTTGATTTACGCCGGCGTGCAGCGCTTTTACGGCCGGCCCGTACCAACCCGTTGGCTTATCGCCGCCTGCACTGCCCTCCCCGTTTTCGGATTCTGCGTCTTTCACTTCTACAACAGCCCGACTGCGCGCAACGTAGGGCGGTCTGGCGCCGCGGCCGCCTTCTTGCTGGTCATCGCCCGTGACCTGTTCGTGCATCGGGACCGTTCAGCCTCCGCGTCGTCTCACCTCGCTTCCGTCGCCTTCTTCGGCAGCGGACTGCTCCTCGCTGCGCGCACCCTGGCCGTCACCGCAACCGGTCCACTGGACGGCGTATTCGAGCCATCTTCCTTGCAAACCGCGACACTTCTCACGGCACTCGCAACGACCACCCTCTGGACCTTTGGCCTCATCATCCTCGTCAACCAGCGGTTGCTCGCCGAACAAACCGAAGCCAAAAACAACCTGGAGTTCATGCTCAACACCACGCCCGATGCGGTGCTGGTCACCCGGGTCGCCGACGGCAGCATTATCGATGTCAATCATGGATTCGAAACACTCACAGGATTGAGCCGAAACGACGTGGTGGGAAAGACCACCGTCGATGTCGGCGTCTGGGAGAGCCCTGAAAAGCGCAGCGAAATCACCCAGGCACTCCAGCAGAGAGGTGCCATCAACAACGTTGAGAACACCTTTCGCCACAAGGATGGAACGCTCATAGTGGGGCTCATCTCCGCCAGGGTCGTGGACCGGCAAGGCGAGCCCCACATCGTCAGCGTCACCCGCGACGTGACCGCGCGAAAGCAAGCGGAAAAGGCGTTCCGCCAGTCCAGGCAGCTCCTGCAGTCTACCTTGGATGGCTTGTCGGCGCAGGTTGCTCTGCTGGACAGCCAGGGCGTTATTCTGCTTGTCAACAAGACCTGGCGCCAGTTCGCCCAGCAGAACGGCGCCGACCCGAGCAAGGTCTCCGAGGGGATCAATTACCTTCAAATCTGCTCTTCGGCGGCGCCCGGGCCGAACTACAACAAGGCAGGCTCGTTCGCTGAAGGCATCCGCAAGGTTCTTGCTGGGCAGGAGGACTTCACCCTGGAGTATTCCTGCCACTCGCCGCACGAAAAGCGCTGGTTCCTCGGACACGTCACCTCTATCCCGTGGGACAGCCTCAGGGGTGCAGTCGTGATGCACTTCAACATCACCGAACGTAAGCTGGCAGAAGACGAACTGCTGGCGGCCAAGGACAAAGCCCTGGTGGCAGCTCGGGTCAAGAGCGACTTCCTGGCAACCATGAGCCACGAAATCCGAACGCCCATGAACGGCGTCATCGGCATGACCGGCCTACTGCTCGACACGGAACTAAGCCAAAACCAGCTTCACTACGCCGAGTCCATTCGGGCAAGCGCCGAATCGCTGCTCTCTCTCATCAATGACATTCTCGACTTCTCCAAAATTGAGGCCGGCAAGCTCGATCTCGAAACGCTCGATTTCGATCTCCTGCGCACCCTGGACGAGTTTGCCGACGCCATGGCGCCTCACGCTCAAGCCAAAGGACTCGAGCTGGTGTTCGACGTCGACCCCGCCGTGCCCACCTCCCTACGTGGCGATCCAAGCCGCGTGCGCCAGATCCTCAGCAACCTTGTCGGCAACGCCATCAAGTTCACCCGGACCGGCGAGGTGGTCGTTCGCGCATCCCTGGCAGACAGCAACGACACTGCCTGCACCCTTCGCTTCTCGGTTCGCGACACGGGCATCGGCATCCCGGCGGAAAAGCTCGGCCTGCTCTTCGACAAGTTCAGCCAGGTGGACGCCTCCACCACGCGCAAGTTCGGCGGCACCGGCCTTGGCCTCGCCATCTGCAGGCAGTTGGCCGGACTCATGGGGGGACAGGTAGGCGTGGAAAGCCTCGACGGCCAGGGCTCCGAGTTCTGGTTCACCGTGCGGCTCGAGCGGCAAGCGAACAGCGCGCACTTGCCTCTGTCCCAGTTCGAAGCCCTCCGCAACGTGCGCGTGCTGTTCGTCGATGACAACGCCACCTGCAGGGAAGTTCTCGCAGCACGAGCCTCTGCTCGCGGCCTGCGTTCGGCCGTTTCCCATGACGGCACCTCGGCGCTTCGGGCGCTCTACGCTGCCGCCTCGCAACGAGATCCGTTTCGCCTCGCGCTCATCGACGGGCAGATGCCCGGCATGGATGGCCGCGCTCTGATTCGCGCCATTCAGTCCGATCCGGCACTCGCCGGCACTCGGGTTGTACTGATGACTGCCTTGGGGCTGGAAGAACCGGGACCTGCCATGAGCGTGACGAAGCCGGTACGCCAGCAGGGCTTCTTCACAGTGCTTGCCGAGGCTCTTCGGGCAGGTTCCCATCCTCAGGCCATGGACCCACACTCGGCTTCACGGGATTCGCTCCCGACGCTCCCCAAAGGGGCGCGCATTCTGCTGGCGGAAGACAACCTCACCAACCAACAGGTAGCCTGCGGCATCCTGAAAAAGCTAGGGCTGCACGCGGATGCCGTCGCCAATGGCGAGGAAGCCCTCAGGGCGCTGGAGACCCTCCCCTACGACCTCGTCTTGATGGACGTGAACATGCCCGTGATGGATGGCCTGGAGGCCTCCCGCAGAATCCGCGAACCTCAATCTACTATGCTCAACCCCAGGATTCCCATTATCGCCATGACCGCCAACGCGATGAAAGGGGACCAGGAAGTCTGCCTCGCGGCCGGCATGAACGGCTACATTTCCAAGCCTGTGTCTCCGCGGACCGTGGCCGAAGCGCTGTCGAAATGGCTGCCTCCAGCCCCCGTCTCCTCCCGACCCTGCATCTCGAAAACATCCATGAGTGCTGCCATGGACCAGCAAGCGCACTCCAAGCTTCCCGTGTTCAACGCCCCCGAAATGGGCGCCCGCCTCATGAACGACGACAACCTCGTACGTTCGGTGCTCGCCACTTTCCTGCACGACCTGCCGACCCTGCTCGCCGCCCTGAGAGAACACCTCAGCACGGGTGACACCGCAAACGCCGCGCGGGTGGCGCACGCACTCAAGGGAGCGGCGTCAAGCATCTGCGGCGATGCTCTATCCGAGGCGGCCTTCGCCCTGGAAAAGGCCGGGCACACCGACGACCTTCAATACGCACGGGCGCTGCTCGTCAAGCTGGACGCCCAAGCCGCATTGCTGGAAACCGAGCTAGAAAGCTACCTCACCACCGCAATCTGAAGCCTGGGGGGTGAGGTCTTTACTTCGAAGTTGCTACGTAGACTCCATCCCAGTCTTCGGGCGGAGGACAACCCAGGAGCTGCTGGCAGCGATCGGCCAAGACAGCCGTGGGACCATCCCCCGCCGCCCCTGCAAGCCGCCACAAAGCGCCACTGAAATCTCGCGCTATGTAGCGCGCATAAGCCTCTTCATAGCGCAGGGTCACCTCGGTTTCGGCTCCCGGCAACCCAAGTAGCTCGAAGACCGGGTCGAGCTCACCGCGACGGGCGAACACTTCCCCATGGTGTGGGTCAAATGGAAACCGGTCCGCTTCTACACCCTGGAGGGCAAAGGAGCGCGCCTTACGGACCTCGAGCTTCCATTCCAAGGACACGCCGGCATCGTTGACCAAGATGTCGTCACCGAGCTTCCCATCGGTGTTTCCGAAGCGGACCTCTGGCTCGACTTGGCCATTGGACGGCAAACACTGGTGCTTTACCGAGGCAAAACGCACTCGACGCCACGAGGCACCTTTCGGGTGCGTTCGAAACATCTGACGTCGCGTATGCGGGCCGATGAGAAACCTCCCCAGCGGGATGGAGACAAATCCGACGCGCGCTATCGCATCGACGATGTCCCGTTCGTGCAGTTTTTCCATGCGGGCTACGCGCTTCATGCGGCCTATTGGCACGATGGCTTTGGGCAGCCGAAAAGCCATGGATGCGTGAACCTGTCACCTCGCGACGCGCTGTATTTGTTTGGCAAAACGTCGCCGGCGGTCCCTGATGGCTGGCACGGAGTGGTGGCGCGTCAATACGAGGGGACTTTGCTCCACGTGAGGGTGTTTTAGGAAAGCTCAACGCTACGCCGTGGACCGCTGTACTGTGCCGCCCATCGTGAGCTCCATAGAACGTCTCTCCGCCCTCGATGCCTCCTTTTTGCAGCTCGAGGACCGCAATACACACATGCACATCGCGGCCACGCTTCTCTTCGAAGCCGCGCCGCTCATCCTCGAAGACGGTGGCCTCGACATCGAGCGCATTCGCGACTTCGTCGGCACCCGCCTTCACATGCTTCCCCGCTACCGTCAGCGCCTGGTCTACTCTCCAGTGGCCAAACACCCGTTCTGGGTCGACGACGACCGATTCAACCTCTTCTACCACGTACGCCACACCAGCCTTCCACGCCCCGGCACCATCCGACAACTCAAACGGATGGTGGGACGGCTTCTGTCTCAACAGCTCGATCGCGGCAAGCCACTCTGGGAGCTATGGGTCATCGAAGGACTGGAGGGGGGGCGGTTTGCTGTCCTGTCCAAGACCCACCACTCCATGGCAGACGGTCTGTCGGGAGCCGACATTCTCACCGTGCTGCTGTCGTCGAGCAGCACAGAGGACACGGCGGCGCCGCCCGCGTGGGTCCCCAAGCCGACTCCAACGGGACGAGAACTGCTGTCGTCCGAGCTTCTTCACCATGTAAGGACTCCTTGGCGCAAGCTTCAAGGGGCCGTTGCGACGTTGCGAGATCCTGAGCAGGCCCTCGGACACGCCGTGATCGATGTGGCAAGCATGTCGCAGGCGCTCCGATCGGCGCTCACACGGGCGTCGCCTACCCCGTTCAACGCTCCCATTGGTCCGCACCGACGGTTCGACTGGACCGCCATGGACCTCGGGGAGATCAAAGCCATTCGACGTCGCTGCGGCGGCACCCTCAACGATGTGGTGTTGGCCATCGTGGCAGGGGCAACCAGGACATTTCTCCAGCGACGTGGCACGCAAGTGGACAACCTGGTGTTTCGCGCCATGGTGCCGGTGAGCCGACGGGGCGATGGGCCACGTGGGTCTATGGGCAACAAGGTCTCGTTGGTCTTTTCCGATCTGCCGGTCGATGAGAAGGACCCGTTTCGACGTCTTGCGCGGGTGGCAGAATCTACAACGCGTCTCAAGAGCTCGGGGCAGGTGCACGGCACCGAGATGCTCGAAGAGCTAGGGGAGCTCACCAGCACCATGTTGATCACCGAGGCAGCTCGGCTCGCGGTGATGGTGCGGGCGTACAACTTGGTGGTGACCAATGTCCCCGGACCCCAGGTGCCACTCTACTTCTTGGGGGCCCCCCTCGAAGCGTGTTTCCCCACCGTGCCGCTGTATTCGAACCAGGGACTAGGAATTGCCCTCTTCAGTTACAACGGAGCGCTGTATTGGGGAGTGCACGGCGATTGGGACGCCATGCCAGACCTGCACGACTACGTGCTTGCTCTGGAACAGGCGTTCGAAGAGCTCTCGCGAACCTAAGCCCCTACTCCGCCCCTACTCCGCCCCTACCTACGTGGTCGCGTCCACCCTGCGAGAACCAACAACGATATCGCACGGTTGCAATGCGGATGACGCTGACGCTGACGCTGACGCTGACGCTGACGCTGACGCTGACGTGGACGTGGACGTGGACGTGGACGTGGACGAGCCGCTACGCCGCCGCCCGCAGTTTCGTCAGCATCGCCACGATCAGGTCTTCCGTTGCGGTCAAGCCGAGCGCTTCGGCCGCGTCGAGAACGGCGGCGCACTCAAGCGATGGTGTAGTAGCGGGCCGCGTCGCGCCCTCCTTGGCCAGAGCCCTCGGCGATCCACGTCGTCCACGTCCACGTCCACGTCCACGTCCACGTCCACGTCCACGTCCACGTCCACGTCCACGTCCACGTCCACGTCCACGTCCACGTC
>CAITRH010000021.1 GCA_903894755.1 uncultured delta proteobacterium
CAACCTTTGCCCATTGTGGTCAAAAACCAGTAACTCCCATGTACGCCTGGACTGCCCATTCCTATGGGCCCCTGTCCTCCCTGTGCTGGGAACACACAGCCGACCCACCCCTCCAGCACAACCAACTCCGCATCGAAATCAAAGCCGTTGGCGTCAACTTCGCCGATTCCCTCCTCGTCGCCGGCCACTACCAATTCAAACCACCTCCCCCCTTCGTCCCTGGCTTCGAAATCGCCGGGATCGTCGTCGAAAGCCGTGTCCCTAGCCTCCCTGTAGGAACCCGCGTCGCTTCGACCCTCCCCTGCGGAGGCTTCGCCACCCACGCCGTCGCCTCCCCCAACAGTACCTACGTGCTCGCCAACAGCATGCCCTTCGACCACGCTGCCGCGATCACCATGACCTACCAAACAGCCTGGTTCGCACTGCATCGACGTGCCCAACTGCTCCCAGGCGAATGGCTCCTCGTCCATGCCGGCGCCGGCGGAGTCGGAAGCGCCGCCATCCAGCTTGGAAATGCAATTGGCGCCAGAGTCATCGCTACCGCAGGAGGTGACGCCAAAGTCGCACTGTGCCGCTCCCTCGGTGCCGAAATCGCTGTCGACTACAAAAAGGACAACTTCGTCGACGTCGTCCAGGCCGCCACCGCAGCACACGGTGCTGACGTCGTGTTCGACCCCGTCGGCGGCGAGACCTTCCTGCGCTCCACGAAGTGCATTGCGTTCGAGGGACGTATTGTCGTGGTCGGCTTTGCCTCAGGGACAATCCCGGACCTCAAGGCCAATCATGTGTTCGTCAAAAACTACGCGGTCCTCGGACTTCACCTAGGTCTGTACGCAACCCAGGACCCGCAAGCCGTAACGCAGGCCCAGGCAGAACTCTACGCACTCTATGAAAAAGGCTTGGTCAAACCGCTGATCTCCGAGCGTGCCCCCATGTCCGACGCCCCCGCAGCCATGGCGCGTGTGTCCGCCGGCGTGACCACTGCAAAAGTAGTCGTGATCGCAGCCTGACCCTTAGCTAAGCTCGAAATCCTGCGCCAACTCCCGCGCCTCTACCAAGTTGTCCTCGATAGAACAATAAGTCCACCCACCGTACCGCCCTATCGAATACACTCCGTGGGCCCGAAGAGCCCGCCCAACCCGCGCTTGCTCCTCCAGAGAACGCCCCGTGATGTGCACGTACGCCGGATCCATCACCACTGAATGCGTCGCAACAACACGCTGGTCGGTAACAATGCCCTCCAGACGAAGCCCCTCAAGCACACGGGCTAACATGGCATCGGTATCGATCACGGCATCCCTGGCCAATCCGATCTCCACATACAGGCTCATACGATCGGCATGAAAAATGTTGTCGTAAAACCCAACCCGGTAGAACACGCGCTCACGGTCGGGAAAGTAGACCCAATGCGGCTCGCTCGGCCCCTTTTTGTCAAACCCAAGGTTGAACACCAATACCTTGTTCCATGCAAATGCCCCCGCATCGTGCTCGAGCCCCGTCATGGCAAGAAGACGAGGCAATGGCATCGTTGAGACCAGTCGCTCGTACCGGATCCGACGCTTCCCAGTCTCCGCTATCCGCTTGCACAGGTCCAAGGCAACCAAGGGTTCGTCCAGTGCTACCTTGGTGCGGTCCACCTCGGACGCTAGCGCATGGACATACTCCATCGCCCCCCCCTCAGGATAGGTGAAGGTCGTGTTGTACGACGTGTTGTCGGGAGTACGCATGTTGCGGATCACATCGGTGAGGTCCGCATGTGGGAAAAACCGCCCCATGGCACTCTTGTCCAGGGTAGCTAGGTCGCAGGCATACAGCTTCTCGTTGTACGGGATCAGAAAGCGCTCGGCTATCCCCTTGCCAAAGCGGGCGTAGAGCATGTCGCGAAAACTTGTCTCCGGTCTGGACGCAGTCAGCGCACGGGCTACGTAGAGGTCGTGCAGACAGTCGATGAACTCGTCTTTGGCAAGCTGATGGATATTCTTCTGGAACGGAAAGTCGATGTGCAAGCCACCGTACGCAATAAACGAGCGCTTGGCTACCGTGCGGACCTCCTGCCCACACATGCGCTCCCGAAGCCACGCCTCGATGTCGGGATGCTTGAAGTGGAAAAAGTGCCCCGAGTAGTCCCATACGAAGCCGTCCTTGCGCACCGTCTTGCAGTACCCACCTAGACTGCTGTCGGCTTCGAGAAGGAGGTAGTCCTTGTCTTTGCTAAACGCTGCAAAGGCAAGACCCGTGACCCCGCCTCCAACCACTAGATGCGTCACCTCTTGCATCATTGAGGACTCCGCATGGCATGCACATGAACAGGAACACGCTCCAGTGCGCAACCCGCGACCCGGTTCGAACAGGCCGCCCGAACCCGAGGAGCGTTATCGGGCGATCGGCACTCCAGGTACGCAGTCTTTGCAATTTCAATGTCCCCTGCAGGAGCATGAAGCGTTTCCAGTGCAAGCGCCTGTACGCGAAGAAAGTCCTGATCCCTCGGCTGCAACTCGAGTCCACGAAGGGCCACTTCGAGCGCAGCCCGAGGCTCGCCCGCACTGCCATAGGCAATTGCAAGAGTGGACAATGCCAGGTCATCGCGGGGCGAATTCCGAGCAACCTCGACAAGTGGGGCCAGCGACTCCTGCCATCTCCAGACGGTAGTGAATGCCCTTGCACGGACTCGGGCAAGCGCAGGATGCGGAGCTCCAAGCTTCCCCTCGGCCTGTTCCGCAGCTTCAAGAGCCTCGCCCGTGCGCCCTTCGAGCACCGCAAGCTCGGCTAAAAGCCCCCACACCATCGCTCGATCCAGGTCCGTAGGAGCTAACGTCAAGGCCAACTCAAGACTGGGACGCGCTTCCTCCACCTGCTCTTGCAACGCATGCAGCAGCCCTAACCCGTGGTCGTAGAAGCGTTTCCAGGCGCCTTGCACGTTTGGCTTGGTCCCCGTCCCCAGTGAAACCGCCGTCTTGCCTATCTCCGTAATAGGAGGGGCCACACATGCGTCGAGCGGCTCCCCTGTACGCCGTTCGACCGCTTCTGCAAACGCGCGGCCGCGAGGGGTCGACGCCTCTTGACAGGTCGCCCTCACCAGTGGCAATGCACGACTTCGATGCAGCAGACGCGCCGTTGCCACCAGAGGGAGACGCACCGACAGAGGCACGTCGAAACGATACCGCACCACTGTGGCATCCCGTGGACGCAGTGTGTGATCGTAGGCCGCTGCCCTAAAGCGATGGGTCTGACGCACAAACAGCGGAGTCCCGTCATCGTCCACCTGCATCGCATGCAGACGGTGCAATGAGGACGGCTCCTTGCCAGCTTCCGCTAACACCTTTCCGGAAGCGTCCGTCACCACCACCTCGATCCACACGTCTTGGGCGTCGAGCACGCCACCTGGGAAGCGATGTCCGACCCGTTGATTTCGCAGCACCAGGTCTAAAGTCAGCCCCTCACCCGGTTGCACCAGAGCGCCGTCCGCTGGAAGAGTGCGCAGTCCGCTGTCGGTCTTGGCTGCCGCGATGTCGAGCGAGACGGCCCCTTCGAGGTTGGTGCGCTCTCGAGCCAACTGCGCATCGTCGTGACGCATCGCTGCCAGCCATGTGTGCGCTCCCACGAAGCGGTGCGAAGCAATCACGCCGCGCCTTGCGGCAGCATCCCCAAGGGACGCGTCTTCGTCAGGCATGTGGCAATGTCGGCACTCGCGCGCTCGAACTGGGTCGTCAATGCGCTCGGCAAGGCTCCCTGCGTACACGGAGCGAGACCACACTGTGAGTTCGTCCATGCCCACGATGTGCGCCGGATTGCCTGTCGTGGCCCCTAAGAAGGAACGGTGACAGGCACCACACAAGGACGCTGTACGCAAGGGAGGCAATGCCAGGCGCTCCCGATGCCTGCGTAGACTCTCCGGATCGCCTTCGCGTGGGATCGGGATAGGCGAGGTCGCAAGACGGTAGCTGCCATTGCCATCCGGAGACACCGACTCGATGTTGTGGCAGATGCGGCAGCCAATAGCCACATGGGCGCGTGGGTCGGACGGGCGGATCTCTTGATCCATGGCGCCGTCCACAAGAAGTGCAGGGTCATGGCATCCGCCGCAAAAGCGACTGCGCTCCATGCCTACCTCCTGACGGAAACGCTCGATGGCCGTGCGGTAGACCGGATTGTTGAAGCTCCCAATGGAATGCGCGCTCGTACGCCATTGCGCTGCAGCGTCCGCATGGCAACCTGCGCAGCTCTCGTTTTCTGACAACGTCGTTCCATCCACCGAGCCCGCAAGCTCGATCTGCGAGGGGGCAAACGCAGTTCGATCCCTGGGAACCCTCGGAGATGGCACAACGGTTTGGACCCGTGGCGCTCGAACTGTGGGGCGAGGGTCCTCCGAGACGGCTGGAACGCACCCTACCAGCAAAGCTAAGACCGCGCTTCGAGTTCGCATGGTCAGCGCTTCTTGCGGCGCAAAGCCGATCCTATGCCTGCAAGTACGAGCCCCAATGCGGAGACGACACCAAAGGGGTCCCTAGAACTCGGTCCCAGCATGCAGCTTCCACAACCCGACTTTGGACCTGTCTTGGGCATCGATGGCTCCGAGTCGATCGCGGGCACACCGCTTGGAGGTGGAGCCAATCCTTTGAGGTCCAACTCTGGGATATCCTCTTTTACAAACGCTGCCAGCTGCAGCGCACCTCGCGGAGTGAACGCGATACGGGCCGCGGCCTTGGGGGTTGCTTGGGGAGTGCCCGACGGGGGACCTCCCCACTGTCCACGACGAGGCTTTTCGCAGGTAACCGGTCCGGTCCAGGGGTGACGGATCGCATAGCGGGCTTGAAAGTTGTTGGTACCGGAGGTTGCAGCTCCCTTTTCGAGCGTGCCGTTGGCCCCCATGAACTCGCGTCCCCCTTGTATCGGTGGAGCCGCCACGAACACCAGGTCGTCGCCAAGTGCACTCTTGGTGTAGCGGGCGTGAAGACGGGTCACGACAAACCCAAAGAGGTTTTGCATCATGGGGGGACGCATTCGGGGAGCGCCAGGACCGCCAGGTGCTATCCCAGGAGCAACATTGGTTCCGCCTGGCAAGGTGTCCGCCCCTAGGGTCATCAGCTCGGCAGGCGTCAATGCCGGCGTGGGACATGGGTCACAACTGGACGCATCCCACGAGTACTCGGTGACCACGGCCCGCGGCGTCTTCTCCAGTGTTCGGTCGAACAGGGCTGCATAGAAGGTGCCGAACTGCCCGCGCGCCTGCTCGGCAACATCCAGGTTGGTCGGAATGGTCACGTTCGGATAGTTGGCTACCTGGTAGCGCTGACCGCGGGCCAAGATGGTCACGATGAGATCTTGTGTCCCAGACGAGTTGATGAGCCCGAGACGTATGGGAAGGTCGAACTTGTCGGTGTCGTAGTAGAACCGAAGCGGCGACAGGACCGCTTGACCCCCTTCGAAGGTCACCTTCGCAACATTGACCCGAGCGACAAAGAACTTGGAGCCATTCTGTACATAGGGATTGAGGTAGGGGGCTGCTCCATCGGGGATCTTGTAGCGGTTGTCGCGAAGCCATGCCTCGAGTCCTGTGGAATCGCGGGCGCTCAGCACCACTACCTCGTATTCCCCCACCTCGAACTGGGCTTCGACAGTAACCCCGTAGCCTTCTTGTCTTGGCCCACCAGGGGCCGCAGCCGGTGCCATCATGGGGGTGGGAGGAAACCTCGAGTACTCGGGTTCGGGAGCACATGGGTCTTGTTCCCAGTATTCCACAAGACGAGGTGCGGTGAGCTGATCGAGCCGGTCAAAGAGTGCCCTGGGAAGGGTCTTCACATTCTCCTTCTGTAGCACCACTGGGACCGGAACCACCATGGCGAAGTTCTCTGGCGGTCCCTGGTAAGCGTTCTGCATCGATAGTACGGTTCGAGTCCCGTCGCGCAAGAGCGCCACCTGCGTGGCATTGTTGAACAGCTTCGCGTCCGCCCCGCTCACGTAAAAGCCGCAAAACGCCTCGGCCTTCGGTGCCATCAGGCTCAGCGCTGCTGCAAACAGAATCCCTTGTTTCATTCCACACCTCCCACCGGTCGCTGATGACGACGTCGAACCCCCACAAGCCCCAAGACTGCGGCAAACACCAACGACCAGGGCCCGCCGCTCTCTGAGCTCTGTCCAACTGCGCAGGTACCACACGCTTTGCTTGCGGGTTTGGAGCCGACGTCCGGCGCAGTCGACGCAGGAACAGGTGCGGCTTGGAGCCCCAACTCGGGCACTTCCTCACGCAGCAGCGAGGCAAGCGGAAGGTCCCCTCGCGCTGCAAACGCAAGGTTCGTTGCGGCAGCCGGCGCACGTGCTGCGGTGCCACTGGGAGGTCCTCCCCAGATTCCCCGAACTGGATTGGCGCAGGCCATGGCGCCGGTCCAGGCGTGACGGATCGCGTAGCGGGCTTGAAAGTTGTTGATGGGGGCTGGACGAGCCCCTTTTTCCAGGGTCCTGCCGCTTGTCGCGAATTCACGTCCGCCCGCAATGGGAGGCGCAGCTTTGAACACCAGGTCCTCCCCAAGTGCATCCTTGGTATAGCGCGCGTGAAGGCGTGTGAGCACGAAGCCTGACGGTCGAAACGCCATTCGTCCGCCCCGTGCTGTCGCTGGTCCAGGGCGAGGTGTTGGGACCGGTTCGTCACCGGCAGTCAGTACATCGAGACCAAGTGTGGCGAGGTCCGAGCCCGACAGGGGAGGGGTTGGACAGGGATCGCAGTTTCCAGCATCCCAGGCATATTCGGTGACCACGGACCTTGGGGTTGCCTCGAGGGTGCGGTCGAAGAGGGCGGCATAGAAGGAACCAAAGCGGTCTCGGGCAGCATCGGCCACGTCGAGGTTGGTCGGGATCGTGACGTTTGCGTAGTTGGCGACGTCGTAGCGCTGCCCGCGTGCGAGAATGTGCACGATGAGGTCTTGGGTGCCCGACGAGTTGATGAGGCCCAGGCGGATAGGGAGATTGAACTTCTCGGTGTCGTAGAAAAACCGCAATGGAGACAATACGACCTGGTTTCCCTCGAACTTGACCTTGGAGGGATCCACTTTGGCAACGAAGAACTTGGAGCCCTCCACTACATAGGGACGAAGGTAAGGTTCGGCGCCTTGAGGTATCTTGTACTGATTGTCGCGCAGCCAAGCGTCCAGTCCGGTCGCGTCTCGGGCGCTGAGAATGACCACTTCGTACTCGCCAACAGTAAATTGAGCTTCGACCGTGACCCCATAGTCGGCACGTCCCTCGCTAGCCTTGGAGACAGCTGCGGGACGGGCTCCTGCCATGCGAGAGCGCTCGGATTTCTCGTTGTCGGCGACTGCACAAGGGTCTTGTTCCCAGTATTCGACCAGGCGTGGAGCAGACAGCTGATCGATGTGGTCGAACACGGCGCGGGGGAGCACCTTGACGTTTTCTTTCTGGAGGATCACGGGAACAGGGATAACCATGGCGAACCCCTCGGCAGGGCCCTGGTAGTGGTTCTGCATGGAGAGCACGGTGCGGGTTCGCTCGCGCATGAGGACCACCTGGGTGGCCTCGTTGAAAAGCTTTGCATCCGCGCCGCTGACGTAGAAGCCACAAAAGGCGTGCGCTTGGGTCGAACCGAGTCCAATGCAGCCGAGAGCGCCTAGAAGAATAAACACGTTGGGTTTCATGATGTCGGCAACCCTAGCAGGCACGGGGTTCGTTTGGGAAGGCCGCCGGTGCGTCGCACCTCGAGTTCAGCCACGGACTGCAGTAGGGGCGCTCTTGGGCGATAGACGGCGTTGTACGGCGCCGACAGCGATCTCCCCGAAGCACCAGAGCGCGGGGAGCGGGTCATCGAGGCAGACCACCGGTCCTTTGGACGACAGCCACGTGCGGGCCCATTCGACAAAGGAAAGCTCGTCGCGGCCGTAGAGCTCGAGGCAGGGGCGAAGATCGTGGTAGCGGTCGACGCAGAATGCCGCACTGTCGTAGGAGGTGATGGGCTCATTGCGGATGCCAAGCGCGTCGTCGTAGGCGAGCTTGCAGATGTTCACTCCGCTGGTTGCTGCAAACTCGACGTGTTTCCACCCTCGGGCGTTGACCTCGATGATCCGGTATTGGCCGTCGCGTGGGTCGACCTTGAACTCAGCGCTCAGGATTCCACGTGCAGGAGAAAGTGCAGCGATGAGCCGGTCCATGATGTCGACAGCCCCTTGGGCTTCTTCGGCCGGGATGCTCCGCAGATAACTGCTGTTGGCAAACGGGGCATCCATGCGCAGGCGCCGCCTCGCGAACCGCGTCAGCGTGCGTCCCGACCGGTCGACGAACGCGTCCACGTAGTGATGCAGCGTCGGGGGACCAGGGATGTACTCTTGCAACATCACCTCGAGACCGGCGTGTTCGATCTTGTCGTAAGCGGCCATCGCCTCGGCGCGCGAGTGCACGCGGAAGGCCTTGACCGCGAAGTGCGCTGAGAACACCTGGGAGTCATGCGGCTTCAGAATCGCCGAGGTGAAGTGGTCGTCGGGGAGCCCCTCGAGATCGGCCCTGCAGTTGATCTCGACGGTGCGCGGCTGGGGAAGTCCCGCGGCGCGGGCAAAGCGCGAGAAGCGGCGTTTGTCAACAAAGGTTTCCAGGTGCTCCACGGACCCGACACTCGAGGGGAAGCGTTCGGCGAGTCTGGTGTCAAGTCCAGCCACCGCCCTCACGAACGCGTCCGAGCACGGCATCAGCACCGCCCGCTCAAACGGCAAACTGTCGAGGAACCTCCCGAGCTCGTCGGATGTTGGAAACGCGCCAAAGGACACCGGGATCAGGCGCGCCCAGCGGGAACGACGCACGAAATCCCCTTCGCATGCGGCGCCATAGGACCGCACCCCCTCACGTCCGAGACAGCGCATCGTACCGAGCGCCGAAATGGCGCCCCCCAAAACCAACGCTGGCGGCTGTTGTGCCGACGCACCTGTTGTACGCATTATCAAATCACTCCTCCTCCTCGATGAACTGTCCGTTGAGGGCTTTCTCCCTCTTGCGCGCCGACGCGTGGCCGCACTTTACCCTACTCAGGAGAACCCTCAAGCTGTGCGCGTGAGGAACCGCTTGCCCTGTTAGCTTTGTCCAGATCGAGACCCGCCATTTCTGCCAGACGAGGCTTTGGCCGAGGAGCCCGCGCAGCGTACTTAAGGTACGTGAGCAGGCACCGCAGGCCAAAACGAAGTATGGCGGGAATGGCGGGTTTCGAGGTGGGCGTGGTTTAAACCAAACCTGGACTCACCAGCACCAACTTTGGGTAGACTCGCCCCCATGGCGCAGCTTCCCCCCCTCGATTTTCAAGCTTTCGTAGAGCGCAAACGCAAAGAACGGGCTGGCGGTGGCCCGGAAACCACTGGTCACGAGTACGCCTACGGCTCCGACCGGCAGACCCGCCTCGCCTTCGAGCGCATGAAACCCGTCGAGCTCGCCGTCGCAGCCAGTGTCCGTCTCTTCAAACAGCTTGGCAAAAGCCAGCTCCTCGGAAGCGCCGTCAAGGTCTCAGACCGCCAGTTTCCCCGTATCCACACGCTGGCCCGACGCGCTGCCGACAAGCTCCAAATCCCCACCCCCACCGTCTACATCGTCAACTCCCCCAACATCAACGCCGCAACCTATGGCACCAACGACGAGTCCTTCATCATGGTCCACTCGGCTCTGGTCGACCACTATGCCGACGACGAGCTGCTCACGGTCCTAGGCCATGAGTGCGGTCACATTCACAACTCCCATGTGGTGTACCTCACCGCACTCTACTACCTGACCCAAATGGCCAGCGTGTTCATGCGCTGGATTGTCGAACCCGCGGTCCTTGTCCTTCGCGCCTGGTCGCGCCGTGCCGAGATCACCTGCGACCGTGCCAGCATGTTGTGCTGCGGTGACGAACAGGTCGCCCATCGCGCACTGTCCAAGATCGCCCTCGGCTCGCACAAGCTCTATCAGGAGTTCAATATCGACGCGTTCCTAGAACAGTACGAGGAAGGCAACGAAGGGATTGGAAAGTACATGGAAGTGTTCGCGTCCCACCCCTGGCTCCCCAAGCGCATCTTGGCCATGCGCGTCTTTGGCAAAAGCGCACTCTTTCGACACTCCGCAGGCCTCGGAGAGACCGGACTCCGTATGGAAGACGTCGACGAGCGCGTGCGCGCGCTCCTGAAGGGAGACGCATGATGCTCGACCAGTTCCGCGAACGAACCCAGGAAGTCACCGCTGCGCTCTCCACCCTGACGGGCCTTGCCGACGGCCTTGGCGCACGCACGCTCAAAGAGCGCGTCGAGCGTGAGCTGCTCCGCAAGCTCGAAGAAGACCGCTTCCACCTTGTCGTGGTCGGCGAGTTCAATCACGGCAAGACCACCTTTGTCAACGCTCTCCTCGGGGAATCGGCCCTCGCCACTGGAGTCACCCCCACCACTGCGGCCATCCATCATCTTAAGTACGCCGACCAGCCAGAGGCTGCTGTCGTCCGTCAGGGAGGATTGCGCGAGCCTATCCCCTTTGAGACGGCCCGCCGCTTTGCCGTTGGCGGTGGAGCGAGCGCCGAGGAGATCGACTACCTTGAAATAGGCTATCCAGCTCCGATCCTCCGTGAGGGCATTCTCCTGGTCGATACTCCAGGGGTCAACGACCTGTCGCTCCAGCGCGCCGACATCACCTACAGTTACATTCCCAGGGCCGACGCCGTCCTGTTTCTGCTGGATGCCGGCCAGATCCTCAAGGAAAGCGAGCGGGTGTTCCTCAACGACAAGCTGCTGCGCGCCTCCCGCGACAAGATCGTGTTTGTCATCACCAAGTGGGACCTGCTCACCCGCGACGAACAGGTCGAGGCCCTTGCCTATGCCAAAGAGCAGCTTGCCAAGCTGCTCAAGGACGCCGTGGTGTTTCCTATCAGTGCCGAGCTCGCTCTGGCTGGCTCCAGGGAGACAAGCGGCCTTCCCGAGCTTCTGCAGTACCTTACGTCGTTTCTTGCACAAGAACGCGGCCGGATTCTCCTCGACAACGCTCTTGGTGCAGGGCTCGCCATTGCACTGCTGTTGTCGCGGGGCGTCGACGCACGCCGTCGCTCGCTCTCCATGAAGATCGACGAGCTCGATCGACGCATTGCGCTCCTCGAACGGGACCTTGCAGGCCAGTCTCTCACCTTGGAGCAACGACGCAGCAAGATCCGCGAGGACATCGTTGGAGTCAAAGTAGGGGCTCGAAAAGACCTAGACCGCTTCGTAGACGAGCTCCTCGGACAGCTTCCTGGCATCATCGACGCGGCCCGGGCCGACGACCTCAAACAGTTTTTTCCAGCATTTCTCGAAGACACCTTCAAGCAATGGGCCGAGGTCGAGACCAAAGAGCTGGCTGCGTCGCTCGAGAGCCTAGCCGAGAAGACCATTGCACTGGTTCGAGAGGACGCGCACGAGGCCACCAAACGTATGGCCGACATGCTTGGCGCCGAGCCCAAACGCCTCACTGTCGAAATCGATACCTTTGTGTACGACATTGGAGTCGTGGCACTGCTGTTGGGCGGGCTAAGCATGATGTTTGTCAACGTCATGCTGGGGGGATTGCTCGCAATCCTGGGGCCTGTATTGGCGTTGCTGCTCAAGGGACGGGTGGAAGACGAGTTCAAGAAGCGGGCGAAGGCATTGGCTCCCGAGGTACTGCGTCAGGCAGCGTCGCGTATGGGGCCCAAGCTCGACGAGATGATCGACGCGTTTGCAGCAAAGCTTGACGCCTGGGTGGTTACTGCGGGCGAGGAGCTGCATCGCGAGGTGCTCGAGGTGTTGCAATCCACCAAAGACGGGCGGGCGTCAGGGTCCCGCAGCGACGAAACCATGAGGACCGAGGTGGAAGCGCAAGCCGAACAACTTCAGCAGGCCACACAGCGTCTTGGCGCCCTTCGGGGGTCCTTGTGGACAGCCACCTGACCTCACTGGCTCTGACGGCCCTGCTTATTGTCGCCTCACCCGAGGTCCATGCGGAAACTCCGCGGCGGGTTACGCACAACTGGAACCAATGGAACGACCAAGGGACCGACGGACTTGCCGAATCCATGACGCTCCTTGCCATCGGCGCCCGGTTCGCGCCGGCTGGCGGAAGAAACATGTGGATAGTCCAGGGGTCCTTCGAGTACATGCTGCTTGACCGCTGGGGGCTCGAGGGACGGGGTGGGGTTTCTGTTGCAAGCGAAGGCGGCACGTTTGTCCCTCTGTCGCTTGGTCTCAACCTGCATTTGCTCCCAAAACGTCCCTTCGACCCGTACCTCGGAGGCGGTGGAGGGTTTACCTACGTGCGCATGTCGGGACATGGCGGCGCGTTGGTGCCGACCCTCAACGTTGGCGGCGGGTTGGACTTCTGTTACTGGGGACTGTTCTTCCTTCAGGCAGCGGGAGGCTATACGTTCCTCGAGTACGCGGGACCAGACTTCTATGTCGACTTGCGTTCCTGGAACGCCTCTCTTGGATCTGGGATGTACTTCTAATGCGTTCCATGGTTTTTCTAGCGCTTGTTCTGGTGGCAGCCTGCTCGACGGCCCCCATTCGTCTTCGCGGGGCGATCTCCCACCCGGTGACCTCGGACGGCTGGAAACTGACCCTGGAGCGCTTTGCTCCGGCTCCTGGTGTTGTCCCACGCAAGGTTCCTGTGATTGTGTGTCATGGGGTGCTGGCAAACCGGAATTATCTGAAGCTCAACGAAGACGCATCGCTTCCTGCGGTCTTGTCCCAGAGGGGCTTCGACGTATGGCTGCTCGATCTTCGAGGGCGCGAGGATGCTGGCTCGCCTGGTTGGTTCTTTGGAGCTCAAACCTATACGTACACTGTCGACGACTACGTACTGCGGGACATGGACACGGCCATAAGCCATGTGCTTGCAGCTACGGGAGCGTCTCGAGTGGTGTGGGTAGGGCACAGCCTGGGAGGGATTATCGCGTATGCACGTCTTGGTTCCTACGGCGACGCGAGGGTTGCTCGACTGGTGACCATTGGTTCGCCGGGAAGGCTTGCACCAGCGTCGAGAAACATGCTTCTGGCCCAGGGAGCCGCGGGAGGTTTGGCCCTGCTTCCCATGCTTCCCGTTGCCCCGTTCGCTGAGCTCGCTGGGTTTACAGGGATCCCTCTTACGCTTCCGCAGATCGAGGACACGATCTACTATCGACCGAACCTGTCCGACGACGAACACAGCAAGCTGCTGCGGTTCTCGAGCAACAACGGGAGCAAAGCGGAGCTCCGCCAGCTCCTTGGGGGGATCAGGCAAAACGCATTCTTCTCTGCGGACGGCAAGGTGGCGTATTCGGCCAACTTAGGAAACATTGGCATTCCGGTGCTTCTGGTTGCGGGGAGGCGCGATCACCTGGCCGATCCACTGACTGTGCGTTATGTGTACGATCAGCTTCCAGGGCCAGACAAGACGCTGTTGATTGCGGGACGCGGCACGGGGTTCTCTGAGGACTTCGGGCATTCGGACCTCGTGGTAGGCGACAAGGCGACAAAGGAAGTGCTTCCGCGTATCACCGCGTGGCTCGAGGCTCGCGATGGCCGGTAGCTACTGGAGGTTCCCAGGCGGTTGCGAATCTCGTCCCGATGCGAGCCGCCGAGGAGGTTGTGTGTCCCCCTCCTCAAGTAAGTATGCGGTGAAATTGATTACTCCCAGGTCCTCCCCCGACGCGGCTCCCGCTCGCACTCCCACCCCAAACAACGTCCGCGCCGTGTTCACAAACAACCAGTCGTACGCCACATCCACTTCGCTCCCTGGGACGACCGTCGTATGTTCCGGCTCCGTAAGGTCCCGCCCAAGGCGACGCTCATAGAGGCGCAATAGTCCTTCAGCGTCCTTCGCCACGACGAGCGGCCAGATGCGTCGCTTGTCCTGGTCCACTGCGTGTTGCAGTTCAAGTACCAGCCACGGGATTTCCTCGGAACGCAGCACAAGATCTGGGTTACTGCCCGCGATATCGGCAAAACGCACCGCGGTGTTCACCACGGAAAGCTTGGTTGGCGGCGTGACTCCAGCAAGGGCCAGCAGCTCTGGGCGTTCTTGAAACAGAAGAAGCGGGACTTCATTGCGGGCTCCTGGCATAAGGCCACAGCTTAGGGCTAATTGTGCCGAATGGGTCTTGCCCTCGTCCGACTTCCCACGTCTCATCCCTCGCCAACGGTTCACTTGGCTTCGGGGTCCGCGAGCCATCGGGCTAGCTGGGTCCCGTCGAGGTCGAGAACCGCGTCGCCAAGACGGTCGGCGCCGAGGGTCTCGAGGCGCGCGCGGAGCGTCGTATGTTCCGG
>CAITRH010000022.1 GCA_903894755.1 uncultured delta proteobacterium
CCTTGCCCGCATGGGCAAGGAGGATGTCGAGGGAGAGGGGGTTGGGGGTGAGGTCTACGCGACATTGGGGCGCGGAAGCGGTAGATCGGACCTGCGGTTTTCAAGATGGTTTTGGTTTAAAGTGGACTCGATTTACTTCTGGCCCTTCTTGGCGACCATATCGGCGAAGGTGAACTTGCCTTCCCTGCTGGCCTGGGCCCGGTACTGATGGTACGCGTCGCGCTCGTGCTGGTCGGTAAGCGCCTTGATGGACAGCTTGACCTCGCCGCGCTTCACATCGAGCTCGACAACCTTGGCTTCCACCACATGGCCGATGGGGAACAGCTTCCGTAATTCGGTCCCCCGCGGTGTGCCCGTCGCCGCCGCGGTGATGAAGGCGCGCGCGTTACGTCCCGTGACCCCAAGAATTCGCATCACAAGCCCTCCCGCCTCGATGGCTGCAACCGCTGCCTTCACCGTGCGATGAAGCTGCACACGCTGCACTTCCTCACCCGTGGAATCCGCAGCTGGCGCTGGATGAAGCCCGATGCGATGCGCCCCCGTGTCGACATGCGCAACTACAACGTCGATAGAGTCGCCTATCTTCACCACCTCGTCAGGCGTCTCGATGCGCTTGATGGACAGATCTGCCGTGTGGATCAAACCGTCCACACCGCTTTCAAGCTCAACGAACGCACCAAACGGTTGGAGACGCACCACCTTGCCCGTGTGCCGACTCCCCACCGCATACTTGGCCGCAACCTCGTTCCATGGATCGGCAATGGTGGCCTTTCGTGACAGCCACACCTTTCCCCGTTCGTCAAGCTTGGTGATCTTCACCATCACCCGCTCGCCGACCTTGAAGACATCGCTGGGACCGTCGGAACGGTTGTGGCTCATCTCCGCGAGCGGCACGAGTCCCTCCACAAAGCCAATGTCGATGAACGCTCCGAACGGAACAATGCTTCGAACAAGACCCTCGACAGTGACCCCCACCGCCAGCTTCTCGAGCGCAGCCTCTCGGGTCGCCTTGAGATCCGCCTCGAGCAGCGAGCGACGTGACAACACCACGTCGCGCCCGCGCTTGCCGTACTGGGTCACCTGGAACGAAAGACGTTTCCCGACAGACGGGGAGAGGTCCACGCCAGGACGGAGGTCCATGTGCGAGCCGGGGACGAACGCTCGAAGCCCATCGATATCGACCTCAATCCCTCCTTTGATCACTCCCGTGACAAGGCCGGTCACCGAGCTCTTTTCGCGAAATGCCGCCGCAACCTTGGGCTTCGCCTTCGAGATGCGCCGAGGATGACGCGTGAGCACCACGAGCCCACCCCGTCCGCCATCATTGTGGACCACCGCCACGAAATACGCGCCAACCTCGAGGATGACCGGAGGAAGAAGCGGCATCTTCTTGACCTCCGCATGCGCACGATGGCCTTTGGATGGACGCTCCGAAGGCGACGTCTCCGGCGCCTGGCTTGCCGCCACCAAACTTTCAACGGCTGGCGCGGGTTCTTGCGGGGTCGCCTCGACTACAGGCGCCTCTTCAACGAGTGCGGCGGCCTCCTCGACGACCACCGGCGCCTCGACGACTACCGGCGCCTCGACGACTACCGGCGCCTCAACGACTGCGGCGGCCTCCTGAACGGCCTGAACCGCTTCGCTTCCGGTCGGACTTTCTTCGGCAGCCTCGTCGGGCTCGTCGTGCTCCGGCACTACCGGTTCGTCCGGATCCTCCTCAGGGAGCAGGAGCTCGAGACGGTCAAAAATGGCTCTCCCTTTTCCCATCAGGTCGATGAACACCGCGTCATCGACGATCTGGACAATCTTGCCGAATGTCACGTCGCCCACCGCGAGACCACTGCGCTCGGTGCGCGGAGGACCATGGCGTCGTTTGCCGTCCTTGCTGTCGCGTCCGTGCGCGCCGTCGCGACCATGCGTACCGTCGCGACCATGCGCGGCATCGCGTCCCTGCGCGACGTCGCGCGGAGCCTCGCGAGGAGGTGGAGACGGCAAAACGGGAGTTTCCTCCGCTGCCGGTGGCTCGTGTGGGTCGTCCCCCTGCGCGACTTCTGCCCCCGCCTCCGCGGTCCCTTCCGGCGCGCGTTTTTTCCTGCGTCGGCGACGCTTTGCGCTGGCAGAGGGGCCCTCGGCGGCGCCGCCGGGATGGACCGACGGAACCCGCTCGTTGCCGGGAGTGGGACCCTCATCCTCGTCCTCGTCGTCGAGGGCGCGACTCCGGGGCGCCATGTTGCCCGGCTGCGGACCCTCGTCGTCGTCAGGGGCGTGGGGAGGAGAAACAGGGGCGACGTTGGCCGGGGCAGCTGCCTCGGTCTCGTCTGCTTGGGTCGTATTTTGGGGGGTTTCGGTGCTCATTGGAAGCTTCTCTCGACGATCGACACCCGTGGCATCGAACGGGGGACGAACCTTATCGCATTACGTGCAGCCCGTTGGCGTTCATTTCACTTCGTTCGCCCGACCCTGACGGCCGCTGGCGCACACTCCACGTTCGAGCAACGCGAGCAACCCTCGCGCCTCGGTCGAAGTCACATGAAACATCCCTACAAGCCATCGCGCCCTCGGCACCACTGGAATCTTCAAGAACGGCACCAACGCGTCCGTCCCTGCCGCGAGATTCGCGAGCCACGCGTCGAGTTACGCCTCCACATCGCAATGTCGCCGAGACGACCGAGGACCTCACCCCCACACGATCCGGCGCGTTCACAAGGTTCCCCTCCCCATCGATCGGGAGGGGGCGCTGTGAAAGGGCGAAATAGCGAGGGGTGAGGTCTTCGGTTGGGACCTGCGGTCGCTCCGATTTGCGTCGCGCACCAGCTTTACGGCAAGGCTCCGACTAACGTGCGCCCCCAATGGTCCAGCGCCTCGTAGACCTCGCCTTGCGGCTTCAGTTCATCGTTCTCGCGACCACCGCGCTGCTCCTCGCCGCTGGTCTAGCCGCCTATCGCGAACTCGACATCGAGGCCTATCCCAATCCCGTCCCCCCCATGGTGGACATCATCACCCAGCCCGAGGGATGGAGCGCCGAAGAGGTCGAACGCTACATCACCATCCCGCTCGAAATCGGACTCGCCGGCATGCCCGGTCTCGACCACGTCCGCTCCCAATCGCTGTTCGGCCTCAGCGACATCAAGTGCTACTTCAAATGGAGCATCAAGTACGACCAGGCGCGCCAAGAGGTCATCAACCGCCTTCAGTTCATCCATCTCCCCAACGACATCGCCCCGACCCTCTCCCCCTGGAACGCCATCGGTGAGCTCTTTCGCTATACCCTCCGCGGCAAAGGCTACTCGCTGCGAGACCTCAAGACCGCCGAGGACTGGGTCCTAGAGCGCCAGTTCAAACAGGTCCCCGGCGTCATCGACGTCGTCAGCTTCGGCGGCGAAAGCAAGCAGTACCACGTCGCCGTCGACCCCTTTCGCCTCCGCGGCCAAGGCCAAACCTTGGCCCAACTCATGGCCGCCATCCAACACGCCAACAAGAACGTCGGAGGGCAACGCCTGGTCATCGGCGAGCAGGCGTACACGGTCCGCGGCATCGGGATCCTGCGCAATGTCCACGACATCGAGGACGTCGTCGTGTCCGAACGTAACGGTGTCCCCACGAGGGTCAAGGACGTTGCCACGGCGGAAGTTGGCTCTGCGCAACGCCTCGGCATCGTGGGCCAGGATGATTCCCCTGACGTGATCCAGGGAGTGGTCCTTATGCGCTACGGAGGCCAGACCGCCCGCACCCTCGAGGGGATCCACAGCCGCGTGGAGCACATCGAAAAGAACAACATCCTTTCCCCCGGCATGGAGATCGTCCCGTACTACGACCGCGGCAATCTCGTACGTCTCACCACCCACACGGTCCTCGAGAACCTCCTCGTAGGCATGCTCCTCGTGTCCGTCGTGCTCTACCTCTTTCTGGGCCACCTGCGCGCCGCACTGGTGACTGCAGTCAATATCCCGCTCGCCTTGCTCGTCGCGTTCTGCGGCATGGTCGGGACCGGAACCCCTGCCAACTTGATCTCCCTTGGCGCCATCGACTTTGGCATCGTCGTCGACTCCACGGTCATCATGATGGAAAACATCTTCCGGCACCTCGGCCCCCATGGACGTGGCACCATGGTGGAACGTATCTCCTCGGCAGCACGCGAGGTGGCAGGTCCCATGACCTCGTCGACGCTGATCATTGGAGTCGCCTTTCTTCCCCTGTTCACCATGACAGGCGTAGCAGGCGTGATCTTCTCCCCCATGGCGCTCACCTACGCCTTTGCCATCGGAGGAGCCATCGTTCTTGCCCTCACCCTGACGCCGGTTCTGTCCGCCAAGTTTGTCCCCGCCAACACGGAGGAAAAGGAAAACGCCCTCATGCGGGCAATCCACCGTGCGTACCATCCCCTCTTCGAGCTTGCCATCAAACGCCCATGGCCCGTCCTTCTTATAAGCCTGCTCCCCGTGCTCGTCGGACTGCTTGCCTTCGGGGTTCTTGGTACCGAATTCATGCCCAAGCTCGAGGAAGGGAACTTCTGGATCCGTGCAACGCTTCCCACCTCCATCTCTCTCGAGCAGTCCTCCAAGTACGTGGGAAGGATGCGGGCCATTCTTCGTGGGTGCCCCAAGGAGGACGGTATCGCTTGCACGGACCAAAACAGGAAACACCGCGAAGTGGTCACTGTGATCTCTCAACTGGGTCGTCCCGACGACGGTACCGACCTAGCGGGTTTTCACAACATCGAGCTCTTTGCTCCGCTCAAGCCCTTCTCAGAATGGCCCCGCGGCCAGACAAAGGACCGCCTCACCGAGGAGCTCTCCCACGAGCTCGGGGACGCCTTTCCTGGGGTCGTCTTCAACTTCTCGCAAATGATCAGCGACAATGTCGAGGAGGCGGTCTCGGGGGTCAAGGGTGAGAACTCTGTCAAGGTGTTTGGTCCCGACATCGTGCAGAACGAGCGCATTGCCGACTCCATCCTAGACTCCATGGTCAAGGTGCGGGGAGTCAAAGACCTCGGCATGTTCCGCTCTCTAGGCCAACCCAGCATCAAGATTGTTCCCGATCGACGCGCCTGTGCCCGCTACGGACTCAACACAGGTGACGTCGAGGCGGTGATCCAGGCAGCCATTGGAGGCGAGGCGGTCACTCAGGTGTTCGAGGGGGAGAAGCGTTTCGATCTGACCGTGCGCTGGCTCGAGCCGTACCGCAACTCGCTCGAAGCAATCCGCGAGATCACTGTAGGCTCGCCCAACAACATCCATGTCCCACTGGGACAAATCGCCGAGATCTCTGTCACCGACAGCCCCTCGGTGATCTACCGTGAGGACGGTCAACGCTACGCTCCCATCAAGTTCTCTGTCCGCGGCCGAGACCTCGGTGGCACCATCGCCGACGCACAGGCAACAGTCCGACGCAGCGTGACGCTCCCCTACGACGCTCGCATCGAGTGGGCTGGGGAGATCAACGAACTGCGGGACGCGCTCCGACGTCTCGCCATCGTGCTTCCCATTACGTTGCTTCTGATCGCGTTTCTGGTCTACTCCACCACCAAGAGCTGGGTCGACTCCCTGATCGTGTTCTTCAATATCCCGGTGGCCTGTGCTGGAGGAGCCCTTGCGCTCCTTGTCACAGGAGAGAACTTCTCCGTGTCTGCCGCAATGGGCTTCGTCTCCATCTTTGGAATCGCAGTGCAGGACGCGATCCTAGTGGTCACACACTTTCAGCGCTTGCGCGATGTCGAGGGACACTCGGTCGAGCGCTCCGCCTTTGAAGCCGCAGAAAAGCGCTTGCGTCCCTGCCTCATGACCACCCTTGTTGCGATGATCGGGCTTTTCCCTGCGGCCATATCGACGGGCATCGGCTCGCAGACGCAGCGCTCGCTGGCCCTCGTCGTGATCGGCGGCGCCCTCTTGCTCGCCATTGTCGCCCGTGGGGTCCAGCCGCCGCTCCTCGTGATTGCACACCGCTGGCTCGAACGCAGACATCCCGTCGACCCTTCACCGTAACCCCTGGCGCTAGATTTCGACCCATGCTACCGACCGTTCCATGAGCACGTTGCCTACAACCCCTCTTTTTTCAAAGGTCCTCATCGCCAACCGGGGCGAGATAGCCCGTCGCGTGATCCGGACCTGCAAGCGTCTCGGGATCGCCACCGTGGCTGTCTTTTCCGAGGCAGACCGCGACAGTCCTCATGTGAGCGAGGCCGACGAAGCGATCTTGCTCGGTCCCGCAGCTCCCAAGGACTCCTACCTCAATGTCGACGCCCTACTGTCCGCCATTCGGACCTCGGGAGCCCAGGCCGTGCATCCCGGGTATGGCTTTCTCAGTGAGAAGTCCAGTTTTGCCAGGGCCGTTGCGGAGCTAGGAGTGACCTTCATCGGCCCGTCCCCTGACGTGCTCGACGCCTTCGGGGACAAAATGAAGGCGCGCCACGTGGCACACGCTGCGGGAACCAGTCCCGTTCCTGGCACTGACGAGCCCATCACCATCGACACACCCGAGGGGATCGCCCACGCGAAAAGTGTAGCATCCACCGTCGGTTATCCTGTCGTTGTCAAGGCCGTAGGAGGCGGCGGAGGCATCGGGATGCAGTTGGTACAGGCGGAATCCGGCATGGAGCGGGCTCTCAAGAGCTGCTCGGACCGTGGCAAGGCGAGCTTTGCGGACGCACGTGTGTACCTGGAACATTATGTCAGCAAGCCTCGGCATATCGAGGTGCAGGTCTTTTGCGACACCCACGGCAACGCCTATGCCCTGGGCGAGCGGGAGTGCAGTATCCAGCGTAGGCATCAGAAGATTGTCGAGGAGTCCCCGTCGCCCGCATCGTTTTTCCATGGCGATGCCGGGCAGCAACGGCGTCAGTCGCTGTACGACGCTGCGCTGCGCGTGGTCAAGCAGGTTGGGTACGTTGGCGCTGGCACCTGCGAGTTCATTGCGGACGCGGAAGGCAACCTGTTTTTCCTGGAGGTCAACGCTCGTCTCCAGGTGGAGCATCCCGTGACCGAGATGGTGACAGGACTCGACCTCGTGGAGCTCCAACTGCGGGTTGCAGCCGGCGAGTCCCTTCCCGACCTTGCAGGACGTTCCACCGATGGCCACGCGATCGAAGCGCGCATCTACGCAGAGGACCCTGCAAAAGGCTTCATTCCCAAGCCAGGGCCCATCGACGAGCTGGTGTGGGCCGGTGGTGTGGGCGATCTGCAGTCGCGGACCCTTCGCATCGAGTCGGGGGTCCGTGCGGGGAACAAAGTGACGCCGTTCTATGACCCCATGGTTGCCAAGGTCGTCGCTTGGGGACCCACAAGACAAGCCGCCATTGCCGAACTCGATCAGGCGCTGGCCACAACGACCGTGGCCCCTTGCACCACCAACCTTGGGTTCCTGCGAAAACTGCTGGCGAGTGACGAGTTCCAGGAAGGCCAATACGACACCAAGTTTGCCGAAGTGCTGGCAAAACGACCATGAGCGAGCGTCTAGCGTTCGCAGTCGCTCTGGCCTTGTCTGCGTGTGCGTCGCCCAAGCTGCCTCCCGAGCCGCCTCCTGCCTTCGTGCAGCCCCAGCCTGGTCTTGGTCCAGTGCGCGCGGCCATCGACGCAGGCAACTTCACGCGGGCCAAGACGCTCCTCGAGGGGCAGAAGCCCACCGCCGAGGTCCTCTATTACCGTGGTCTTGTCGCCGATCGCCTTGGCTCCACTGCGGAGGCCGAAGCGCGCTACCGCGACGCTCTCCTGGCGGACCCGTCGCTCGCCGAAGCCGCAGTGAACCTTGCTGCGCTCTTGGTCGACGCCAGCAGGTTCGCAGAGGCCGCTGCTGTCGCTCGTGCCGGTCTGGCAAAGCGCCCCGAGGTCGCCGAGCTTGCGCTAAACCTCGCGTTTGCTCTCGGTGGACTCGGCGACCAGTCAGGGGCCCTCACCCAGTTTCGAGCCGCCGCTCGTGCTGCAACCGATGCTTCCACACTCACTGTCGTAGGCCACGAGCTTCGATTGCTGCGCCAGCCTGCCGAGTGCGTCACCGTGCTCGATGCGGCCATCGCCAAAGCCGACAGCGCCGACGCTCGGGTAGATAGAGGACTCTGTAAACTTGCGCTTCGGCAGGCAGACCAGTCGACCGCTGATTTTCGCAGGGCTGTCGTGCTCGACCCACGTTTGGCCCTTGCGCATTACTGGCTAGGTGTGCGCTTGGCTGCGGAGGGAAACCGCAGCGACGCAGCAGCGGAATTCGACAGGTGCCTCGAGCTCGAACCGAACGGTCCCCTTGCAGCGGGGGCCCGGGAAAAACGTCGTGCTCTCGATTCCACTCCGCGGCAGTGAAGCCCCACCCCATGGACTGGCACTGGCAACCCGCGTTCGTCGCCATCTGGCTCACACAGGGCGGCTCCCTCGACGAGGCCCACGAGCTGCTCGGAGATGCGACCGGTGTCGAGTCTTTGCTCGCGGTGCTGCGAGCTGGGACCAAAGCAACACGTGCAGCGGCGCTTGCCAAGGTGCTCGTCAACGTGGCACGCGACGTCGAAGCAAGGAGGCTTGCGTGAGGACCGTACGGATTGTTCGCGCCGCCTCTTCTGCAAGCGCGCCGTTGCTCTCGAAACAGTCGCGAAGGCGGCTCACTGCCGAGGAAGTCCATGCACACGAGCAGGCCAAGTCGATCGTGGCAGACGCGCTTGAAAAGGCGGCAACGTTGCTCGACGACGCTCGCGCGCAGGCCTTGGTCCTTGCGGACAACGCAGCCAAGCAGGCGCGGGAGCATGAAGTCGCCAAGTTTGCAGCTTCGTACCTGGCGCTTCGGCGCATGGAGGAGCAGATGTGGGAGCAGATGTGCGAGCAGCGTCTCGAAGGGACCATCCCTTTGGCCGTGTTGCTTGCCGAGCGGCTCCTTCGCGAGGCCCTCAGGCTGGAGCCCGAACGGGTGATGACGCTGGCGCGAGCTGCACTTTCCGAGGCGCGTGGGGCTCGTACCATTGTCATCGAAGCCCATGCCGATGACGTCGCCGTGCTCCAACGCGCGCTCGGCGATGCAGCGTTTTCTACAAATGTAGTGGCGGTCCATGCCGCGCAGGACCTAAGTCGTGGAGACCTTCGACTTCGAACAGACATCGGACTTGTACATGCCCAGCTTACCCCCCAGATCGAGCGACTCGCCGCTGCCCTCCACGACGCCATCCGCTGACAACTTGGACAGTGGCCCCAAACCCAACGCAAACAAGTCCTGGCGTACGAACCTCGCCCTCTTCGCAGCAACCGCGGTCAGCGTGTTGTTCTCCGGAGCCGCAGGCGACATGGCGCCGCTGTCGAGCCGGACTGCGTGGGTTCACGGGGCGCAGTTTGCTGGGACCCTTCTGGCGATCCTGGTGGCTCACGAAATGGGGCACTTCATTGCCGCACGTTTGCACCGGGTGGAAGCGTCGCTGCCTTTCTTCCTTCCGCTTCCTCTGCTATCCCCCTTTGGGACCCTGGGGGCAGTGATCCGTATGCGCGGCGAGATCCCGACCCGCTCGGCGCTGCTGGACATCGGCGCGTCGGGCCCCCTGGCAGGCCTCACGGTGGCGATCCCAATGTATGCCTATGGCATTGCACATTCCCCCGTGGTCGCGGTGGGGGCGGTGGAAGGGGCTGTGGAACTTGGCGAACCGGTCCTTTTGCGTCTTATCGATCGTCTTGCAGCGCCTGCAGTGGCGGAAGGCATGACGCTCTTTGTTTCTCCGGTGGCCTTTGCAGCGTGGGCTGGGATGCTGATCACTTGGATCAACTTGCTTCCCGTGGGCCAGCTCGATGGCGGCCATGTGGCGTACGCGCTGTTTGGTCCCAGGCAGAACCGGATCGCCCAAGGGGTACACCGTGCCATGCTGGTGTTCTTCTTTGTCAGCCTGGCGGGGGGCTTGGGACGGGATAGTGCTGCGGGTTTGGGGCTCTCTCGCATCGGGCTTCATGTGGGCAACGCGATCTTTTGGCTGGTGTGGTTCGAGGTGATCGCTATCTTGGGCTCGCTTTCGGTGCAAGCGGAGCTCCACGTGCTTCGCCCCATGACACGCGTGGTGGCAACCCTTGGACTGTCCATTGTGGCGAGTGCAGGACGGGAGAAGCCAACGGTATTTCTTTGGGTCGTTTGGTTTGCGGGACTCACGACGCTTCTCGCCATGGAACGGCAATGGGGCGTGCTGCGTCCGCACCGGCTCACCGATCACCCTACAACGGGCTTCGAGCCTCTCGGCTACGGAAGGCAGGCCGTGGCGTTGCTCACTCTCTTGTTTTTCCTATTGCTCTTCATGCCAACCCCAATTGTCATGTAGGGGTCGATGCAATCCGAGCCAGCACCCGTCGAGACAGCCTGGGGTCATCTTCATGGGGGAGAAGCGCTCCGAGGTCCCACTGTTCGGGATCGATCGGAGGAAACCTCACAGCCTCGTGGTGGGTAATGCAGTCCGGGACCAACGTCAGCTCCATCCGCTCACACCAGGGCATCGCCTCGGCGTAGACCCGGGCTCCTCCGATAAACCAGAGGTCGCCTTGCACGGCGAGCAGTACGGACTTCAGGTCCGTATAGTGCTCGACCTCGGAGAGAACGCCGCTGGACAGCACAATGTTGCGTCGCCCTGGAAGAGGACGGCGCGGGAGGGACTCCCAGGTGCACCTTCCCATCACCACCGTAGAACCCAACGTAAGCCGCTTGAAACGTCGCAAGTCGCCCGGATACGACCAAGGAATACCTCCGTGCAGGCCAATGACCCATTCGGGCGAAACCGCAGCAAGGATAGCGCGCACGTTACACCGCCACCTTGAAGCTTATGGAAGGACAGGGCTCGTAGCCCGTGAGCACAAAGTGCTCGAGGAGCGTCTCGGTGCTGGCCTCGAGAAGCGGACCGATGTCGTCGAGGCTGCGGATTCGCGGGTCGAGGGTGAGGGTTGGAAGCGGTCTTGGAGTGCGTTCGAGCTGGAGCTGCAGTCCTGGCACGTGATCGTAGTCGGCCTGGGTGCCATCCAGCTTGCAGGTGTAGACATGGGCATCGACAAGGGTATGGGCAAAGAACCCGGCGCGCAGGCCCGAAAACCGTGCGAAGAGCTCGAGGAGCAAGGCGTAGCCGGCAAGGTTGTAAGGGACCCCAAGGGCGACATCGCAACTGCGCTGGGTCAAGTGAAGGCAAAGCAAGGGGGTTCCATCCGAGTCGAGCTGGACATTGAAGACAAACAGGCAGTGGCAGGGGGGAAGCCGACTATGCCAAGCGTGTTGGGGCGCCCATGCGCTGACCACAAGACGCCGGCTCATGGGATTGGTCACGAGCTCTTTGGCGACCCAGGCGATTTGGTCTGCAAACGTGGGCTCGCCCTCTGGGCCGTGGACTGGGAAATGACGCCAGAAATTACCATATGCGCTGGGGACTGTGCCATCCTCGGAGGCCCAGGGATCCCAGAACTTGCAGTGGTGCTTACGGAGCAGGCCAATGTGTCGGTCGCCCGATAGGAACCAGAGGTTCTCGACCACGATGTTTTTCCAGGCGATGGCCTTGGTGGTGAGCAGCGGGAACCCCTCGCGAAGGTCCACCTCGTAGTTGACGTTGAACGTGGAGAGGGTATCGACGCCGGTTCGATTGGGTTTGCGGGTCCCTTTGGCGAGGACCTCGCGGACAACGTCGAGGTAGCACTTCATGCGCGGTGTCCTAGCGGATCCCGGTGGGGTAGGCGTAATTCTCGGTGGGGTAGGCCTACGCGGCACACCAAGACCTCAAAAAGAAGCTAAACCAACCCTACTTCGAGAACCGCAGATCCGAGCCCACGCCACCCGCGCCCGGGGTTACCCACCCTGGGCTGTTCTGATTCGCCCCTTCGGGGCTGCCGACCAACGCACATCACCCTCATCGGTTGCCCGAGAAACCCGAGTTTCTCCTTCTATGGGACGGATCACGTGCGTTGATTAGCAGCCCCGAAGGGGCGAATCAAATCAGCCCAGGATGGGTAACCCTGGGTCGCGGTAGGACGCCGGTTCGGACCCGGTTTGGACCTGCGGTTTTCAAGATGGGTTTGGTTTAGCTCTGGTGTATTTAATTCCTAGGGAGTACCTTAGACGGTTCGACGGGGGCGGGTTCGCAGCGGGGGCGAACAGAGGCGTGGCGCGAAGTAGGGCGCCGTCTCCTGGTCGCGACCAGAAAATACTGGTCTGAAAGGAATGTCGAAGAAGCGGCATGAAATTCGGAGAAGTTGTCCAGTGGGTGCAAGCCCCACCCGATCAAAGCTTAGCCAGCGGGTCGTTAGTCAGCCCTCTCTGCAACTCCCTCAGCCTCTGCGACTTCGGACACCCGGACGGCCTCTGCAACTCCCTCAGCCTCTGCGACTTCGGGCACCTCGACGGCCTCTGCAACTGCCGCAACCGCTGCGACTTCGGGAAACTCGACGGCCTCTGCAACTGCCGCAACCGCTGCGACTTCGGGAAACTCGAGGATCCTCTCATCTATCCGGGGGTCAACCGTATTGGCCCATCGAGTCCAGGGGATGCAGAC
>CAITRH010000023.1 GCA_903894755.1 uncultured delta proteobacterium
CACTCCAAGACCAGACGCTCCTATCCGTGCTGCGGCAGCTTCGGGACGGCTTTTCGGACCGCCCCGAGAGCTTCCCGTGGTCGCTGGGCCTTTGTGGCATGCGCGACGTGCGCGACTACAAGGTTGCATCGGGCGGTTCGAATAAGCTCGGCACCTCTAGCCCGTTCAACATCAAAGATGAGTCCCTGACGCTCGCCGACTTCACCGAGGCGGAGGTCCACGGTCTCTACACCCAACACACCTCGGACACAGGACAGGTCTTCACCCCCGAAGCCTTGGCGCGCGCTTTCGAGCTTACCCGCGGTCAGCCCTGGCTGGTGAACGCGTTGGCGCGTCAGGTGGTCGACGTACTGGTGACAGACCGCAGCAAACCCATTGGTGCTGCCGACTTCGACGCTGCCAAGGAGATCCTGATCGAGCGGCAGGACACTCACCTCGACAGTCTTGCCGAGCGTCTGCGTGAGGAGCGCGTACGACGTGTTCTCGAGCCGATGCTGGCAGGCGAGCTGCCTGGGGACCTTCCGCCTGACGACATCCGCTTTGTCTGCGACCTAGGTCTTGTCCGACGGGGCAGGCAGGGAGGGCTGGAGGTTGCCAATCCCATCTACCGGGAGATCATCCCGTTTTCACTGAGCACCACGGCGCGTGCGTTCCTTCCCGCCATCCAGCCTACCTGGCTCCGTCCCAACGGACGCCTAGACACAGCGAAGCTGCTCGATGCGTTCCTGGACTTCTGGCGTCAGCACGGCGAGCCCATGCTGCGGTCCGCGCCCTATCATGAGATTGCGCCGCACTTGGTGATGATGGCGTTCCTGCATCGCGTAGCCAACGGCGGTGGGACCCTCGAGCGCGACTACGCCATTGGCATGGGGCGCATGGATGTGTGTCTGCGTTATGGGCCTGACGTGCTGGCGATCGAACTGAAGGTGTGGCGTCAGAAGCGCAAGGATCCGCTTGTACAGGGACTTGCGCAGCTTGATGCGTACCTTGCAGGTTTGGGCCAGGCCAACGCCAACTTGACGGGCTGGCTGGTGATCTTCGATCGACGCGACGGGCTCGAGCCCATCGAGGACCGCACCACCACCGAGCAGGCACGGACCGCTTCAGGACGCGAGGTGGTTGTGATCCGGGGGTAGGGGCGGCGTTGGTAGGGTAGGCCACATTGGCCTTGACCTTTCCCGCGGCGTGTAGCCTCCTTCTTCCCATGCCCCGCTGGTTCAACGTTTCTGGTCCCTGCCGCCCGCAACAGCACTTCATGGTCCCCACCGGACCGCGCTTTCCCACGCTGCGCTCACTCGTCGAGCGCCAAGCGTATTTCGTGGTTCACGCCCCCCGTCAGGTGGGAAAGACCACCGCCCTGACGAACCTTGCCCGCGATCTGACCGCCGAAGGAACGTACGCAGCAGCCCTCGTGTCCGTCGAGGTTGGCGCTCCAGCGTCCCATGACCCAGAGGCCGCCGAGCTCGCGATCCTGGACGTGTGGCGCTTGCGGTTCGATCATGTGCTTCCCCCCGAGCTCCGTCCCCCGCCGTGGCCCGACGCACGACCATTGTCTCGGATCCGTCAGGGCCTGAGTACCTGGGCGCGTGTCTGTCCCAGGCCGCTGGTCCTTTTTATCGACGAGATCGA
>CAITRH010000024.1 GCA_903894755.1 uncultured delta proteobacterium
ACAGCGCCCCCTCCCCATCGATGGGGAGGGGGACCTTGTGAACGCGCCAGATCGTGCGGGGGTGAGGTCCTCGGGATCGCCGGCGACGAAGTTGCGGTTCTCAAGATGGGTTTGGTTTAACTTGAGAACCGCAGGTTTGATCCGCGCCACCCGCGACCCAGGGTTACCCACCCTGGGCTGCTTGCCATCGGGCGAAACGCTACGCGCCCCGAGAGCGCCACGCAAGGGGGCCGCCTATGGTAGCCTGCCGACAACCATGGCCAGCTCGCGGCAAATCGTTCGCCCCCCAGATCGAAGCGAAGGCTCGAACAGACAGGACATCGTGAGCGACAACCATGGGGCGCCGGACCCGCTCGGCGCGACCCTCGACGCTACCGACACGCCACATAGCCGCGGCAGAGAGATCCTACCGGGCACCATCGTCGGCGAATACGTGATCGACACAAAACTCGGTGAGGGGGGCTTCGGCTGCATCTACCGAGCTGTCCATCCGCTTCTTGGACGGGTGGCGGCGGTCAAGGTCCTGCACGCCCAGCTCGATTCGGACCCTGAAACCGTGTCTCGCTTTCTGGCCGAGGCGCGGGCGGTCAATCGCATCCGCCATCCCAACATCATCGATGTCTTCTCCTTTGGCCGCACCTCCGATGACCGCCTCTATTATGTGATGGAGTTCCTCGAGGGCGAGTCGCTCGAAGCCTACGTGGCACGCGGTGGCATGGCCATGGGCGACGCCTTGTTTGTGCTCCGGGCCGTGGCGCGGGCCCTTGACGCTGCCCATGATGCGTCCATTGTCCACAGGGATCTGAAACCCGCCAACGTTTTTCTTGCACGCGATGGGCAAGGGACCTTGCACCCCAAGTTGCTCGACTTCGGTGTCGCCAAGCTTGCAGGGGTCGATGGCAGCATGGCAGGCGCGCACAAGACCAAGACAGGAATCCCGATCGGAACCCCGGCCTACATGGCCCCAGAGCAATGCCGCGGCGGGGAGGTCGATGCGCGCACGGATATCTATGCGCTGGGGATCTTGGCCTTCGAGCTGCTCACCGGGCAGCGTCCATTCCACGGACGGGGGGTGTTCGATATACTGGATGCCCATGTCCACCACGCGCCTCCGAGTCCATCCAGTGTCGACCCACGCGTGCCGACCGTGCTGGACGGGCCCATCTTGGACATGCTTGCCAAAGACCCAAAGGACCGTCCCGAACGAGCCTCGGTGGCCATCGAGCGGTTGGTCCTAGCAGCAGCCAGCGTGGGGCTTTCCGCCACGACGACGGCCTCGGGGCTGCGGCTCGAAGAAGGCACTTCCAGCCTGAGCGGTCCAAGGCAGGCGATGACGCCTCAAGTCCCCGTATCCAAAGCTGTCAGCCTGCCCGAGCCCCGAAAGCGCTACGGCATCTGGCTTGCCGGGGCGTTGTTGCTCCTGATGCTGCTTGCAATTGCGATGTTTCGCGGACGCAAGCCTGCCCGCAATGCTGCACTTGCGCCTTCTACGTCTTCTTTGCCCTCTCCAGCGCGGTCCTCGGTTGCCGTGCGGTTTGCAGTCGACCCGAAGACCGCGCGGATCTCGCGCAATGGGACACATATTGCAGACGCAGGATTGGTGCTACTCCCCTTTGGGCAAAGCGAGCTGGTGTTCGATGTCCGGGCACCAGGGTACGAACCCGACAAGGTGACGCTTGTTCCTGACCGCGATCAAACCCTCAGTGTCCACCTGAGGGCCCTTCCGTCAACTCCTGCCGCAGGCCTTGGGTCCGTTGCGCGACCAACCCCGTCGGCGAGTGCGGCCCCCAAGCCAAAGCTGCATCAGGCTCTGGAGAACCCGTTCTGATGACTGCGCGGCATTGGCCTCTTGTCCTATTGCTAGTGTTGCTGCAGTGCGCGTCCCTTCCCGAAGTGCCTCTTGGGACCTGCGGCAACCGCGCGCTGGAGGCGGGTGAGGATTGCGACACCTTCGCTCCTGAGGGGATGTACTGCCGGAGCGGCTCTGTGGAGAACGCATGCCGCTATGGCTGCAATGGGACCACCGGGTCTCCTCGTTGTCCGACCGGCTGGGGGTGTGGCAACGACGGGGTGTGCCGGAGTCCATCGGGACGGCTTATCGCGACGTCATCGCGCATCGACCAGACTGCTGCAACGCTGGATTTTGCAGATTTCGACGGGGATGGGGTCCCAGATCTGCTTGTGACCTCGGGAGCTGGGCAGGGGGCAGGACCGCGGGTTCTATTCCTCGATGCACTGGGGAAATCCCAGAGCCTGCGGACGATCCAGAACACGGTCACCTCGCCGCGTGCGGTGGTCTTGGATGGCAGTGTACGGGCCAGCATGGTTGTTGCGGCGACGACCCCCGGGTTCTCGTCGAGGCTTTCCGGTGTTGCGACCCTGGTTGGAACGACCGCTCGGGATTTCCTTGCGCTCCCCTACGATGCGGTCGCAGCCCTTGGAGGACAGGCCCGGTTGGTTGCGGTCCATGGCGCGCGCGACAATGCAAACGGGATCGCTCCGCTGCTTCTTCTGTCCACCGATGGGACAACGGGGATCTTTACTGACGCTATGAGCGCTTCCGGCTCCCGCGTCGGAGTGCTGCCGCTAGGGCTCGATGCGTTGGTGGGCGAGCTGCTGGTAGCCAACGTGATCGATGCAACCTCGCCGTGCGACGAGCTTGTGTATGCTACGACGTCGACAGTAGCGGTTCTGGAACCCTGCGACGCACAAGGGCACCTTGTTCAAAGCGCTTCGCCGAGCACAGTGCTGACCGTGTCGAGTGTTCTGACAACGCTCGCCGTGGTCGACATCAACGCAGACGGACACATGGACCTGCTGTTTGCCCTGTCGTCGACCCCCTATGTAGCGTTTGGCGGTGGGGACGGTCATTTCTACGAGGACCCCTCGGCCACAGGTGCACTTGGTTTCTTGACACTCGCGTTGGACAGCCGAGCTCCTGGGGCTTCCACAGGGCCGATTGGCGAGTCCATGCAACCGGTGTTTGCTGCAGGTGTCGTGGACAGCTCGGGGCGGGTGGCTTTGCTGACCGAGTCTCAGGTATTGCTGTCGTCAGGAGGTCGACGTGTGACGGGGACGTACCAGTTGCAAGCCAATGCCCTTGTCAGGCGGCTCTCGGGAACTTGGACCAGCGCACGCATTGACGACATCAACCGCGACGGGCATGCGGACCTGCTTCTAGGCTCGTCTTTTGCGGACGTGGACCTGCTGCTCGGAACTGGGTCAGGGGTCTTCACTCGCATGAAGGTATCCACCCATGCTCCTGTGTCTCATATTGCAACGGCCGACATCGACGGCGATGGGGTTCGAGACACGATTGTAGTGGAAGACGATATAGACGGCACCGGGTCTACCCTTCGGGTGGCTTACGGCAATCCCTTGACAGGGCCGCAAGCTCTGACAACGGTAGCCCAGGTAAAGAGCATCAAACAGGTTGTAGGCATTGCGCTCGATTCCCAGTCTCCCGCAGAAGCGGTCGCCATCGTTTCTGGCGGGACCGCGGGGAGCGATCAGCTCACGGTGTTGACGAGTGAGGGGGCCAGGACGCCCATTTCACCTGTATCTCTCGTGACCAGCCCGTCCACCGTCGAAGGACAGGCGCTCGTTCTTGCGGTCGGGCGGTTTTTGGACAGGCAGCGTCAGGATGCCGTGGTGGTGGCGATTGACAGCAATGCACAAGGAACCATGGGGCCTCCCCAAGCGCGGCTCTGGACTGTGACGTCCCTGTCTACCCGTGGCCACGAGGTGTTTGCGAGCGAGGCGCTGGCTGGTATTTCGGTGGTGACGCCCGGTGGAGGGGTGACGGTGTCCCTGTTGGCTGCCGACGCCAACGGGGATGGACTCGACGAGCTCTACATGCTGACTGTGGACACGTCGGGACGCACAACACTGCTTGCTGCGTCATCTTCCAATGGAGGGGGCGTGGGGCCGACGGAGATCCTGCTCTTGCCAACGTTCATTGCTGCGGGGGCTGACAGCTCGCTGCTGGCGTTGGACGTCGACCGGGACGGATTGCGCGATCTGGTTGTCTTGTGCCGAGGAGCGGATGGTTCCTCTGAGCTTCTCGTGTTATGGAACGATGGGGGCTTTTCGACCTCGATGGTATCTGAAGTGGCGACAGACAGTCCGCTTCTTGCCATGGGGACACTGGTACTCGACGGTGCTTGGGGGGCCGAGGTTGTGGTGTCCACCGAGAAAGCGCTTCACGTACTTCGTTCCGGGGGGACGCCACGCCAGCTTGTTCTTGCAGCGGTTGAAGGAAGCGGAGGCGGGACAGCCTTGGCAACGGCAGATATCAACGGCGACGGTCTGTTGGATGTAGCGATAGGGGCTGCGAGTGGCATCACGGTGTACTTTGGGGAGGCGACGCAGCCATGAGGACGGGGGTTGTTGGGCTTCTGGTGCTTCTCGAGGTTTCTCCCGCGTTTGGGCAAGACACGAAGCTCGAGGAGGCCAAGCGCGACTTCGAGGCTGGGGCGACAGCGTTTGCAGTGGGACAATTTGCCGTAGCTGCGGAGCTTTTTGCCAGGTCCTACGACCACGCGCCCAGGCCCGGAACGCTGTTTTCTCTGGCTCAAGCCGAGCGTCGCCAGTACTACGTGGACCGCAATCCCGAGCACCTGCGTCGTGCCATCGATGCGCTTCGGCGCTACGTTGGAGGAGTCGACCAGGGGGGACGTCGCACCGAGGCTGTCGATGTGTTGACCGAGCTCGAGCCGCTCTACGAACGGGTTTCGCGGACCTTGCCTGCGCCGAGCGCACGTCAGGTGACAAGGCTGATGGTGAGCTCCCGTCCCGGCTCGGTGGTGCTGGTGGATGGCAAGCTCCGTTCCGAGACGCCGTTCATTCGCGATATCGAGCCGGGACGGCACCGGGTACAAGTGGAGGTGGCAGGGTGCTTTCCTGAATCTCGCGAGGTGGAGGTCAAGGAGGGGGCTTTTGTGGTCCTCGACGTGACCCTTAGGGAGCGTCCAGCGACCCTTCGGATCGGTGCGCCGGGCGGCGCCGAGGTCTTTGTGGACGGGGTCTCTCATGGGCGGGCGCCGCTAGCCAATTCCATTGCACTTCCAGCGGGGGATCACACGGTCTCTGTGGTGCGGAGCGGGTCACTTGCTTGGCAAAAGAACTTGCGGGTGGACGCGGGGGGGGACATTCCAATTGTGGTGGAGCTCAGGACCTCGCCGCAGCGGACAGCGTCCTGGGCGACCCTTGGGGCCGGCGGAGCCGTGTTAGTTACGGCAGGCGTTTTTGTTGGGATCGGGCTTGTGTACCAAGGGCAAGCGCGGGATTTTCTTGGGATGCAGTCGACCGGGCCGGTGTCGAGCTGGGACATTCAGGACTACCACCGTGCGCAACACGCTCGGGACGACTGGAGGACGGCGGCGCAATACACGGCGATAGGGGGAGCAGCGCTTCTTGGTTTAGGTGGAGCGCTGTACTTCCTCGATCGTCCCAGTCCTCCGTCGAGCACCACGGGGAGTGCTCGCGCGACGGTGGAGGCGGTTTCTGGTGGGGGTGTGCTGGGGCTTTCGGGGACGTTTTGAGTCCGCCGCTCACCCGCTCGAAGGGGCGAATCAGGACAGCCCCGAGTGGAGGGAAAGTTGCTGTTCAACGTGGGTTTGGTTTAGCGTCGCGCCGAATTCAGTAGGGGCACGAACACGTGAGAACCAAAAAAACCAGCGATCCGAGTGCCGCGTGGACCGGGAACTATGCGCGGTACCGTTGACCAGCTTCGAACCATGGTCGCTGCCGTCCCCATCGCCGTCATCGCCCACGATCTCGAAGGCTACATCCTCGCCTGGAACCAGGCCGCCGAACGTGACTTCGGCTGGCGCGAGGACGAGGTTCTAGGCAAACCAAATCCTTTGATCCCCCCAGAGGGACGCGAAGAGTTCCTCGGGCTCCTCAGTGCCGCCAACGCTGGTCTCCCGTTGCCGGGACCCATCGAGCGCCATCCGCTTCGACGGGACGGTTCCCGCTCATTCTGCCGCCTCACCCTCGCCCCCTTGACCGGCGCCGACGGTACCATCCACGGCCTCGTCGCGTTCCTCTCCGATGTCGCCGAGCAGCGCCGCACGGAGTCGGCCCTGCGCGACGCCGATGAACGCTTCCGGCTCATCGCCCACGCCACGAGCGACGTGCTCTGGGACTGGGACGTCCCCACGGGAACCATCTGGTGGAGCGACGGCCTCGAGCGCCTCTTCGGCTACACGAAAGACCAGGTCGGCCCCACCGTCGCTTGGTGGACCGAACGCATCCATCCCGACGAACGCGAACGCGTCATCACGGAAGTCGACCGCGCCCTCGCCGGAACGCCGGACCTTTGGATCATCGAATACAACATGCTGCGAGCCGACGGCCGCTATTGCCCCGTCGAAGACCGCCTCTGCATCGTCCGCGACAACTCTGGAAGGGCCACCCGAGTCGTCAGCGCCATGGTCGACATCCGAGACCGCCGACGCTCCGAAGACTTGGTCCGCCGAGGCGACGAGCGGCAGCGGGAAGCGGCGCGACACCTCCAGGATATCCTCGACACCATGTTCGTCTTCGTCGGGATCCTCAGCCCCGACGGGACCGTCCGCGAAATCAACCGCGCCCCCGCCGACGCCGCTGGCATCGACCGTAACGACCTCCTCGGCCACCGACTCCCCGATACCTACTCGTGGTGCTACTCGACACTGGTCCAGGAACGCCTCCGCACCTCCCTCCGTCGCGTCGCCCTCGGACTCACCGTGCGCGAGGAAGTCGAGCTCCGGGTCCGGCACGATGGACGCATCACCGTCGACCTCACCCTCGCTCCGTTGTGGGACTCGCAAGGGCATGTCCATCAGATCGTCGCCTCCGCCATCGACGTGACCGCACGGAAACGCGCCGAGCACGACCGACATGAAATGGAAAAGAAGATCCTCCATGTCCAGAAGCTCGAAAGCCTCGGTGTTCTCGCCGGTGGCATCGCCCATGACTTCAATAACCTGCTCATGGGAATGCTCGGCAACGCCAGCGTCGCTCTCCGTCTCCTCGACCCCGAGGCCCCCGCCCCCGCTCGTAGCGCCGTAGCCGACATCGAAACCACCGCCCGTCGCGCAGCCGAGTTGACCCGCCAGATGCTCGATTACTCGGGCAAAGGGAAATTCGTCTCCGAGGTCCTCGACCTGTCCGAGCTCGCTCGCGAGATGGTGGCGCTCCTCAGCACCGTGATCTCAAAGTCGACCACCGTACGCTTCGAGCTCCTCCCAGAGCTCCCTCCCATCCGCGCCGATGCCGCCCAGATCCGCCAGGTCATCGTCAATCTCGTCACCAACGCCTCCGACGCGCTCGCCGATGCGCCCGGTACGCTCACGGTCCGAACTGGCGTCATGGATGCCAGTCGTGACTATCTCAAATCGACCTATGTCGACGAGGAGCTCCCGGCCGGCGAGTACGTCTACCTCGAGGTGCAAGACACCGGCTGCGGCATGGATGCCGTCACACGCGCTCGCATCTTCGACCCGTTCTACACCACCAAGTTCACGGGACGCGGCCTGGGACTCGCCACAGTCTTGGGCATCATCCGCGGTCATCACGGCGCCATCGAGGTCAGGTCCGAACCTGCCGTAGGGACCTCCATGATCGCGCTGTTTCCCCGAGTCCACGAAAAGCTCCCCCAAAAGCACACGTCACCGACCACCCGCCTAGCCAAGCGTTCCTGGCAAGGCAAAGTGCTCTTGGTCGACGACGAGGCGATAGTGCAAAAAGTTGCCCGCCGCATGCTCGAAGCGTTCGGCTTTACCGTGCTCACCGCCAACGACGGTCGCCAAGCGATCGACCTTTTCCTCGAGACCCGCCCAGTCGTCGTCGTGTTGATGGACCTCACCATGCCCACCATGGGAGGACTCGAAGCCATGAAGGAGCTTCGTCGTCTCGATCCCTCGGTCCGTGTGCTCCTGACGAGCGGCTACACCGAAGAGGAGGTCACCCACCGCACCGAGGGGACTACGGCCAGCGGGTTCCTTCAAAAGCCCTTCCGAATCGACGAGCTACACGACAAACTGTGCGAGCTCCTTCCAAGTGAGACTTCCTCGTGACGAGCCTTCGTGCCTCTTGGCTTCTCGTGGCAAGCCTGTCGTTGGTCGCGTGCAAGCGACACGATGCACCAAGCTCCTCGTCCTCACCCAGGTTGGCGTCCGCCCCCTCTGCTCCGACCTCCCAGGCTGACGTTTCGATCCCTGTCGCGTCGTGGGTCCAGGCCGTGCGCCTCGAACGATGGGATGAAGCCCGAAGGAGTCTGGAGCTCCTTGCCGACAAGGATCATCCGGAGCTCCGCTACGTGCGGGCGCGCGTAGCTGCTGGATCAGGCGACCCAAAAGCTGCGCTGCTCCTGCTCGAAGGGCTCGAGACCTCGCTGCCGCTCTTGACCGACGAGATCCTTCGACACCGCGCTGAAGCCGCGCTCATCGCAGGGCCTTTTGCTCTTGCCGCCGAATACTTCGCGGCACGTCCAGGGGTCTCCGCGCTTCTCAAAGCCGCCCACGCGTTTCAACAAGCCGGCGACCTCGCCCGAGCGCGCGCCCTCTGCGATCGGGTCCTCAACGTCGAGAAGCGATCTCGTCTGCAGGAGGCCGACGCTCGCACGTTGCGTCTCACCCTCGGTTCTCCTTCTGGTCCCACGGAGCTCGCCGACGCGCGTTGGCTTGCCGTTGCAGGCGCAGACCATTCCGCCGCGCCTCGCGCCCTAGCGATCCTCACAGCGTCGTCGCAGCCGCTTTCAGCACGTGAGCACCTGACTCGTGCCGAAGTGCTCGCGGACGCAGGACGGACCGACGACGCGCTCCGTGCTCTCGACGAGGCCGAGCGCGGGCAGACAGAGATCCCCAAAGTCGAACGTCTCCATCTTCGAGGCATGGTCCTTTACCGCTCCCGCGCTCGCTACCTCGAGGCTGCGGAAGTCCTGCGACAAGCTGCTTTGTTGGGAGGTCCTCGTGCGGCCGATGACGCGTTCCATGCAGCGCGCTCGCTCTCTCGTGGCGACCGCGACGAGGAAGCGATCTGGGCCTACGAAGCGGTGGCCAAAAAGTACCCGGACACTCGATGGGGTGACCAAGCCACGTATTTCGTCCCATACCTTCGGATCCTGCACGGCGAATGGACCGAGGCCGCGCGTGGTTTCGACGACTACGTACGTCGGTATCCCAACGGTGTGGAGAAGGCGGATGTCACGCGAAACCGCGCCATTGCGCACTTCATGAGCGGCCACTTTCGTCTAGCCCGTCAGCTCTTCGAGAAGCTTGCCGACGACGACCGCGACGGGTTGGCAGGTGCGCGTTCGTCGAACCTTGCGGCCCTCGCGGCGCTCCGGGATGGCGACCGGATGCAGGCGGTGTCGCGCTGGACTGAGATCGCCCGAACCCGTCCGCTCTCCTACCCGGCGTTGGTGGCGCGTGCGCGTCTGGTGCAGGCGGGGGCGGCGGTGCCACCGATGATCGAGCCCGCGCTTTCGGGCTCCTTGCCTGCGGGGTTGCCGGGACTTCCGCCCCCTGCGGATCTTCTGGCGCGTCTTGGCCTCGATGGGGAGGCGGAAGCGGCGATGAGGGATCGGGAAGGGGTGATTGTGGCGTCTTCGAGCGGACGTACGACAGAGGGGCTTTGCGGAGCGTATGGGCAGCTCGATCGGGCACGTCGGCGGGCCCAGGTGGCCCATCAGATTCCGTCGGTGCTTTTGCAGACCGCGCCGGGCGGACGCAACAGGTGGGCATGGGAGTGCAGTTTTCCCCGTCCTTACGAGGCCCATGTGGAGGCAACAGAGACGCGGGAGGGACTTCCTCGGGATCTCCTATATGCAGTGATGAAGCAAGAAAGCGCGTTCGACCCTGGGGCACTGTCGCCAGCGCGGGCTGTCGGGCTCTTGCAGCTTCTTGCGGACACGGCGAAGACGGTAGCGGGTTCCATGGAGCTCAGTTTCGACGAGGGGAGGCTGACCAGTCCTGACACCAACATAGTGCTTGGTGCGCGGTTTCTGCGCGATTTGCTCACGCGTTTCCGAGGTCAGATTCCCTTGGCAGCAGCAGCGTACAATGCGGGACCGGAGGCGATTGCGCGATGGGTAGCGCGGTCGCCTGGGATGGAGCTCGATGTGTTTGTGGAGCGCATTCCGTACCGTGAGACGCGGGACTATGTGGGGCGGGTGCTGGGAAACCTGGCCAGGTATGGGTACCTGAGGAGCGGTGATGGCGGGGTACCGACGCTGGACTTGGCCCTTCCGAGGTAGGCGGGGCCAAAGCCCAACGACGCGGTGTCAAGGCGCATCCGGCTTCCAAAAAGCCGAACCTCGAGGTGCTCCAGGCGGAAATCGAGGACCTCAAAAGGGAAACCCGGAGTTGCAAACGCGCACGGGCCTCGTTACGGCAGAGGTGTACCCGTACAGAAGTCTGCGCGGGCCCCCGACGGACCATGACCCACGCGTACGGAAGTCGGCGCGGGCCCCCACAAGCACCGGCCTACGCGTCGGCCATGGTGCGTCGGGAGCCCGCGCCAACTTCTGTGCCCGTACGTCATGGTGCATCGGGGACCCGCGCAGACTTCTGCACGCGTGGGTCATGGTCCGTCGGGGGCCCCGCCGACTTCTGTACGCGTACGTCATGGCCCGTCGGGGGCCCGCGCCGACTTCTGTACGCGTACACGTGACACGGAGGGAGCCAACGCATGCCGGACCACGCGTACAGGGAGGCCGGTCGGAGGCCTGCGACGGGGATCGTACGAGTAGGTTGGGTCCGGTGGGGAGCCGACGCGGGGTTTCTACGGCGGGTGGGGCATTTTGAGGAGGCCCTCACGACTCTGTCCCGCCGTCTTACGTCAAGTCCGTGTGCTACCCTCACCTCATGATCGACGTTGTCCCTCTCCGCTTCGGCACGGCCTTCAAGAAAGCTTTCCGAGACCCTGAAGTCCTCAGCGCATTTGTTAAAGACGCGACCGGCATCAGCGTCGACCTGAAACAAGTGCAACAGGAGTACACCTACAAAGAGCCCATAGGCCGCGTGAATGTGACCTACGACCTGTTTGCCGAAGACACGACCCATCGCACGATTGTCGAGTTGCAACATATCCGCGACGACGACTCCTTCGATCGTTTCCTGTACTACCACCTGCTTGCCATTATCGAGCAGGT
>CAITRH010000025.1 GCA_903894755.1 uncultured delta proteobacterium
AAGGTCCAGGCGCGCCCTTCAAAGAAGAGCGCGGGAGCCTGGGGAGTATCGAGGGCGGCCTGGAGCACGCTCAGATGGGGCATGGGCCGCGTGGCAAGGAGATCAGCCGCCGCCCGAGGAGCTATCGGTGGAGGAAGCGTCGATGGCAGGGGCTGCAGCGTCAACGGAGGTGTCACCGCCTGTTTCCTGGATACACTGGAGGCTAATTTCCGCACCGGATGGGGGGTTGCCACCTTTGGAGAAGAGAATGGCTTGCCCGCAGGTACCGGCGGAGGCGCCTTCGACATAGCACCAGCCAGGGGCGCCCAAGTTACGACAGTCCACGTTCGCGTCGAGCTGGAATACCTCGCAGACTGGGAACAAGGAGGGGTCTTCGAGTCCCGACTTCGCGCCTCCGGCAGCGACCCAGGCAACGTGTTGCTGTTCGCGGAAAACGCGGAGCACGTCGGCGTCGGGCTGTTTGAGGCCAGCATCCGCAGTACAGGCTCCGGTTTTTTCAGCAAGGCGCTCGAGGATCAGGCAGCTGACCCTTTTGTTTTCGATGGCGAGCTTGCGAGGGAGGCACTGGTTGGCAAGTGCGTTTTTCAGACGATCGATGATGGTGGCGACAGCGGGACGGTAGCCGAAGAGGGGGTCAGTGGCGCTTTCGGGACGGGTGTTGATGGGGCAGAGAGACGAGACGATCCCCTGTTTTCCGAGGAGCTTGGCCAGATGGAGCTCGCGGATCGTGGGGTAGGTTTTGCCTTTGACCTGTATCGTTGCATCGACGCCGCTTGTACCTTTGCAGACCGGAGGAACCTGTTCGGGCTTTAGCTTAGCGACCTCCGTCAGCGTGGGACAGTCGCAGATTTCGGTGTTAGCGGCAACGTTGCAGTCCCGCTCGAGAGGGGGGCTGGAACTGATACTGAGGTTTACCAGATCGAAGGTGCAGGCGAACTCGAGGTCGAGCCCTCCGGAGCTTCCCGTGGTCAGCCATTCGCGTCCATGGATACTGTTCGTGCTGGTGAGGGACAAAGAAAGCCCTCTACGCGGCTGGTAATCCTCGAGCATGTGGGGGTCGATGCCCGTGAAGTCGTAGCGGACAGGGTCGGTGCCGAGGATTGGAATCCAGTCGGCATCGGCAAGAGGCTGCGGCTTGAGTTTGATGGCGGACCTAGCGGCATTGGGGTCCACGACCAAGAGCTGCCAGGGGACACCGCCGATATGGGCATAGAAGACGAGCTCCTTGGTGCGCGTTCCAAGGGTGAGAGCGCAAAGCTTGGTCAGATCGGAGCCATCAGGGAGCTCTTTGGCAAACAGAGGGTTGGTGCAGCTCCAGTTGTTGGGGTCGAGTCCGAGGTAGTCGCTGCCGCCCGAATGTTCCCCGTCGCGATTGGGGACCTTGGGTTCCGTAAGGCCAATGCGGTAGCGGTCGATGGGATACTGGAGGTCGACACCGTATTTCTGCTTCATGTGGGCGCGACGGAGGTTGGCGTTGAAACCCCAGTTGGCGTTGTCGACGGGGTAATTGCCAAGGGCGCAGTTCGGGTCGCCCGAGACTGGGCAGTACGTGCAACCTGGGTCATTGGGGTTCGTATCGCAGATCCGCGTCCCACGTGGGAGCTGGGGCTCGTTGCGTATCATCCAATGGTACGCCTGACCGCCGAAGCTCCGCACGTCGATCTCCGCGTCGTTCTCGTCGCTCAAGTCGATGATGGCAACAAGCGAGTCGGGGCGCAGGAAGTCTTTTCGCTGCTTGAGCAGGTCTACGTCCACACCAACCCAGTCGGCCCGACCGCCGGTGACGGTGATTTCAGCATAGGGGTCTGGCTGGATCAAGAAGCGGTAGAAGCTTTCAAGCTGCGACTCGATGCCGCAGCCATATTGGTTGACGCCAGCGATGAGGTCCTGGAAGTCGGCTTGGAGCTTGACTGGGTCGGTGTAGGGGGTGGGCGTTCCGGCGTCTTTCCCAGCATTGGCGGCAACAGTGGGGAACCAGGTGAGGAAGTTCGAGGTACCCATATTGGCAATGGGGTGCTCGTCCGAGCCACCGCGGTTGATGAGATGCCCTTTGTCGTCGTTGTGTCGGTTGCGTCCATTTATGGTCGCATTGGGGTCGCATAGGTCGCCACCGCGTTTACCGAGCGACGAGGTCACCACTCCAATATGGAGGTTTCGGACCGCAGGGAACTCGATGGTGGAGTCGGCCCGACAGCCATCGTTGGCAGGGTACGCCTTTAAGTCAGAGACTCCGACCGTTGCGCCGGTCGCGTCGACGCAGTTTGGAGTGAGGAGCCTGGTAAGAAGGTCAGGAATGGCGACTCGGAGGTATTCGGTTTTATCCCCCATGGACGCCGAGTTATCGATCATGAAGAGGATATCGACCTTGTCGACCGCCTGCTGTTTGACCGCGGCGGTAAAGTTGACTTTCGTGGTAGGCGAGCCGGTGCCGACGGGACGCGTGAGGCATCCCGCCGCCGCGGCGCCTAGCCCCCCGACCACGCTAAGGAAAACTGCGCTTCTCACGAAAATCCGATGCATGCTCGGTGCTCCTTCTTCTGGCGTGCTCGGGCACGCGAACAGCCTGATCATACTTCATCCCCCTGCGGGGGGGCAAAACAGGGGCTCCGCCCCTACGCTCCCGTTGGTCGCTACCCCCTCTGTGGGTGGGTTTTCTAGGGCCTGGCTCGGCCTAGGACCAAACGCTGCCCTCAGCGCCCGCACATGTCGCGTCGAAACCCCCTTGACAGCACGCAACGCCTCGTCATCGGCGGTACGCACTGCGTCCAGACTCCCAAAGTGCTTCAGAAGCGCCTTCTGTGTCTTCTTTCCAACCCCCTTCACGTCGTCTAGGAGCGATCGAAATCGCTTCTTTTTCCCGATCTTTTCCCTCGCTACGTTGGAAAACCGATGCGCCTCGTCGCGTGCCCTCGCTAGGAAAAATAGCGACGCCGTATGGCTCTTGAGCAGGACCGGGTTCTTCTGCCCCGGCAAGTACACTCGGTCGACCATCGTCTCGCCCGTCGCTGTCTCGCGCTCCTTCGCAAGCGCCACGATGGGAAGGTCATGGAGACCGAGATCGCGGGCCGCCGTCATCGCAACGGCAAGCTGGCCCCGTCCACCATCCACGACAAATAGATCAGGAAGCTCCCAGCCTTGCGCCACCTCATCATCGGCATCGGCGTCATGCACCGTCGACTCCGCAAGATCGGGCGGGCTCTCGGGACGTCCCCGGCGAAACCTCCTCGCAAGCACCTCGTACATCGCTCCGTAGTCGTCGTTGACATCTCCCTTGCCCCCGTGCGCTTCGCCTCGCACCCGAAACGTGCGGTAACGCTTCTTGTCTGGCTCGCCGTCGGTCAGAGCCACGATCGCTCCCACCGTGTCGCTTCCCCCTAGATGGCTGATGTCGCAACACTCGATGCGCCGAGGAAGCACCGGAAGACGTAGGCGATTTTGCAGATCGTGCAGACGCTCGTCCAGGTCGTCAGAGGCACGTCGCTTCTCGGAAAACGCGTGCTCGGCGTTCTCCTTCGCGAGCGTGAGCAGCTCGAACTTGTGACCGCGTTGAGGGACCGCGAGAGACACTTTGTGTCCAGCGTATTCCCCGAGCCACTCGGCGATCCCGTCGAGCCCTTCGGGTTCCTCGGGCAGGAGGATCTCGTTTGGGATGGGAAACACGACCTCCGACTTGGCTCCGTCGGTTTCGACGTAGTGCTGGGCGAGGAAGGCCGAGAGGATTTCCTCGTTTGGAATCTCGGCTTTCTTCAGTGAAAACGTGGCGACATCGGCGAGCTTTCCGGCACGCACCGACAGGAGCGCGAGCTCGACGAGGTCTCCTTCGCGGTAGATGGCAACGACGTCGCGGTCGGTGCTTTCGACGGACACGACGTGCTGGCTCTCGCGGACCTTTTCGATCGCGCGGAGCTGGTCGCGGTAGACGGCGGCGAGCTCGAAGCGCATGGCGCGGGATGATGCCGCCATGCGGGTCTGGAGCTCACGGGACAGGTCGTCGTGCCGTCCGCTCAGGAACAGCGCGACTGCGTCGACTTGTTCGGCGTAGAAGGCGCGATCGACTTCGAAAGCGCAGGGGGCGGGGCAGCGTTTGATTTGGTGCTGCAGGCATGGACGTTTGCGGGAGACGAGGTCCGAGTCCCGGCAGGTACGGAGCTGAAAATATTTGTTGACAAGGTGCAGAGTACGTCGCGCGGAGGTAGCGGACGGGTACGGGCCGAAGTAGCGGGCGCCGTCGGGGAGCGGATGTCGAACCACTTGGAGGCGAGGCCAGGAGTCTTTGGGGGCGAGGCGCAGGCAGAGGAACTCTTTGCCGTCGCGAAGTTTGACGTTGTAGCGAGGGTGGTGCTCCTTGATGAGCGTGTTCTCGAGGATTGCCGCTTCTTTTTCGGTAGCGGTGACGATGGTATCGAGGTCACCGACGGTGCGTTGGAGGATGGGGATAAAGAAGCGTGTGTCGGCGGGGTCGGCCTGGAAGTAGCTTCGGACGCGGCTGCGGAGGCTCTTTGCCTTCCCGATGTAGACGATGGCGTTTTTCTTGTCTTTGAAGATGTAGACGCCAGGGGCGGCCGGGAGGGCGTCGAGTTTTTGGGTGAGCGCGTCGGGGAGCATCGGAGACGCAGCTACCTATTTTTCACGGGTGTCAGCAAGTTCAGGGGAAGCCGGACCCCTTCGAGCGACTCGGGGTAACGCGGAAGGGATACGTCGACCCCCTTCGAGCGACTCGGGGTAACGCGGAAGGGGGACGCCGCCCCGCTTCGAGCGACTCGGGGTAACGCGGAAGGGGGACGCCGTCCTGCTTCGAGCGACTCGGGGTAACGCGGAAGGGGGACGCCGTCCTGCTTCGAGCGACTCAGGGTAACGCGGAAGGGGGACGCCGTCCTGCTTCGAGCGACTCAGGGTAACTTCATCAGGTCCGAGCCCTCGTGCGACCGCTACGTCGGCTAGCCCCAGACTGTAGCAGGGGACAAAAAATACGGGGCCGAGTCAAATCCTAAACCAAACCCATCTTGAAAACCGCAGGTTCCGAGCCGCGGACCTCACCCCCCCAGCCCCCCTCTCCCTCGACATCTTCCTTGCCCATGCGGGCAAGT
>CAITRH010000026.1 GCA_903894755.1 uncultured delta proteobacterium
ACGGCACGACGCGTGCGATTCACCGACCCGTGCGCAACCATTTCGACCAACTCGGCAAGCAGATCGGCAAGGAAGCCCTAGGCTCCTGTGGGAGCACCGTCGCCCAGTACGAAATCTCCCCGGAGACCCAATACTCCGACCTCTGCTACGAGCCCGACCCCGCACACCTAGCCGAACGAATGCGACTGGGCCTGCTTGGGAAAATGGCGAACGTCCCCAGTCTCATCGAGATTTACGCAAGGGCGCCCACCGCCGAGGACTTTCGAGCCTGTCTGAGCAAGCATCTCGCGTACTGGCGTCAGCGCGCTCGGAAGCACGAGAAACAAGCAGAGGAGGCCAAGCGGTTGGGGAAGCCTGCCGAGGCATTCGTCGAGCCGCACCTCTTGATGGTGGCCGCGCGCTCTCCGACGGGGCTTCGAAGCAAACTACGGCTGGTGCGGGCGTCCGGATGCCCGAAGGTTCACCCGCACGGCAGCGAACCCTTCGGCGCGCAAAGCGGCCGGAGCCAGATCGATGGTGCGGCCCGACGCCAGCCACGCGGCGTAACGCAGGCAGTCGAGGACGTCGCCGAGCTCCAGCTCGGGATACTCCTCGACGATCTGCTGCGCGGTCTGCTCCGCAGCAAGGTGCCGGAGCACCAGCGCCACAGGAATGCGAAGGCCGCGAATGCACGGCTGTCCTCCACAAACGCGAGGGTCAGCCGTGATGCGCGTGAAAGGAACGACCATCCAGCGAAGTTAGCGCTCGCCGCTTCGGCCGGCAACGTGTTTCACTCGGGCAAAGACAAGCCGGTGGCGTCAGTACACCTTCTTTTCGCGCAGTTCCTTGGACTGTTGCTTGACAAGAGCCATTTCCTCGGGACTGAAGTACTTCTCGAAGGTCCGCATGATCACTGGAAAGGCCTTCTCGATGGCGCGGGACACCTTGTTGGTGAACTGGATCCCAACGCTTTCTTCAGATCCGGGCGGGACCGTGCAATCGGTTGATTCCACCGGAATGTCAACCGACTTCGACCAGAGCCGCTGATTGGACAGTGGTTCCCACAGAACGAGTGAGATGGTGCCTCCAATCTGACACGTTCCCTTGAACTCTATACTGGTACCACCGGACCACATGCTGCTGCTCCTGGTCTCCGCCGGCACATGTAAGCTCATATCGATCTCGGCTGACAGGACCAAGTCCGCCTGCTTCTTCTGCGGGACGTCCCCGGACGTCCATCGGACAGTCGGGCCCCCTGCATCGAACGGCGCCACCCGCACGCGCGGCCTCATGGGTCAGCGACGTTGACTCAGCGACGCATTCCAGGAAACCTTAGCCGGGCAGCTTCTGGACATGGTCTATCGGATGGCCCAAGTGGATCATTGCCGAGGGCCGTCCGCGGGTCGGACCTGCGGTTCTCGATCTGGGTTTGGTCTAGTGTTTGGCCAATCCTGCATCCCTCTGGCTCCACCCACGTACCCGCTCCCGTGCCAGGCCGCGCAACGCCAGGCCGCGCAACGCCAGGCCGCGGCCGCGCAACGTTGGCTCGACGCATTCTCGTTTCCTTCGGCATCACGCTCGTTGGCTTTGCCATCACCGTGGGCTGGGCCATCTACGTGCAAAAGCGCGCCGCCGAGGACAACCTGGAACTGTCTCGCGGGTACGTTCCACTCGCACTTCGTCTCGGCCAGCTTCGCGCCACCCAGGTGACCTTATCGACCCTGGTGGACGGGATCCCCGACGAGCGCAATCCCGCCTCTACACGCGTCTTGCTCGGCACCCTCGTGAGCGCGCGTCGGGCCAAGTTCGGCGAAACCCGAAGTGCCGTGGACCATCTCGGCGCCCATGGTGCCGCGACCCGTCGTCTCGCCGACGACCTGTCGACCAGGCTCGAAGCGATCGAAGAGCTCCTTGCCGACGATCGGACGCTCTTCGAACGGTTGTTTTTCGCCATCGCCTCGGCAGACAAGGACTCGATCAATGCCGTGTTGGTCTCGTTGGGGGCGCTGGAGCACGACGCCGACAGTCGGCTTCGCGCCCTTGCGGAACAACTTTCATCGGCCATGGACGCCTTCGCCGTGGCGGCCCACACGAGGGAACGGCGGGCCATCTGGGCCCTGGGAGGGCTGTCTCTGCTGACGCTCCTGGTGGGGGCGGGCGTGTCGCTGCACACGAGGAGGCTTCTTGCACCGCTTGCGCAAGTCAGCGCTCGGGCGCAGGCGGTGGCCCGTGGCGATCTGACCCAACGCGCCGTGCCCGCAGCAAGCGACGAGATCAGCGAGCTTGCGGCGTCGTTCGAGCGGATGGTCGGCGGGCTGGCGGAAGCCCAGGCTGCGGCGTTGTCGAACGAGCGGTTTGCGGCGATCGGAAAGATGGCGGCGCATGTGACCCACGAGATCCGCAATCCGCTGTCCTCCATCGGGCTCAATCTCGAGCTGCTCGAGGAGGAGCTCGGTCTCACAGCAGGCGAGGCAGGCGAGGCGAAAGCGTTGTTGGGGGCGATCCAAAGGGAGGTGGGACGTCTCGAGCGTCTATCCGAGGAGTACCTGCGGGTGGCGAGGCTACCGTCGCCGCGTCTGGAGCTCGGGGATGTCGCGGTGGTGGTGAGCGAGACGGTTTCTTTCGTGCGAGCCGAGATCGAGCAGGCGGGATGTCGCGTGGTGTTGGAGGTGGAGCCGTCGCTACCGCAGGCCTTTGTAGAGGAGGCGCAGCTTCGTCAGGCGCTTGTGAACCTGCTTCGCAACGCGCGAGAGGCGATGCCGGAGGGGGGCCTCATCGAGGTGCGGGTGGCAAGGCACGACGACGGGGTTGCGATCGTGGTGGAGGATCGAGGGGGCGGGATTGCGGAGCCGATCCGATCCCAGGTGTTCGAGCCGTTCTTTTCCACGAAGGGGGCAGGGACCGGGCTAGGGCTGGCGGTGACCAAGCACA
>CAITRH010000027.1 GCA_903894755.1 uncultured delta proteobacterium
CGACGGCGGCCGCGGTAGTCGCCGCGTCATGTTCTGAGGCAGCGGTTTCCTGAGCGGCCACTGTCGTGTCGCGGCCTTTCTCGACGACTTCGCAGCCAGCCGTTGTCCCGGCGGGTCCCGTCGCAGCCTCTCCTGTAGACAACGCTATCCAGCGCGGGCGCGCGTAAGACGATCGGCAATGGCCCACCACGCCGCCTCGGCCGGAATCGCCTCCACCAGCACGACCTCCACCCCGGCGTCGTCCAGCGCATGAAGGGACGCGAAAAGCGCTTGGCCATACCCATGCGCGTCAAGCGGCATCCGGCACACCAGCGCCTCGAGCTCCCAGGCGCCTCGTACCAGCGCCCCCAACCGTAAGCCCCTGTAGCTCCGAGCACGAACCGCCAGCTCCGCCCCCTCCACCTCCTCAAGACGGGCCTTGGGCGCATAGTGACGGGTGTCCATCCCGGGTGAAGGACGCGGCAAGTGCGCCTCCATCTCTCCCGAAGGCTCGGCAAGCTCGGCAACCACCCGTCGAAGCTCCGCGAGCCCAAGGGGGCCAGGACGAAGCACACGGGGGTCACCCCGCACATCCACTACGGTCGATTCGATCCCTTCGCTGCACGGGCCCGCGTCGAGCACGAGATCCACAGCGTCGCCTAGCGACTTGACGACATGCGACGCTTCGGTAGGCGAAAGCTCCTGATACCGGTTTGCACTCGGCGCCGCGATGGGTTCTCCAAAACGCTCGAGGAGCGCACGCGCCACAGGATGCGCCGGAGCGCGCACGGCCAGCGAGTCTGCTCCTCCGGCCACGACCGCGGGCACATGGGACGCGCGCTTCACCACGAGCGACAGCGGCCCCGGCCAAAACGCCTTGGCCAAACGAGACGCGCGCTCGGGCCATTCGGACGCAAGCTCGCGCGCCCTCTCCTCGTCGGCGACGTGGGCAATCAGCGGATGATGAAGGGGACGTCCCTTGGCAGAGAAGATCCTCAACACCGCTGCTGCATCGAGCGCCCGGGCGCCGAGGCCGTACACAGTCTCCGTGGGAAACGCTACCAGCCCGCCGCGTCTCAGAAGCTCGCAGGCTTGCGCCAGCGCCGCCTGGGACGAGGGATGGTCGAGGGTGGCAGGATCGACACGCACGATTCGTGGCATTAGGCAAAACGGAGTAGGGTGGCTTCGAGGACGTTGCAATGGATCCAAAGCCCGGAGCTGTCGTGGCGGGCAAGTACCGAATCGGGGACCTGCTCGGCAGCGGAGCCATGGGGAACGTGTACGCTGGGGTTCACGTCGATATCGGAAGACGCGTGGCCATCAAGCTGATGAACCATGCCTTTGCGGATGCTCCCGATGTACGTGCGCGGTTTCGACGAGAGGCCCGTGCCGCAAGCGCTGTCGAGAGCGATTACATCGTGCAGATTTTCGACGCGGGCCACGACGACACCTACGGGTCCTACCTGGTCAGCGAGCTGCTCGTGGGCGAAGACCTCGCGGCGCGTATCGCTCGCACCGGACCGCTCGATGTCAGCACGGCGGTCACGATCGGCTACCAGATAGCCCGCGGTCTTGCCAAAGCCCACGCGGCCGGGGTCATTCACCGGGACCTGAAACCTTCCAACCTTTTCCTGACGGTGCGCGACGACGGCGCCCTGCTTGCAAAAATTCTCGACTTCGGCGTGGCCAAACTCCTGTCGGACCCGTCCGACCCCCCGTCCGCGTCCTCGGCGTCTCAGTCCCCAGGCCTCACGGTGACCGGAAGTGTGGTGGGAACGCCTCAGTACATGTCGCCTGAGCAGGTCGACGGGATGGTGCTGGATGGGCGTACGGACCTTTGGTCGCTTGCGGCGGTCGTTTACGAGGCGCTCAGTGGCAAGCCGGCGTTTCCTAGCCGACCGTCGTTCGTGGAGGTTCTCGCCAGCATTCTGCGCGAGCCCATCGCGGCCTTGGACTTCGTCGCGCCGCAGGTTCCTCACCAGGTGGCGCTCGTTGTCCATGCGGGTTTGGAACGAGACCGGTCGCGACGTATCCCTGACGCCACGGCCTTTGCCGAGCGTCTGGCCCAAGCATGCCCTGAAGTCATTTTTCCGCGGACAGGACCGCTCCATGCCTTTTGCGACCATGACGAGGACATTCCCGTCTCGATCGTCGAAGTGCCTTTCTGGGGACACGCATCGACCGCACCGTCCAGCGATCACGCTGCCACGGAGGAGCACGCGCCGGTTCGAGGTCCCGAATCGCGAAGTTTTCGTTAGGCTTCGGGATGTTTGATGCGATGCCAGTCGACGAAAACCTCTTCGTCAAGTCGGACCGACGCGCCGTCTTCGAGACGCTCGGCGAGGACCCGGTGCTGTTCTCGCCAGATGCCGAACGTGCTTGCCGTATCGAGTGCCCAAACGTCGCCGTCGACGAGCAATAGAAGCAGATGGACTCGAGAGACGGCCTGGAATTGCTCGGCCAGCTCGAGACCGCATCGCTCGTAGCGGCCGACTAGGATGCCTCTTTGGAGCCGCTCGGCAGAAACACCCCACTTGGCTTTGTCGTCCCCATAGCGAAGTTTGAGGGTTCCCCAGGGGATCTCGAGCGCCCCCTGTTCGAGAACCAAAGGGGGATGCAGCGCTGTGATACGCGTACTGCTCGCACCTGTGCCCCCCTCCATGCGGTGCAACGTCGCCGAAACAGGCCGAACGGACGAGAGCGACTGCGCGGCCCATGGATCGCCCCCTGGCTCCTCGATGTCCACGGGCCCAAGTTGTGTCCAGGCGTCTTGGGCGCTGTCACGGGTGAGGTCTTTTTTTGCATAAAACCAGAAGCCGAGGCTGCGGGTGGAGACGAATACGGAACCATCGGTAACGATGGCTTCACGTCGTTGTCCCTCTTCGGTGAGAAAGCCTAGGCGTGTGTTGAGGTCCAGGACTCGAAGGACCGGGGTTTCTTGCCGCTGATGCGCGAAGGCCATGAGGTACCGGAGCGGCACCCAAGGGAAATCGAGCAAGACGTCGCAGTGGCTATGGCGCCCAAGGACCAACCGTTCGTGGAGCCCAATGCCAACACACGCCAGCACGTGCCGTTGGCCCGGGTTGCCTCCTATGGCGGCCGCAACGAACAGGGCGGAAGGATGGTTTCCAAACCAGTTACGAGCCTCCGGAAAGCCCACCCGAAAGGCCTCTTCGGCCGAGGGAGCGGGTCTGTCGGAGAACTCTACGACGCGGGTGCGTTCGTCGCCACGCGTCGGGCGCGCGACAGGCAACATCCCGGTGGGCTTGCCCCCTTCGATGCTTTCGTCCGACTCCTGCGGTCGGTCGGGCAGTGAAACGAGCCTAGGCGCGGGTTGGTGCGCGTCGGACTGTTCAGAGGAAAGCGGTTTTTGCCAAGGCCAGCGCCATTTCATAGCTGAGGGGAGCATAACGCGCCCTGCCGCGGGGTCGACGTAGAAATGGCCTGCAGTGAAACTTCCTGGTGGCCAAACCGCCAGGTCCTGGTCCCCGGAGTGTCAGGGCAGGTTTGGGTTGGCGGTCATCGCAATCCCACCAACTTGTGCATCTGCAGTCCGAGCCGCCACTGCGGATGCTCTAGACAGTAACGCACCGCGGCGCGCTGATGGTCCTCTCTCGATAGGTCGTCGAGCGGCTGCAGCACGAAGTGGCGGAATTCGAGACGCTCGAAACGCTCTGGTTCCGCTCCCACCTGCGGATACACGAGCTTTAGCTCGTCGCCGCACCGAACCCGAAGCTCGCTCCCCGCCTTGGGACTCACACAAACCCAATCGATGCCACGGGGAAGCGCCAAGGTGCCGTTCGTTTCGACCGCCACCTCGAACCCCACGGCTGAAAGCGCCTGGACCAGCCCTTCATCGAGCTGAAGAAGCGGCTCGCCTCCCGTACAAACCACAAGGGGGAGCGACCAATGGGAGCGTAGAGGCGACGCCCCCACTGCAGAGGACCAGAAACCTCGCGCCACCTGGGCCAGCTCCGTCGACGTCGTAAAACGCCCTCCCCCAGTCCCGTCGATTCCCACGAAGTCCGTGTCGCACCAGCGGGCGCATTGCCCCTTGCCGTCCCCACGGTCCTCGTGACGGCCGCTCCACAAGTTGCAGCCCGCAAAACGCAGAAATACCGCCGCCCGTCCTGCCTGCACTCCCTCACCCTGAAGCGTAAAAAAAAGCTCTTTCACCAAGTACGCCATCAGTCGCCGAGCCTGACCTCGTCGTCATGACGCACCACAAGGCCTGTCAAAGGGTCCAGGACCAGCCGCATATCGACAGCGTCCTCATCATCTGGGTAATACCGCAGCCTCACCCCCATCGCGAAGAAGCCAAGCTGTCGGTAAAGCGCAATGGCAGGTCGATTCGAACGTCGTACCTCGAGAAGGACATGGACAAGCCGATGTTCCCGTGCCATCCGCAGCCCCTCGTCAAACAGCGCACGCGCATGCCCCTGCCGCCGGTGCTCAGGATGGGTCGCGATGTTGAGGATATGCAGCTCGTCGACCACCAGCCATGCAAGTAAGTACGCCACCACGGGGCCGTCGTGCCCCCTCGCCACCCAGCATCGCGACCACGGCCGGGCCAGCTCAATCTGGAGGTCACTTGACGACAGCCGCGGCGGCCCCTCAATGGCGATCACGTCCGCTACATCCGCTGCGCTCATCGGAGAGACCTGGGTCCACATGGAGCGTCGAGAATATCGGGAGACTTGCGGCGCGCAGCAGCTTTTTGGACGCGGCCTACTAGCTATCTAAACCAAAACCATCTTGAAAACCGCAGGTCCGATCTACCGCTTCCGCGCCCCAATGTCGCGTAGACCTCACCCCCAACCCCCTCTCCCTCGACATCCTCCTTGCCCATGCGGGCAAGGA
>CAITRH010000028.1 GCA_903894755.1 uncultured delta proteobacterium
CTTGCCCGCATGGGCAAGGAGGATGTCGAGGGAGAGGGGGTTGGGGGTGAGGTCTACGCGACATTGGGGCGCGGAAGCGGTAGATCGGACCTGCGGTTTTCAAGATGGGTTTGGTTTAGCAACGCGTCGTGGGTGGAATCCGGAGGTGCGGCTCACCATCGAGCCCCAGAGAGCTCGCCGAGGCGCAACGAAAGACCGAGACCCGCCTCGGAGAGGTCATCGTCCACACGGAATGCTTTGAAGCACGCACGGAAGCCAATTTCAGTTCGCTGCGCCAAGATTTCAGTTCGCTGACGTATTGGGCGCTGTCATCGCGATTGCCCAGGAATTCCGTGTCGGAGAGCGTCGGAGAGCTCACCGAGGCGCACTATGAAGGGGCTCACGATAGCAAGGCACGGTCCTGTTGGGCTTGAAGTCCCACCTGTAACCCCCGCATCTTCGTCACAGTCGTCTCGTAACATTGGTCAAGCTGCTGCAAGAGCCGAGGAAGCTCCCCCCCTCCATCCTTTGCTGCATTATGGATCTCACCGCAAAGACCGCTCATCAAGAGCGCCCCCACGAGCCCCGTCGCCCCTTTGAGCGAGTGGCAAAGCTTCGCCACCGTCTCGAGATCCCCATGGCTCGCGGCCCTGCGAAGCTGACTAAGCCTTTCAGGTATTTCGCGGTCAAACCGACTAAATATGCGAGCCGCGGCTCGCTCCCCTAACTGGTTCACCAGTGCGTCGAGCGCATCTACAGTGGGTATAGGCTCCGGAGCCACGGATGGAGGTGCTCGCAATCGCCATCGGCGCAAGGTGTCGTCTATCTGGTGAGGCCGAAACGGCTTGGAAAGATAGTCGTCCATGCCCGACGCAAAACAGGCTTCACGCGCCTCTTTCATGGCGTCGGCCGTAACCCCAACAATGATCGTGTGGCGACCTGGCCCTTCCCGACGACGGATTTCTGCCGTGGCCTCCAGCCCGTTCATGCCCGGCATCTGGCAGTCCATCAACACGATGTCATAGGTCGCAAGAAAAACCTTCTCGACCGCCTCACTACCATTGGAAGCCACGTCCACGCTGTATCCAAGGCGTTCCAGCATCTTGGTCAGCACCATCTGGTTGAGAACCTGATCCTCGACCACCAGCACATGCCCCCCCGCGAGCGGCGTCGGAACTGCAGCAGGCATCATCTCGAGCCTTGGTCCACAAGGGAGATGGCAAAAATTCGCAAGAAGGCGTGAAGGGACCAAAGGCTTATGCACCACGTTGGGACCAAGCTGGCTTCTGAGCTCCGTGTCTACAGTGAGCTCTGGAGCCATGACGATAAACGTGGTCCCGCACCGGTCCGAGTGCTTCTTCATCGCCGCATAAAGCGCCGCTGTCGTCCCTGCAATGCCCTTCGCGTCCATGTCGGCAAGCACCGCAGCATAGGGACTCGCTGATCTGGACGCCTCCACAAGCACCTCCAGAGCCTCGTTCGATGCTGCCATGGACGTCGCCCGCCCCCCCAACGCTTCCACCATCTCGGTTACTGCATCACGCGCCACCGCGTGATCGTTTACAATCAGTACGCGCGGGTGGGTGCAATGTTCGTAGATCGGGTACCCATCTGCCGGCCTGTCGGTGGCAACAGGAAAATCAAGGACAAACCAGAAGGTCGACCCCTGTCCCGGCTTGCTCGATACCCCCATGTCGCCCCCCATCAACGTGACCAATTCCTTGGCTATGGTCAGCCCAAGTCCGGTCCCCCCATGGACCCGGAACGTAGACCTATCCGCCTGGGCGAACTTCTCGAAAATGACACCAAGTTTGTCTGGCGCAATGCCGATGCCCGTGTCTTCGATGGAAAAGCGCACCCGAACCCAATGGTTGTCTCGCTGCTCCAGCCCCACAGTTAGGAGCACATGACCCAAATGGGTGAACTTGATCGCATTGTTCACAAGGTTTAGTAAGATTTGGCGAAGACGTCCCCCGTCTGCCACCACGCGGAGCGCCGCCGAGGAGGGGTACCGCAGCACCAGCTCGATCCCCTTCTCATGGGCCCGCACTCCAAGGGCCTCTATGGACTCTTCCACAATGGTGAGAAGCTCACAAGGGACGGGGTCTATGGCAAGCTTGCCGGCCTCGATCTTCGAGAAATCGAGGATATCGTTGATCAAACCGAGCAGCGCCTCCGAGGAGCTCATGATCCCGCGCAGGAATTCGCCCTGCTCAGTCGAAAGCGGCGTGTCGCGAAGGAGTCCGGCGAGGCCGAGGATTGCGCTCATGGGAGTGCGGATCTCGTGGCTCATGTTGGCAAGGAACTCGCTTTTTGCTCGGTTGGCGCCTTCGGCTCTCTCCGACTTGCTGCGATAAGAGGTAAGACCCATGCGAAGTTCGTCCTCCGTGCGTTTTTGCCCACTGATGTCACGCGTGGCGCACACCATGCCGACGGTGTCTTCATTGTCCCGATCCCTCAGTGCGCGCGAGGCCGATTCAACCCAAAGGAAACCGCCTGCTTTTGTTCGGAACCGATAGGAGACGGTGGCCGCACCGGAGCCAACCATCACATTGAGCTCGGCCTGCTCCACCTTCGCCAGGTCGTCTGGATGAACCCATTCAGAGAAGTCGTGCGACTGGAGCTCGTGGGGCAGGTATCCAAGAAGCGCAAGGGCGGCAGGCGAGGCAAACGTGATACGCCCGTTCCGATCGTGGCGCGTGAGGAGGTCGGAGGCGTTGTCGACGAGAGCTCGGTAGTGGTCTTCACTCTTGCGCAGCGCCCGTTCGCTCTGCTTGCGCGCAGTCACGTCCCGTGCACAGGCGATGATCCCGTCGTGTCCTGCCCATTTGCAGCGCGAGTAGCGAATCTCGACGTAAAAAGGGACCGCTCCTTTTCCTACGATGCCAAGGACCGCCATGGACGAACCGCGGGCAACCACCTCGCAGAGCGCTGTTTCGACCCGAGGCTGGTCGCAAGGAAGATGCAGGTCGACGAGGCTCAGAGTCTGCAGTTCGCTCAGAATGCAGCCCAAACGGAGCTCGGTGGCCGTGTTCGCGTGAAGGATTCGACCCTCGAGATCGGTGACGAACAACAGATCGTCGAGGCAGTCGCACAAGTGGGGAAAGGACGGCCAATGGCTAATAACGCGCGCGCTTTCCATGCGGTCCGCTCCGATCTGCGCGTACTTGTCGTGAATTCCCAACGCCGGTTCTTGGGGGCCAAGCTCACTGTTCAAAAGGTCGTCCATCGTGCGTTCTCCCCTGGTGCGCGCCCAATTGGACGCTCATGCTGTTGATAGTGCGTTGCCTCGTCCTTTCGCGCCATCATCGGCTTCGGGGAGATCCCCTGCAGAATATGAGGAGCCCGCCTTGACACGTGGAACACGCGCCGCGGTTTTCAAAATGGGTTTGGTTTAGCTTGACAACGTCTACCGAGCCGTCGTACACGTTCTCTTGGCTTTACGAATGCAACTTCGGAGTAAAACCGCGCGCTGTCGTGTCCTTATTGTTGAGGACCATGTCGATACCGCCCAGGCGTTGGGGGCACTCCTCGAACTCGACGAGCATACCGTGGCTCTGACGCATAGTGGCGAAGAGGCACTGCGACGCGCACGCGAGTTTCTTCCAGACGTCGTGCTGTGTGACATCGGACTTCCGAACATGAATGGATATGATGTCGCAAGAGCCATGCGTTCCGACCCGCTGCTCCGCAAGGTGGTCTTGGTTGCACTCAGTGGCTATGCACAATGCGAGGATGTCCGCAGTTCCAAGGAGGCGGGGTTTGACGAGCACCTTGCCAAACCACCGGACATCGACGACGTGGTTCAAGTGCTTGCTCGTGTGGGCGCCCGTGCATAGGAGGCCAGCAAATGAAAAGTACGGAAGAAAACTCGAGAACCGGCCAAGGCAATGCTCAGGATGCTCGAGACCTCGCGAAGGGCATCATGGAAGGGATCACGGCGGCAGTGGTCGTGCTCGACTTGGAGCTGCGCGTGGTCTGCGCGAACCATGCCTTTTACGAGACTTTTGCTGTCGTGTCGGATGCCGAGGGGCAGAGCCTCTTCGAGATTGGCGCGGGGGCGTTGGAAACCCCTGCGGTGCGTCGCGCCCTCACCGATCTACTCGACAAGAACATAGACTTCACTGTCCTTGAGCACGCTGCTGGGTCTCCCCGCAGGATCCTGTCGCTGACCGGCCGGCGGGTCGGCTGGGATGGTGGCAGCTCGCGACTCCTTGTCTGCATCGACGACCTCACCAGCCTTCGTGCGCTCCAAGCCGAGCGCGCCCAGGTTCTCGAGTTCGAAATGCAGGCGAGGTTCCAGGTCGAGCAGGCCAATCGCGCCAAGGAACAGTTCCTCGCGACGCTCTCTCACGAGCTGCGAACCCCGCTTAGCGCCATCTTGATGCAGGCAGAGGTCCTCAAACGGATGGCAGCCGACATTCCGAAGCTAGGCAAGTCGGCCGCAACCATTGCGCGCGCTGCGACCGCCCAAGCCAATCTGATCGACGATCTGCTGGATGCCTCACGCATCGCCTCGGGAAAACTGCAGCTCGAATTGGACGCTGTCGACCTCCCGGAACTCGTCCGCGATGCCATGGAGCGAGTCCGACCTATCGCGGAGGCCAAGTCTCTGGACCTCGAGCTCGTCATCGACCCGTCCGTGAGCTTCGTCAGCGGCGATGCAACCCGCCTCCAGAAAGTGATTGCGAACCTTCTGTCCAACGCCATCAAGTTCACGCGACGTGGCGGCCGGGTTGTGATGCGCCTCGAGCGGCTCGACGGCAGGGGGCAGATCACTGTGACGGATACCGGCATGGGAATCCGGCCCGAGGTGCTGCCGCACCTGTTTGAAAGGTTTGTTCAGGCAGACAGCACGTTGACGCGCACTCACGGAGGGCTTGGCCTCGGGCTGACCATTGTGCGCCACCTGGTGGAGTTGCATGGCGGGGAGGTGTTTGCCGAGAGCGCCGGGGAGGGGAAGGGCTCGAGCTTTCGCGTCACGCTCCCCCTCGGGACTGCGGGACCGAAGCCGGGGGCCACTGCGCTTCGAGCGACTGGGGACGACATCACCCATGTGCGGGTGCTTCTTGTGGAGGACGACGACGAAGCGCGGGAGTCCTTTGCGACCATGCTGGGGCAGCTTGGAGCCGACGTGCGGGCGGTCTCCTCGTCTGGAGCGGGCCTAGCGGCCTTTGGGGCGTTTCAGCCACAGGTGATCCTTTGCGACATTTCGATGCCCGAAGAGGATGGCTACGGTTTCATCCGAAAGGTGAGGCGTCTTTGTCCGGAGGTTCCTGCAGCGGCGCTGACGGCGCTGGCGAGCGACAGCGACCGCAAGAGGGCAATCGAGGCGGGTTTTCAGCTGCACCTTGCGAAGCCGATCGAGGCCGCACGGCTGGTGGCGGCAGTGGCCACACTGGCGGCTCGCAAGCCTCAATGGACCCATGAGACGCTCGAGTAAATGTCTGAGCCCGACCGAGACACGCCATAGGCTGGTCGTAGAAACCATGCTGCAGGGCGTGGTCTATCAGAACGCAGAGGGGACGATCATTTCAATGAACCCTGCTGCCGAGCGCATCCTCGGCAAGACGCATCTGGAGTTTCTGGGCAGCAGCTCGGTCGGCGAAGAGGTTCATTGCATTCGAGAGGATGGATCCCCGTTCCCCGGGCTAGAGCATCCCGCGATGGTAGCTCTCCGGACAGGTGCCCCAATGAGTGGCACGGTTATGGGGGTGTTCAACCCGCGAGAGAAGACCTATCGCTGGATTCAGATCGATGCAATCCCGCTGTTCCAGCAGGGGGACGACAAGCCCTACGAGGTCTATACACTATTTTCGGACATCACGGAAAGCAAGCAGGCGGAGCGGCAGATCCGTGATGTGACGAACTATATCCAGACCCTCGTGCGCATTTCCCCCATGTGCCTTGTCTCCTACAAGGCAACCGGAGAGGCCATCTCGGCCAACGATGCTGCGGCCAGGATGGTCGGGACAACGCTTGAGGAGTTGGAAAAGCAAAATTTCCGAAACCTCGAGTCTTGGAAGCGCAGCGGGCTGCTTGAAATGGCCGAACGAGCCCTGAGGACCGGGACCGAGCAGCACGGTGATGTGTTTCTGGTCTCCTCCTTTGGGATGAGGGTGACCCTTGAATGCATTTTGGTTCCTTTCATGTTCGGCGAGGAGCAGCACATTCTACTTGCGGCGCTCGACATCACGGAACGCAAGCAATTGGAGCTAGACCTCCGAGCTGCTGTCGCGGCGAGAGAAGATTTCCTGTCGATTGCGTCCCATGAGTTGAAGACCCCCCTGACAGGACTTCACTTGCAATTGCAGCTCATGAAGCGACTGGCGACCAAGGCAAAGGACGACAATCCGTTCACGGCGCTGTGTTCAACGGCGCTCAAGTCAAGCCAGCAGGTTGTGGGGCTGCTCAATGAGCTGCTCGACGTCACCAAGATCCGCGTTGGGAAGTTCGATCTTCACGAGCAGGAAGTGGATCTCAAGGCGGCTGTAATTGAAGGCGTTGCGGCGCTATCCGAGAACGCACACAACATGGGCAGCATGATCACGGTCAAAGCAGACCACTCGGTCGTAGGAACATGGGACCGGACCCGAGTCCACCAGATTATCGCCAATCTCCTGTCAAACGCCATCAAGTACGGCGAGGGCAAACCCATTGAAGTTACGGTGGCGCAAGAAGCCGATAAGCTCCACTTTCAAGACCAGGGGATGGGGATTCCATACGACCTGCAGTCGAAGATTTTCGAAAGGTTTGAGAGGGCCGTGACCGGCGGAAAGATCGGTGGACTTGGCCTAGGACTCTACATCGTTCGCCAAATTGTCGAAGCCCACGGTGGCTCCATCCATGTGGAAAGCGCTCCGGGAAACGGCTCTCTGTTCATCGTCGAGCTTCCACTCTAAAAAGCAAAGGCCCGCTAAGTTCCGGGGCTTCGTGACCCCCCCCGTGAAACCCAGAGGCCGACCGCGATTACGCCCTACCCAGGGTTACCCACCCTGGGCTGAATTAATTCGCCCCTTCGGGGCTGCCAATCAACTTACGTTCCCCTCATCGGTTGCCCGAGAAGTCCAAGTTTCTCCTTCTATGGGACCGACCCCACGCGTTGATTGGCAGCC
>CAITRH010000029.1 GCA_903894755.1 uncultured delta proteobacterium
CTTGCCCGCATGGGCAAGGAAGATGTCGAGGGAGAGGGGGTTGGGGGTGAGGTCTGCGCGAGCGGAAACCTGCGGTTTTCAAGATGGTTTTGGTTTAGCGCGCGTAGGATCTGCCCGAGACGGGTTGCGCGAGCCTTTCCTCGTCTGCGCGAGCCATCAACTCAAGACCGGGGACAGATTTTCGTCACCACCCACCAGCCCCATTTCGTCGATCCCCTTCCCGTATGCATCGTACGTCGTGCCCGTCACCGCACCCCACCAACTCGGGTTCCCCAAGCGCGCAAGGCGCCACAAAATACGGACAGCGGTCCGCAAAACGGCAACCAGGTGGAAGCTGCCTCAGGTCGGGCACCACCCCTTCGATCGTCGCTAGCCTCGGCGCAATCACCCCCATCTTCCTGCGTACGCCCGGTCGGGGCACACTCGCCAACAGCCCCTGCGTGTACGGATGCCTCGGATTCGCATAAAGCGTCTCCACGGGCGCGCGCTCCACAATCCGCCCCGCGTACATGACAATCACCTCGTCGGCGACCTCGGCGACAATCCCCAGGTCGTGGGTGATCAGCAAAATGCTCATGCCAAGCTGCTCCTGCAGACTCCGAAGGAGCTCCAGGATCTGTGCCTGTATGGTCACGTCCAGCGCCGTCGTGGGTTCGTCGGCAATAAGCAGCTTTGGCTCACACGCAAGCGCCATTGCAATCATCACCCGCTGCCGTTGGCCCCCAGACAGCTCGTGTGGGTACGCGTCGACGTGGGTCTCGGGCGACGCGATCCCCACCTTGCGAAGCAGGTCGATGGCCTGCACACGAGCCTCCCGCCGCGATCTCTTTCGATGGAGGCGGATGGCCTCGATGATCTGCGCCCCAACCCTGTAGACCGGGTTCAGACTGGTCATAGGCTCTTGGAAGATCATCGAGATCTCGTTGCCTCGCACATCCCGCATCGCGCGCTCCGACAGCGAAAGCAGCTCGCGGTCGCGTAGCGTGATCGAGCCCCGTTCGATGGTGCCTGGAGGTGACGGGATCAGCCGAAGTATCGACAGCGCCGTGACGCTCTTGCCGCATCCGCTTTCCCCCACCAGCCCGACGGTCACCCCCTCGTCGAGCTCGAACGACACGCCGTCCACCGCGCGGAGCGGCCCCGCATCGGTACGGAAACTCGTCACGAGGTCGCGCACACCAAGCAGCGCCATGGGCCCTACAGCGCGAGAAGCGCGCGCTTTGCCCCGTCGTATTCGCGACGCAGCCGCTCGACCAGTTCGGCCACCGTCACGACCTCGCGCACCGTTCCGATCCCCTGACCGCATCCCCAGATGTCGCGCCACGCTTTGGCAGCGGCCCCTCCTCCGAAGTCCATCTTCGAGGGGTCGCTCACGGGAAGGTTCTGCGGATCGAGTCCCGCTGCCACGATCGACGCCTTCAGGTAATTGCCATGAACCCCGGTGAACAGGTTCGTGTAGACGATGTCCGCAGCGACCCCCTCCACGATGGCTTTCTTGTAGGCTTCGGAGGCGTTCGCCTCCCGGGTCGCGATGAACGCCGAGCCGATGTAGGCCAAGTCTCCTCCCATCGCCCGCGCCGCCAACACGCTTCGTCCGCTTGCAATCGCCCCCGCAACCACCAAAGGACCATCCCACCACGCGCGGATCTCCTGGACCAAGGCAAAAGGCGACAACACGCCGGCGTGTCCGCCAGCTCCCGTGCAGACGGCGATCAAGCCGTCGGCCCCCTTTTCAACGGCTTTGTGGGCGTGTGCGACATGGATGACGTCGTGGAACACGAGGCCACCGTACGAGTGAATGGCGCGGTTGACGTCCTCTCGGGCCCCGAGCGACGTGATCACCACGGGGGCTTTGTACTTGACGCACAGCTGGAGATCCTGGTCGAGGCGATCGTTCGACTTGTGAACGATCTGGTTTACGGCAAAGGGGGCCGAGGGGGCTTCTGGATGGGCCGAATCCCACGATGCGCACTCGGAGGTGATGCGCGCAAGCCACTCGTCGAGAAGGGCGGGCGGACGTGCGTTCAGAGCGGGAAACGCTCCGACGACCCCGGCTTTGCACTGCTCGATGACGAGGTCGGGTTGCGAAATGATGAAAAGCGGCGCCCCGATGACGGGGAGACGAAGGCGATTGCGGAGGAGGTCAGGAAGGCTCATCGAGGTGTCTTTTCGATCGCCTTGCGTACGAAGTCCAGGCGGTCATGACAAAGAACGTTGGCGCCCGAGAAAGCCCCGGTACCGTTGTTACCCCCGCGATTCACTTGGAAGCAGCGGAGGCGCAAGCGGTGACACCGCGAGATGACCGGGAGCCTGCGATGGACGCACCGGAAACAGCGACGGACGGTACAGCCCTTGAGCAGGACGGTGGGAGCGCAACGGCAGCACCGATGCAACCTTCTTGGGAGCCACCGAAGCCAGTTGTGGCCTCGCTCGCATCATTGCTTCGGCCACTGGGAACACGAACGAGAAACAGGTCCCCTTGCCCAACTCGGACCGCACCACCACACTCCCCCCACGCCCCTCGCACTCCCGCAAGACCGCCCCAGCCCCTACGCCTCGTCCAGACAGCTCGGACGCTTCATCGCGCGTCGAAACGCC
>CAITRH010000030.1 GCA_903894755.1 uncultured delta proteobacterium
AAGGAAAATGTCGAGGGAGAGGGGGGCTGGGGGGGTGAGGTCCGCGGCTCGGAACCTGCGGTTTTCAAGATGGGTTTGGTTTAACTAGTAGCTCGCGGCGGAAGTCCTTTGACACTCACGACCGGCTAGGGACTTCGCCCCTACGCTCCCGTTGGCCGCTCCCCCTTCCTGCCCCTCTCACTCGGAAGAGACAGCATGACCTCGCGCGACAATTGTCACAGCCCCCCTTGTGTGCGCCGCAGTTTTCGCCAGAAGCCCCCCGGCGCGTAGAGCGCGCGGATCCCTCGCTGCAGCCAGTGGAACCGACCGACCGTATACGGAAACCACACGAGCTGTCCGGTAGCCAGCCGCTCCGTGCTGAGCGTTCGACGCTCCGTCATCGCCAGCAAAGCGTCGGTCGCCGGAAGCCGTCCAAGCCCAGGAACCCGTCCTGCCCCCAAAAAAGGCTCGGGCGCTGCATAACTCACCAGTACGTCGTTCACCACCACGCTCTCGGCAACCAGTCGCTCGCCTAGACGCGCCCCGCGACGCCTGTCACGGGTGAAGACGTAGGCTGCCCCCATGGGGCCGCTCCCATTGGCCCTCGCCACCGCTTCGTCATCGGTCGACACCTTCTGAAACGCAACCACAGGACCAAAGGTGGGCTCGTTCATCGCGAGCATCGACGCGTCGCACCCGCCGAGCACGGTCGGTTCAAAGAAAGGCCCGATCCCAGGCCCGCGCGTGCCACCGCAAACCAGCTCGCCCCCTCGGCGCAACGCGTCGTCCACGTGGCGCTCGGCGATCTCGATCTGGTCAGCGAAAATAATGGCCCCGAGATCTACGTAGTCGCGGGACGGGTCCCCTTGGCGAAGTGCCCCCACGAGGTCGCGCACTCGAGCAAGCAGCGCGACGTACACCTGCTCGTGGGCGTAGACCCGCTCCACCGAGATGCACGTCTGCCCCAGGTTCGCAAAGCCGCCGTAAACCACAGCCCGCGCCGTGCGTTCCAAGTCGGCGTCGTCACACGCGATAAGGGGCGTGTTTCCCCCCACGTGCACCTCGCACGGGATCAGTCGAGCGCCGCACGCACTCGCCACCCGTTTCGCCGTCGCCGAAGAACCCGTGAATACGACCTTGTCGACGCCGTAGTCGATCAGCGCCTGCCCCGTCGGCGCGAATCCGTAGACCACGCCGAAGAGGTCCTCGGGAAGCCCTGTGGTGTCGTAGATTTCCTTGGCCTTTCGCAGCACCAAAGGGGTGACTTCGCTCGGTTTCACCACCACGCCGTTGCCCGCAAGAAGGGCTAAAAACACCCGCTCCATCGGCGCGATGAACGGGAAACTCCAGGGGGCCAGGATCCCGACGACGCCACGGGGGACATGACGCACGAAGCTTCGTCGGTGTTCGAGCCAGTGTCCTCCGATGCGTTCGGCGGCAAGCAGCTTGGGGGCATGAGCGCAGAAGAAGGTGGCCACCTCGAGACAGGTCGAAACCTCATGAACCAAGGCCTCGTGACGAGGTTTGCCGCACTCACGCGCAATGACCTCGACGATCTCGTCGGCGTGTTCGACGAAGGCATCCCGAAGGCGCAGGAGGCGCCACGCCCGTTCGTTCACTGGGAGCACGCTCCAAGCTTTTTGCGCGCGTCGAGCCCGCGCGATCACTCGGGACACCTCGTCGTTCGAGGTCACCGGGATCTCGGCGAGAAGCTCCCCGGTGGCGGGGGCATAGCTCCTGACGACGGTGGGGGAAGCATGCGCGGAACCGTTCGACGTCTTGCCGTTGCCCGATGACTCGGAATAAAACGCGCCCATGAGGGGAAACCCTATCTTTGAAGTGGCTAAGACGGCAAGGGCGGGGTTGGCGAGAGGCCGTCTGGGGGGCCCAGCAGCATTATTGCTGACGTGATTGTTTTGCGCGGGCTCGAACCTCGGTACAGTTGGCGCGTCATGCCAAGCGAGTCCCCCCCGCAGCGAGGCGTCCCGCGTTCCTTGAGCGGCGGTTCGGCCCGGTTTGGACCGTACTGGCTCGACGCCCGTGTCGCCGTGGGTGGCACCGCCGAGGTCTACCTGGCCCACCCCGTCGACCCTGCCGTGCTCCCCAGACGCCTTATTGTTAAGCGTCTTCTACCCCAGTTCGTTCAGGATCCCGAAGGCAGGACCATGTTCGAACGCGAGGCGACCCTTCATACCCAGGTGCATCACGACAACGTGGTCACGGTGTTTGGATCGGGGGTGTCCGACGATGGCGAGCCGTACCTCGCCATGGAATACGTCGAAGGGGCCGACCTGTATCGCCTCCTTCGGCGACTGGGGCAGGAGGGGCAGCGGCTCCCCGTTCATGTTGCGGTCTACATCGGGCGGGAAGTGCTACGCGCTCTTTCGAGTGTCCACAGCGCGCGGGACGCGACCGGGAGTCCCCTTGGGATCATTCATCGCGACGTGACCCCGTCGAACATGTACCTGTCTCACGAGGGACGGGTGAAGCTGGGCGATTTCGGCATTGCCCGGGCGACCAACAAGATGACCATGCGCAACGCCCAGAGCGCCATGATCAAGGGCAAGTTTGCCTATTTGGCCCCCGAACAGGTGGCAAGTGAGCCTTTCGATCATCGCGCCGATCTCTTCTCGCTCGCGGTGGTGATGGCTGAAATGCTCCTCGGTAAGCCGCTCTTTGCAGGGACCGGTCAGCTCGCCGTGCTCCTAGCGATCCGCGATTGCCGCATCGACGCGCTCCGTGAGGCCCGCAACACGTTTCCACCGGGCCTCACCGAAGCGCTCGAACGCGCCCTGTCGCGCGATCCCGCCGCACGTTATCCAAGCGCCACGGCCTTCGGCGCGGGGCTCGCCGTCCATGACCGCGATCCGGTGAGCTCCAAACACGAACTCGGCATTCTGGTGCGTCATGTCCAATCGAACCCCTCGATGGAGTCGATGGTTGCCTCGCGCGACAGCATGCCGAGGTCGTCTGGAAACGAGCCGAAGAAAGCCAACACGCCCGTCCCGCCAAGCGACCCGTCAGCCGATCGAAAAACCGGCGAGTACACGCAGATCCCCTCGCGCGCCCGAACCGAGCGTGGCGAGGAGTTTGGCCCCTGGCCCTTCGCACGTCTGATCGAAGCCATCGCCACGGGGCAGCTTGGACGAGGCGATCTGGTCGACTACATGGGCGGCGGCATGCTGCCCATCGAGGAAATCGAAGACCTCGCCCGATTCCTTCCACCCAAGACCAGCACCACACGCCAGATGCCGGGGCTGGGCACGCCGGACTTCGTCGACGACATCTCCCCCTTCGCGCTTCTTCAGGTGCTCTTCCGGGTCATCGAGGGGTCGGAGACCGGCGCGTTGTTCTCCGAAGGCTCGACGGAACACGGCGAAGGCGGACGAAAAGAGATCTACTTCAAACGCGGCAAGCTTCATCACATCGCGTCGAGCAATGCCAACGAGCTGCTCGGCAAGTTCCTGGTGCGACGAGGACAGATCTCACGTGAAGAGCTCGACTTCGCCCTCGCCGTACTTCCTCGCTACGCTGGACGAATGGGAGACACTCTTATTTCCCTTGGCCTGGTCAACGCCGTGGACATCTTCAGGGCCATTCGTGAGCAAGGGCGGGACCGGCTTACGGACCTCTTTGCCTGGACACACGGGAGACTGACTTACTATCTGAGCCCATCGGCGCCTTCCGTGGAGTTTCCACTCGACCTCGATCTTCCGCCGCTTCTGCTCGCAGGACTCGAGGTCGCCCAGCCGAACGACACCCCGCTGCTCGCATTTCGTCCCCATCTCGACGCCGTCCTTGGACCCGCTACCCCGCCGCGTCCAAGACTCCGAAATATTGCGTGGCCAAGGGTGATGATGCGCACCCTCGAAGCCGCTTCGGAGCCGCGGGCATTGCGTGAGGTCGTCGCCGTCGTGACCCGTGGCGCGGAGTTTCCCGCCAACGACGTCTTGCGAACCGTGCAGATCCTCGTTGCAGCCAGACTGCTTGCGTGGCTGTAAACAGACCGCAGTCCAAAACGGAGTATGGCGGGAACGGCGGGTTTCGAGATGAATGCAGTTTAGATCGATCGGGATATCGCTACGCCGCTCCCCCTAACGGAAATAAGGATTCGCATCCCCACCCCGTACGCGCGTGTGCGCCTCCCCAATGTGAAGCTCGACTTCCCCCTGCCTCGACAACGCTGGCACAACGGTCACATCGCCATCCACCACGCGCTCCACATGCTCGTGCCCGCCCAACATCACCACCACCCGCGATCCGTTGCGCACCAAGTCGACGCCCACCAGAAACCCGCGCGCATCCACCAGGAACCCAGCCCGCCTCGCCCCTGGCGAAACCTCCACTGGTCCCGACCGCTCGAAGGTCACTCGCAACGTGTTCGTCGACCTGTCGTAGGCTACGCTCGTCGCCCGTCGTTCGTCGAGCATGATCACGCCACCTTGGCCTTGTCAAACGCAAACACCAGAGCACCGTCCGCATGATCGATGATCACATGACCGCCATCTTGCAGCTCCCCGAAAAGGAGCTCGTCGCCCAAACGCTTCTTGACCTCGTCTTGAACCACCCGAGCCAATGGACGGGCCCCGAACTCCGGCTCGTAGCCCTTCTCCGCAAGGTACTTGGAAGCTGCCGGTGTCAGCTCCATCGTCACCTTCTTGGCCTCGAGCTGCGCGCTCAGCTCCCGAGCGAACTTGCCCACGATGTGCCCCATGACCTCGGGCGACAAATGTTTGAAGCCAATCCGAGCGTCAAGGCGATTGCGAAACTCTGGACTGAACATCGCCTTGTACTCGCGATCTACATTCACAGGCTCGCGGTCCTTGCCAAAGGGATCGCCAAACCCGACGGACCGACGCGTCAGATCGCGCACTCCAATGTTGCTCGTCATCAGCAAGACAACATGGCGAAAGTCCGTCGACTTGCCGTTGTTGTCCGTGAGCCGACCGTGATCCATCACCTGCAGCAACACGTTGAACACGTCGGGATGTGCCTTTTCGATCTCATCGAGCAGGAGCACCGCGTGTGGGTTCTTGGCAATCGCGTCTGTGAGCAGTCCCCCTTGGTCGAAGCCCACATAGCCCGGAGGCGCGCCAATCAGACGCGACACCGTGTGGCGCTCCATGTACTCACTCATGTCGAACCGCACAAAATCGATGTCAAGCACCTTGGCCAGCACCTTGGCCACCTCGGTCTTGCCCACCCCCGTCGGCCCCGTGAAAAGAAAGCTTCCAATCGGCTTCTCCGGGCTCCGAAGACCCGCACGCGATAGACGAATGGCCGTCGCAAGCTCTCGGATCGCCTCGTCCTGGCCAAACACGTGGGCCTTCAGATCGATCTCGAGACTCTGAAGCCGTGCCTTGTCGCTGATGGAAACCTGACGCGGCGGGATGTGCGCCATGCGTGCCACCACCCCTTCGATGTCCAGAACGCCCACCGTCGACGTTCGACCCCCATCCTGCGCGGCCAGTTTCACCGCAGCTCCGGACTCGTCGAGCAGGTCGATCGCTTTGTCGGGAAGCTTTCGGTCGTGCAGATACCGATCGGCCAGCTCCACGGTCGCCGCCACGGCATCGGGCGTGTAGGAGACCGCATGGAACTTTTCGTACTGGGGACGTAACCCTTCGACGATCTTCTTGGCGTCGTCTAGGCTCGGCTCGTGGACATCGACCCGCTGAAACCGTCGGGCGAGCGCGGGGTCCCGTTCGAACTGCTGGCGGTACTCCTTGAAGGTCGTGGAGCCGATGCAACGAAGCCTCCCCGAGGCAAGCGCGGGTTTGAGCAAGTTGGACGCGTCCATGCTTCCTCCCGTCGTGGCTCCCGCTCCGATGACCGTGTGGATCTCGTCGATAAAAAGGATCGCCCCCTCGATCTTCTGGAGCGCCTTGATGACCCCTTTGACACGCTCTTCGAAGTCGCCACGGAAACGCGTGCCAGCCAGGAGCGCCCCCATGTCGAGCGCGTAGACCGTCGCCGACCGAAGCGACTTGGGGACCTCCCCGCGGCTGATCTTGAGTGCCAGCCCCTCGGCGATCGCGGTCTTGCCGACGCCCGCGTCGCCTACGAGGATCGGGTTGTTCTTCTTTCGTCGCGCCAGGATCTGGATCAGCCGTTCGAGCTCCGAGGTGCGTCCAATGAGCTCGTCGATGCGCTTCTCTTTGGCCTCTTCGTTGAGGTTGATGGTGTAGGCCTTGAGGGGATCTTTGGCGGGTTTAGGAAATTCGCCGTCGTCTGCCCCAACGGGCTCGGGACCGTGGTCGTCGCCTTCGATCTTCGAGACTCCGTGCGAGATGTAGGCAACCACGTCGAGGCGGCTCACGCCGGACTGCTCGAGGAGACTGACCGCGAAGGCGTCGCGCTCGGAGAAGATGGCGACGAGCACATTGGCGCCCGTGACCTCGTCTTTGCCCGACGACTTGACATGGGTCACGGCGCGACGGATCGCGCGCTGCACCCCAAGTGAGGGGCTGGGCGAGACGGAGGACATCCCCGGAACCTTGTCGAGTTGCGAGTCGAGGTAGTGCTCGAGGCGTCGTTTGAGCCCGCTGACGTCCCCGCCCGAGTGACGGAGCACGGCTGCGGTCAGGTCGTCGAGCAAGAGCGCGTAGAGCAGATGTTCGACCGTCACGTATTCGTTGCGTCTTCGCTCGGCATCGCTGGCAGCGACGGAAAGAGCGATTTCTACTTCAGGACTGATGCGCATGTACGGCCTTCTCGTGGGTGCTCATTCCGGTTCGGTGGTCAAGAGCAGCGGCATGCCCAACCCGCGCGAGTGCTTGATCACTTCGGCCGCCTTCGTTTCTGCCACGTCGCGAGGATAAATCCCCGCCACGGCTCGCCCTTTTTTGTGGACCGTCAACATGATATGGACCGCCTCGGTGTCGGTCTTGTGAAAGAAGCGACGGAGCACGTCCACCACGAAGTCCATGGTGGTGTAGTCGTCATTGTGAAAGATCACCTTGAAGCGTCGAGGGGTCTCGGTTGCCTGGCGGCTGTCGAGGTCCGTGTCCTCGCGAACGTTCGGGTTGCGGTCCCCGGTTGGCCCCGTTGGCATGAGCGGAGCATAACCATAAGAGCGGTCGCCGCCATAGCTCCAATGCGGTCGATCTGCGCTAAGTAGACGTAGGTCATGCCCACGTGCGAGCGGACAGTCACCCTGGCGCGGACCGTACGCTCCTTGGCGGATGCGTCGTTACGGGTTGCCTACCTCGCGGATTTGCTCGAACGCACTCCCGAAGCGAAGCTTGCCCCGGTGCTCGACGAGCTGTGTACGTGCGCCGAACAGGACGAGCCGATGGCGCGCGAGGTCCTCGTGGCGCTTGTCGATGCGCTCAACCTCCCACGCATCGCCGAGCCCTCGGCACGTCTGCGCGCCTATGCAGAACGCCACTCGCTGCTTGCTCTCGACCTGCTCCTTCGAAGTCCTCAGGGGGGATCTCACTCGCTATTTTCGCCCAGCAAGGACGATGGCCGGCTGCCAAACTATGGAAGGGAACGTCCCCTGACGCTCGGCGAGCGCAAGTGGCTCGCACGCCGTCCCGACCGCGCGACGATGCCGCGTCTCTTGGCGGATCCGCACCCTGACGTCATTCGGGCGCTGCTTTGCGCGCCGTCGGTGACCGAGCTGGACGTGGTGCGGCTGGCGGCCCGTCGCCCATGCCGTCCTGAGGTCTTGGCGGAGATCGGCCAGGCGCCACGATGGCTGCATAGGTCGCAAGTTCGTATGGCGCTCATTCTCAACCCCGATACACCCCAAGACCTCGCGGCCCGCATCGCGGGGCTTCTTCTGCGGCAGGAGCTGCGACGCGTGGTGGAATCGACGTTTGTCCCCAAGCCCGTGCGAGACCTCTGTCGCGAGCACCTGCAGCGACGCGCTTCATGCTCGCAAGACCCTTGAAGTCCGACAACGTCGCTTTCGATATGCGATCGGTGGCGTTGGGCACTGCCAAGGAAATAGTTGCCCCACGATCTCCTCCCGCGGACCTCACCCCCACACGATTCATAGCGTTCACATCGTCCCCCTCCCCATCGATGGGGAGGGGGAATTTGTAGGAGCACGAAGTCGCGGGAGGGGTGAGGTCCGACGGTCGCCGAGGTGGGACTGCGGGGGAACTATTTGATGGGCACTTCCTTAGAGGGGCGCTACTCGACGACTTGGCCCTAAAGGACCTCTTCGTGAAGTCGCTGCTCCTCTGTCAGACGCTCCTCGCGCTAGCCTCACTCGCCCTTCCGCTCGCTTGCGGCGGAGCCCAAAGGACCAATTTGTTCGTGCCCAGTGATCGACCGCCTGCCTGGGTAAGCACGCTTTCGGTGAACCACCCCCTCGTCGGACACGTCTATCGGAGCTCGCCCCCTGGCGAGATCACGCACCAGGCGCTCCTCGATACGCTCGCTTCAAAGCGCTATGTGCTCATCGGCGAGAAACACGACAACCCAGACCACCATCGCTTCCAGGCGACGCTCCTGCGGTCCATCGTCTCCCGTGGGCGCAAAACCGCGCTCGTGGTCGAAATGCTCGATGTGGGGCAGCAGTCCGAAGTCGACGCGGTGCGTGCCGCGCATCCGCACGATGTCGACGCACTCCGCGTCGCCGTGCAATGGGACAAGAGTGGCTGGCCGGACTGGTCGCTGTACAAGCCCATCTTCGAGGTGGCCGTGTTTGCCGGGCTCCCCATCGTTGCGGGCAACTACGACCACGCCAAAGTGAAGCCGCTCTTTTCGCCAAAAGGGCTCTCGCTCGACGCATCGACACAGGCGCGCCTTGGCGTCGACCGCCCGTTTACGAAGGAGCAGCAGGCGTCGCTCGAAGAAGAGCTTCGCCAGGGGCACTGCGGCATGCTTTCGGAGCGAATGCTCCCTCCGATGGTGCTCGTCCAGCGTCTGCGCGACGGCCAAATGGCCGAGCGGATGCGCGCTGCAGACCGCGGCGACGGCGCCGTGCTCATCGCCGGCGGCGGCCACGTGCGAACCGACCGGGGAGTCCCACACGTGCTGCGCCAGGCCGGGGTCGACGCGGCGCAGATCGTTTCTATCGGCATCTTCGAGGTGAACGACAAAGAGACCGATGCGCAAGCCTATGGCGGACCCCAGGGGGCATCGGTCGATTTCATGCTCTTCACGCCACGCTACGAC
>CAITRH010000031.1 GCA_903894755.1 uncultured delta proteobacterium
CCTGGAAAGAGGCCGAGGACGTTGTGCGCGATGTGCGGCGCATCGGGGACCTGTGCATTGCGGCGTACTTTGGGGCCGAGAAGGACAAGGACCGCGAGGCGCTGCGACGCGCTTACCGCACAAAGCTGGACGCGTGGAAAGCGGGGCGCGACAGGTTGGAGATCGACGGCATTGTCGACGAGCTGCGCGGTGGCGAGAGGGCGGTGCTGCCTCTGCATTGGGAGATCGAGTTCCCCGAGGTGTTCGGGCGGGGGAATCCTGGGTTCGATGCCATGGTGGGGAACCCGCCGTTTCTGGGGGGCACCATGATCTCGACTGTGAACGGAGCGAGCTTTCTGGATTGGCTTCGAGCCGCCTACCTCAATTCCGGAAACCGAATGGACCTGGTCGCCTACTTTTTCCGTCGAGCTTTCGCGCTGCTGCGTTCCTCTGCAACCTTCGGGCTTGTTGCCAGCAATACTATCGGCCAAGGCGACACTCGCTCAGGTGGTTTGACGCAAATCCGAAAGGCCCAAGGCTGGATCTACAACGTTACCCGTCGGTACAAATGGCCAGGCCTAGCGGCGGTGATTGTCAGCATCGTGCATGTTCGACGTGAGAGCCAATTTCCACGGCCTGTCCTTGACGGCAACGACGTGGAACGGATCAACGCGTTCCTCTTCCACAGCGGACCGGATGACAACCCATACGATTTGCAGGCCAACGCAGGGCTCTCTTTCGAGGGTTTCAAGCTCGCGGGTCAGGGGTTCACGTTCGACGACACCGACAAGAGCGGGGTAGCGAGCCCCCTCGCAGAGATGCACCGGCTCATCGCCAAGGACCCACGCAACGCCGACCGCATCTTCCCATACATTGGCGGCGAGGAGGTCAATACCAGCCCCACGCACTCGCACCACCGGTACGTGATCAACTTCGGCGAGATGATGGAGGAAGAGGCGCGGCGGTGGTCCGACCTGATTGGGATCGTCGAGGCGAAAGTGAAGCCGGAACGCAATCGCGCGAACCGAGACGCCCATCGGATAAGGTGGTGGCGTTATGGCGAGACTCGTCCTGGCCTCCGCACCGCCACAGCTGGGTTCGACCGGGTGCTCGCGAACTCCCAGGTGTCCACCCGAGTCCAGTTCGCGTTCCTACCAACCAACATGGTCTACGCGCACACCTTGAACGTCTTCCCCCTCCCGACCCACGCCGCCTTCGCAGTCCTCCAGTCCCGCCCTCACGAGATCTGGGCCCGCTTCTTTGGCTCCTCCATGAAGGACGACCTGCGGTACACGCCCTCCGACTGCTTCGAGACCTTCACCTTCCCGCCCAGCTGGCAATCCATCCCCACAATGGAAGCCGCTGGCCAGACCTACTACGACTTCCGCGCGGCCCTCATGGTCCGCAACGACCAGGGCCTGACCAAGACCTACAACCGCTTCCACTCCCCCAACGAGTGCGATCCCGACATCTTCAAGCTCCGCGAGCTGCACTCCGCAATGGACCGGGCGGTCCTCGACGCCTACGGCTGGACCGACATTGCAACCGACTGCGACTTCTTGCTCGACTACGAGATCGACGAGGCGACCTGGGGCGACAAGAAGAAGCCGTTCCGGTACCGCTGGCCCGACGCGGTCCGCGACGAGGTGCTGGCGCGGCTGCTCGATCTGAACCAGCGGCGCCACCAGGAGGAGGTCGTCGCGGGGTTGCATGGCAAGGTGGACAAGGGGATTCTGAACGCGTCGACGAAACCCAAGGCCGCCCGCAAGGCCACGAAGGCGAAGCCCAAGGCGAAGGCCGCGCAGGCAACGAGCAACGTGGCGCTGTTTCCCGAGGACGAGGAGGACAGGTCGTGAACCTTGGCGCGGAGACGAGAAGCAGGCTACGAGTCGAGCCATGAACACGGCGAAAAGGGTCTGCGAGAGCGACGAACAGGGAGTCGTGCATGTCGACGTGTCCATCGGCCGCTCGCGGCAGCGGGTGGAGGTGCTCGTCGTGTGGGAGGACCTTGACGAGTCCAGTGACGTCGATCGGGATGGGCCCAGCATGGCGGAGTTGGTGGGGCTGCTCCAGGAGGGGGATCTCACGCGGCTTCCCCAAGGTGCCTACGAGAAGCGAGACCCGCTCGCGTGAGGTATTTGCTCGACACGAACACCTGCATTGGGGTTTTGACCAACCGAGTCCCGACGCTCGTGGAACGCTGGAAGCGAACCGCGCCGAGCCAGGTCCGGCTTTGTAGCGTGGTGAAAGCCGAACTGCTCTTCGGGGCCGAGACATGAACGGTCGCTTGTCGCAGCGAGCTCACGATTTCCTCAGTCGCTGGGTCCCCATCCCAGGTCGTCGCGCGTGGGAGGAAGCCGGTCCGCAGGCCGGTCAAGACCTCCCGCAGGCCGGTCAAGACCTCCCGCAGGCCGGTCAAGACCTCCCGCAGGCCGGTCAAGACCTC
>CAITRH010000032.1 GCA_903894755.1 uncultured delta proteobacterium
ACCCGCGTATGCGAACCAGACCCATTATGTGCGGGTTCACATGGCAGAACTACGAAAGAAGATCGAGCCGGAGCCCGCCCGTCCCAGGCTGCTGGTGACGGAACCGGGGGTTGGATACCGACTTCGACCCTCTGGGGAATAACGGTCGTCCATGTTCCTTGATCCTTTCTTGACAAGCGACCCCGCCAATTTGACGTCGTCCTGATCTGGCCAGCGCTACATCAGGAGTGGAGGCCTTCATGTGCACCAAACAAGAACCCATGCCACGCGACGTCGACCGCTTCTTGACCCGGCTCATGATCGGTACTATCCGCCCCACATGTTTCGCCCACACCTTCTCGTTCCCCTCCTCGTGCTCTTGCCCTCCTGCGGCAGCTCCGGCTCCGCAGAAACACCCCCCAGCCTGGACGCCAGCATCGGCCTGGACGCCAGCATCGACACCCGCGACGCAACCGAGCCCCTCGCCGATGCGGGCGGGGATACCAGCGCTTCCTCCACGCGGGGCCTAGAGGTCCGCGCTGGACACTTCTGGCTGGATGGCAAGCCCTTCTTTGCCTACGGCGGCGAGCTTGCCTACTTCCGTGCCCGCGACCCCAACTTCGACGCTGACAAAACCCACGCCATCTGGGCTGACTCGATCCAAAAAATGAAGGACGCCAACATGAACCTCGTGTCCTCCTACTTCCCATGGGACTATCACGCCCCCTCAAAAGGCACCTGGGACTTCACCGGCCCCCGCGACGTAGACCACTTCCTCTCCATGGTGTGCGACGCCGGCCTCAAGGTCATCGCCAAACCCGGCCCCCTCATCACAGGTGAGTGGCCCCGTGGCTTCGGCTCCTTCGGCGCGGTCCCAGACTGGTGGAAAGACGCTAACCCCAATGCGCTTGCCAAGAAAGCTGACGGCTCCGACTTCGACTTCAGCCCAATCCCTCTCGCACAAACCTCTAAACAACCTTCCTACCTCCACCCTACCTACCTGGCTGACGTCGAGGGCTGGTTCGACGCGATCGTCCCCATCATCCGCAAGTACGTCGACACGGGTTGCGTCGTGGCAGTCCAGATCGACAACGAGACCAACCTCTATTGGTCCGACCGCTTCGGTATCGTCGACTACAACCCTGTTGCCATGACCCACTTCCGCAGTTTCCTCAGCCGCCGTTACGTCACCATTGCCGCGCTCAATAGCTCCTATGGAAAGACCTATACCTCGTTCGACGAGGTCCCGGCGCCAACTGTCCTCCCCGCAACCCTCTCCGACAATGTCCCCGCGCGCGACTGGTACGACGCGGGCCAGGCCCTTGTCCTCGACTATCTCATCAGGCTGCGCGGGATGCTCGAAAGCCGCGGTCTGCGCGAGCCAGGGGTCATGATGTTCACCAATGACTCCCCCTTCACCATTGTCGCCACTGCCAGCAACTCGCAGCGCAATATCCTCGTGCACGACGGCCGCATCAAGAACCAGGTTGGGTTTGCAGGACTCGATACCTATCCAAAGCAGCGCCCTGACACGCCCGGTTCCACGGGAGGCCCACTCCACAACTTCCCGTTCCAGGCAGACTACGACACCAAGCTCTTTGCGACCTGGAACACCATCTACACAAAGGACTCGGACCCAGACCACCGCGTCGCCTGGGGAGCCGAGCTCCAGGGAGGATTCTTCAGTCGCCCAGGCGGAATGCCCGCCAATGTCGCTCCAGAGCAGACCGAGCAGGTGCTCGTCAAGACCATCGGCCACGGCCTGAAAGGGGCGTCGTTCTATGTGTTCCGCGGGGGACTGAACCTCGACGGCTCCGACTACGACTACCAGGCTGCCATTGGACCCGACGGCACCCTGAGACCTCGCTACGAGGTCATGCAACGCTGGGGCGCTTTGCTCAAAAACCACGGTGACGAGCTCGCGCGGGCTTCCGAAGTGGAAGACCCCATCGCTATCCTGCAGGACATCTCCTACGCAGTTCCCCAAGCCGGAACCAACGACACCCACCAGCTTGTCTACACCAACGAATACCCGGCAGTCTACGGCTGGCTGGCCGCTGCGGGGTACAATCCTGCCGTACTGGACGCCAAGCTCGCACCAAGCTTGCTGCGCTACAAAATGGTGGTGTTCTTGGCGCCAAAGATGGTCGATCCCGAGACCGCGCGTCTCCTGACTGACTATGTTGCAGGCGGTGGAATGCTGGTCCAATTGCTCGACCCGGGGTCGTTTGGCCTCGACGGAAAGGCCGACACCAACGTGACACGGCTGTCGGCGCTGTTTCCAGTACAGAGCGCAGGGAAATTGGACTGGCCCGGGCTTCCTGTCACCCTCCGCTCCGGCGATGTCAACAGTCGTATCCCAGGTGCCGATGGAACCATGAAGACCTATTGGTACCAGACCTACTGGGAACCGCTCCCAGGGGCAAGCTCCACGCCGCTCCTCATGGAACGCAAGGCGAGCGGCAGCGACGGGGCTCCAGTAGCGCTCCGGTTCGACAGCGCTGGAGCCGGTCCCCGAGTTCTGATAGGCGCCCATGTTGCGTCCATGTTCAACACGGACGACTACTACAGCACTGACGACGCCGAGCTTCTTAGCAAGCGTACCTTTGCGCGCTACCTAGCCGGCGTTGCGGCCATCAAGCCGGCTGTTCGCGCCAACGGACTGCGAGAGCTAGCCTGGGGACGCAAGGTGGATGACATCGTGTGGATCTTCGTGGAGAACGACCATGCCGATGGCACCCTGGAGATCAGCATCGAGGACCCCTCACGCCTTGGACTTATTGCAGGACGCACCTACGAGGTCGTCGACGCACTGCGCGGCACTGTGATCGGAATAGCCGCGTATGCCGACCTTGTTGCGTCCCCACTGAAGGTGGTGCTGAAGCAACACACGGCCGCAGTTCTGCGCCTGTCACCGCAGTGAGCTGGCACCAACGACGTGACAGTTTGGCATAAGCACGCTTCTGGATCTGCTGCGGAGCGTCTCGTGAGCTCCGCAGCCAGAAGCGCGTGGGTGCCACCCAGTACAAACTGGAAATCGAGAATATCCCCATCGCGGGGATGCTGGCCGACCTGGCGCTTTTCGTAGCGTTGCGGGCGTTTTTTGAATACAATAGGAGGAAGGTCATTATGCATCGTATTACCGTTGTATGGTCACTGTTCCTGGTTATGGCCCTGACGTTATTTGCAGGGTGCTCCAACTCAAACTCTAATTCATCAGCAGCGCTGGACGCGAAGAGCATCAATCTGATCTTTGTATCCAGTCCGGATCTGGCTTACCAGGCACCAGGTGACATTCAGTCGGACACGGCAAACCTCACCAGCCAGGGGCTCAATCGCTCGCTCATGACGGCCACGTACCTGAAACAGCAGGTGCTTGGGGGAAACAATGTAACCAGTATTTATGCGCTTTCGCCGATGACGCATTTGCAGACATCAAACAATTATCCTGACATGACATCAATTGGGTACATTCAGCAGTTTGCCCTTCTCAACCAGGAAACCCTGCCCCTTGATACAACTCCAAATGGAGCCACCTATACCGCTAACAGCTACCCGCTAAATGTTTCATATCCTTCTAAAGGGTCCAAGCCAGACGGAGTTGTTGAACAGAAATCTGGATACAGCGTTAAGTCTAGCGGACTGGATTTCAACAACAGTGGAGGCATCAACGATACGTTGGTATCCAGAATTATTGATAATAAAACAGCGGGGTATCATGTCTTCTCGGCGCCCTGGGAAACCATACTCAACCTGTTGACAAATACAAACACGAGAAATGGATATAACCTGAATCTTCCGTCAAAATATATGGGGCCAAACTATGTCTATGCGATATCAATACCGTCATCCGGAAGCGCCAGCCTGGTTACGTACAACAGCAATCTGAACCCCCCTACAACGTACCCTCAGCTTCCCTCACCGGTGCCAAGCGCCGCATGCACACCCTCGCTGCAATCCGAATTCCGTGCCACACGAACCGAAGGGGTTGACGGCGTAACGGTTCCGGTGACTAGCAACAAAAACCAGACTATATATATTGTCCGGCATGCAGAGGCGCATCCAGATACGACGTTCAAATTTGAAAACGGCAACTTTGTAGCTGCTGGGCAATGGCGCGCGCTGGACCTGCACAACGCCCTGCGCGGCAAAATTAGTCCACAAGCGGTTTATTCCATTGACCCCGCTCAGTGGTACACGGCACCTTTCAGTAAGAATGATGTTTCGTACGTCAGGCCCTCGTTGACGGTTCTACCCTACGCTATCGCCAATAATTTGCCCTATTATCTGGCTTCTAGTTTCTTCATATTTGATGAAAAAGATTCACCGATTAAGGCAGCCACGCACGCCAGCAATTTTTTCTTTACCGGCAGCAAGTTTTCGAATCAAACAGTCCTGCTGGCGTGGGAGTCCCAAAGTATCATACCGATGATTACAGAGCTCCTTGCCAGCTATGGTGGCAACAAGCCTTCCAGTTTCCCGACCTGGCCGGGAAACGACTACAATACCATCTGGACAGTAACGCTTGACGACAAGGGCAACCTGACGGTAGATAATGGTCTTCTGTGCGAAGGGATCGATTCCTCAAAACTGCCCGAGTCGGCTCCTCAGTTTTGACGTATCCCGCCCCCACTTTATCCTAAAGTCGCCTCAGATCGCGTCGACCTGGCTCCAGTTTATCCTGAAGTCGCCTCAGATCGCGTCCACCTGGCCCCACTTTATCCTGAAGTCGCCTCAGATCGCGTCCACCTGGCCCCACTTTATCCTGAAGTCGCCTCAGATTGCGTCCACCTGGTCCCAGTTTATCCCGCTCTGGAGGCCGGTGATGGTGAGGTACACCCCGTGAACGACGATCGGGAGAGACCACGTCTTGCCGCCGTCGCTCGAGTATTGCATCAGGTGAATCTCGTTGTCCCCCCCGCGGGGCACGTGAACGCCCCCGCGACGGCCGGCGTGTCGAGACTCGCCAGGTCCATGGAGACCGTGACGCGCGGCCTTGTTCTTCGCATCGCATGGAAGCCTAACAATACGGTTCGGACGTCGTCAATTTTTTCATATTAGAACTCGGTTCCGATGAGCATGGGGCAGCCAGAGGGAGGGTAGCCCAGATTCCTGATGAAGGCGCACCAGGCGATTGCAGCAAGCGCGCGCCAGGTGCAAGGGCACAGGGCAAAGAGGATCCCCTATGCGTGCGACGGTTTTGGTTTCTGTGGTTTTAGCGCTTGGCTGTGGCGAGGCCGTGCGCGCTCCGGTCGTTCCCCCCAAGCCTTTGC
>CAITRH010000033.1 GCA_903894755.1 uncultured delta proteobacterium
CCCTCCGCCTGGCGACGCATGCTAGACCAGGATTCGAACCGGATCCTCACGATTTTGTGATCGAGCTTGCAGTTTCTGCCAAACTCACTTCGAAGCCGCAGGAACCTGGCTCAGATGACGAGTGCTCCCCGTGTGCCGGATGTCCTTGCCCCGCGCCATGAACACCACCATCTCGGCAAGGTTCGTGGCGTGATCTCCGATGCGTTCTAGGTACTTGGCCACCGACTGCACTCGCGTGGCTCGGTAGATGTTCCGGGGGTCCTCCATCATGTACGTGAGGAGCACACGGAAAATATCCGAGTAATACTGGTCAAGTATGTCGTCCCGCTTGATGACCTGCTGGGCGCGGTCCGAGTCGGCCGCGACAAACGCGTCGAGAGCGTCCCGCACCATCCCCTGGGCCACCTCGGACATCCGCGGCAGGTCGAGGAACGACTTGAGCGGTGGCTCGTCGTTGAGCTCGATCACCCGCTCGCAGGTGTTGACGCACAGGTCCCCCATGCGTTCCAGGTCTGTGACGATCTTGAGCGCAAGGGTCACGAACCGAAGGTCCGAGGCGACCGGCTGACGACGCGCCAAGATCCGTAGGCACGCGTCGTCGACCTCGAGCTCGAGACGGTTGATCTGGTGGTCGAAGGCGATCATTTCGCGTGCAAGTAGGCTGTCTCGTTCGACCAGCGCCCGCATGCTGCTCGTGATCATCTCCTCGACTTTGGCCCCCATCAGAAGGAGCCGGTCGCGCAGTTTCTGAAGCTCAGACTCGTATTCTTGGTCGGTATGCTGGCGTGCCATGTGGAATCATCCAAAGCGCCCGGTGAGGTAGTCCTCGGTGCGAGGATTGCTCGGTTTGGTGAAGATACTATCCGTGTCGCCGTACTCGATCAGCTCTCCAAGGTAAAAAAACGCGGTGAAGTCGCTGACCCGGGCGGCTTGCTGCATGCTGTGGGTCACAATCGCAATAGTGTACTTGCCCCGTAGCTCGTGGATCAGTTCCTCGATCTTTGCTGTAGCAATGGGGTCCAGAGCAGAACAGGGTTCGTCCATCAGAATCACCTCGGGCTCGAGTGCAAGTGTGCGCGCAATGCAAAGACGTTGCTGCTGGCCCCCAGACAGGCTCGCGCCCGACTTGTGAAGCTGCTCTTTGACCTCCTCCCAGAGCGCCGACTGGCGAAGACAGCGCTCTACCAACGCGTCAGGATCGCGTGTCCGCAGACCATTGAGCTTGAGCCCTGCAAGCACGTTGTCGCGGATTGTCATCGTTGGAAACGGATTGGGCTTCTGAAACACCATCCCGACCCGACGGCGCACAAGCACCGCATCAATCCCAGAAGCGTAAATGTTTTCGCCATCGAGAAGCACTGTCCCCTCGGCGCGAGCCCCAGAAACCACTTCGTGCATGCGGTTTAGGCAGCGGATAAAGGTCGACTTGCCGCAGCCCGATGGCCCTATGATCGCCGTCACATGGCGGTCCACAAGGTCCATTGTGATCCCCTTGAGCGAATGAGACGTACCAAACCAGGCATGCAGATCGATCGCCCGCACTTTGTAACGCTTGTCGTCGTCGGCTTCCATCAGGCCCTTGCCATCACCTTCGGTTCATCGTGCGCCTGCAACCCGGTGGCGTACCAGAATCCGAGCTGAAATGTTCAATACCAAGACTACCACCACCAAAACAAGAGCCGCTGCCCACGCCTGCGCCTGCTGGTCCTCGAACGGCGAGCCCGCATACTGGTAGATCTGTACCGTCAAGGACGCTGTCGGTTGATCGATGCCGTCCGCCCACCCGTTGTTGTTGAGGGACGTAAACAACAGCGGCGCAGTCTCCCCGGTCACCCTTGCCACTGCAAGCACCACCCCGGTCGCAATGCCGGGAGCCGCCGTACGAAGCACTACCCAAAGCGTGGTCCGCCACTCAGGGACTCCCAGAGCTAATGCCGCCTCGCGCAACGCATTGGGAACCAACTTGAGGAGCTCCTCGGTCGTTCGGGTCACCGTGGGCAACATCAGCATCGCCAGCGCAAGTCCCCCCGCAATGGCCGAATTGCGCCCCATCGGCACCACCACCAGCGCGTAGACAAAGAGTCCGCTCACAATCGAGGGGACTCCTGCCATGACATCGGAACAGAACCGAATCACCGTTCCAAGCCAGTTGTCTCCAAACTCCGCAAGGTAAATGCCAGCAAAAACCCCCAACGGAACCCCAAAAGCGCACGCAAGTCCCACCAGCGTGAGGGTCCCCACAATGGCATTGGCCATCCCCGCCCCAGTTTCCCCCGCAGGCTTGGGAAGCTCCAGGAAAAACGCTGGCGACAGCGCCGCTCCCCCTTTCACCACGATGTAGCCCAGGATCAACACCAGCGGAACGACCGCAACCAAGGTCGCCGCTACACACGCGCCTCGCACTGCAAGGTCAACGAGGCGACGACGCCGGTATCCAGCTAGGTCCATCTCAAGCCCTACCAGCGTCGCCGGGGAGCCGTCCCACCCGCCACACAAGCAGACGCGCCAAGATGTTGAGCACCAAGGTCAGCGCAAACAGCAGCAGTCCGATCTCCGTAAGCGCCGAGTGCTGCCTCCCCTGTGCCTCTGGATACTGGTTCGCAATGATGCTCGCCATCGTCGCCGCAGGCTCGAACACGGACAACGACATGCTTGGCTTGTTTCCCACCAGCATGGTCACCGCCATGGTCTCCCCAAGAGCCCTTCCAAGACCCAAGATCACCGCGCCTGTCAACCCCGACTTGGCATAGGGGAGCACTACGCTGCGGATCATCTCCCACTTGGTGGCTCCAAGAGCCAGCGCCGCCTCGCGCAGTGTGTTGGGAACAGCCCGCAGGATCTCTCGCGACACAGACGATATGGTTGGCAAGATCATGATGGCAAGTACCACACTCGCCAAAAGCACGTCGTTGCCCAAAGGGGCCCCCCTAAAGAAAGGAAGAAAGCCAAGCCAACGACTAAGCGCTGGGTCCACATGCTCGATAAGAACAGGCCTAAGTACAAAGAATCCCCACAGGCCGTAGATCACACTTGGTACAGCCGCAAGGAGCTCCACCACAAACCCCGTTGGCGTGCGAATCCACTCGGGCGCAAGCTCCGCGATGAAGACCGCAATGCCAACGGAAATCGGGACAGCCAAAGCTAGCGCAAGAAAGGACGTTACCAGCGTGCCCCATACGAACGGGAGCGCTCCGTAGACTTCGTTTGCCCCCTCCACAGGATTCCAATCCTGTCCCACCACAAACCCAAAGCCATACGCGCTGAGCGTCTCTCGCGACGCCTGCGTCAGTGCCACCGCGATGACCAGAAGCACCACCACGATGATCGTTGCAAACGTCGCCGCAATCCCGCGGAAGAGACGGTCTCCTAGGTTTCCAATACGCCATCCTGGCATGGGTTCGGGGCTCCTCTCCGGTCCTGCAAGGGGCAATGGGGCAAAACGCTCAGACGCCATGACTCACTTCCCTTCGAGAAGTGGTTTTCCTGATGCCTTCAGCAACTTGAGCAGTACTTCGGCTTTACTCACCACCTCAGAGGGGAGCGCCGCGTAATGCAGCGGTCCGCCAAGCTTCTGCCCATCGTGTATCCCCCACCAAAGAAACTTTGCCAACGCCCCCGCCTTCGCTGCATCCGTGGCGTCCTCATACACCAGAATGTAGGTAAACGCCGCGATCGGATACGCCGCCTGTCCTTCCGCATCGACAATGGAAATGCGCATGTCAGCAGGGATTTTTCCGAGAGAGCCGGCCGCAGCCGCGGCAATGGCCTCCAGCGACGCCTCCACGAACTTGCCCGCTTTGTTGCGCAGGTCCATCGTTGGAAGCTTGGTCTGACGCGCGTACGCTAGCTCGACATACCCAATGGAACCAGGGGTCTGCTTGATCTGATTGGTGACCCCGTCGTTCCCCTTGGACCCGGAACCCACTGGCCACTTGACACTGGTCGCGGAGCCGACCTTGTCTTTGAACCCAGTGCTCACATGACAGAGGTAGTCGGTGAATACTGCCGTCGTCCCGCTCCCGTCGGAGCGCCATGAAACCCCAATGGCTTGGTCAGGAAGCTTGACCCCAACGTTGAGCGCCGTGATCCTCGGGTCGTTCCACTTCTTGACATCGCCAAGGAAAATGCCTGCAAGCACGTCAGGGGTGATCTTCAGGTGATCGGGCACGTCCTTCACGTTGTAGGTCACGACCACCGCTCCAAGGGTCGTTGGTATGTGAAGGATTTTCCCTGTCGCCTTCCCAAGCTGATCGTCCGTCATGGGAGCGTCGGTGGCTCCGAAATCCACAGTGCGATCGGAGATGGCCTTGATGCCAGCCCCCGACCCCACCGATTGGTAATTGATGCGGACTCCCTTTTCCGACGCCTGATAGGCCGCTACCCACTTCTGATACAGCGGATTCGGGAACGTAGCTCCCGAGCCGTTTAGGCTGACATCCGCAGGTGGTGAAGGCAGCTTGGCCGCCTGAGAGGCCGAACCGACGGCGGCCGGCGAGGACCCATCCCCTTTGCATCCAAGCACCGCGAGACCTGCAAAAACTGCAACCGTTGCTAGACGAACACTCATGCGATGACACTCCTTTGACCGTGCAGCTAAGAAGTAACGGGCCCTTGTGACAACGCGGTGACGGAGTCAGTAACATTGCGCGGCAATCGCACCAGGAAGCGTGTCCCCTCGCCCACCGTGCTGGCTACTTCGACCTTTCCCCCCATCGCCTCGACCAAATGCTTCACAATGGAAAGTCCAAGGCCAGTGCCACCAAGTTCCCTTGAACGGCCTGGATCCACTCGGTAGAAACGCTCGAAGATGCGAGAAAGGTGCTTGGACGCAATGCCGGGGCCCGTGTCACTCACCGCAAGCCATAGTTGACGGTCGCCGTCCGCCTCAACCAGCACCCTCACCGTTGCACCAGGGGAGTACTTTACCGCATTGTCCACGAGGTTCGAAAGGACCTGCTCCAGTGCACGATGGTCCGCAAGCGCCACGCTCCCAGAGGCAACTTCGGCTGAGAGCGCCACGAAACGCTGCTCCGCACGGTCTCGAAACAGTGTGAGACAGTGCGTAACGAGCTGGCCAAGGTCCACGGGCTCTTTCTGGACTCGAAATTCCTTGGACTCGATGCGGGACAAATCGAGCAGGTCCTCGATGAGCCCCTGCAAACGTTCCGCGTTTCGATGGATGATGTCGACAAACCGAGCCGCATGCTCTTGGTCCATAGCGTCCAGGTCGTGCAACGTCTCGCCAGCAGTCCGTATGGCCGTCACTGGCGTCCGCAGCTCGTGGGATACGTTGGCCACGAAGTCACGACGCATGCGTTCGAGTCGTCGCATGTCGGTCACGTCGACGAAGACAGCCAAGAGTGCCCCTTCCTCGCCTCGGAGCGGCGCCGCACGCACGAGAAGCTGCCTTGGTTTTAGTCCGGCAAGCTCGATTTCCCCCTGCGCCGGCATGACATCGCCGCTGTCTCGCTCCGTCCAACGCTGGCCTGCCTTGTCGACCAGCTCACGCAGCTCCGCATTGCGAACCACATCGAGCAGGGGACGTCCCACTGCGTCGCTCCCCAAGAGAAGCATCGCTCGCAACGCCGTATTGACCCTGGCAATCCTTCGCTGCGAATCGAGCAGCAACACCCCCTCCTGCATGTCATCAAGGATATGCCCCAGTACGTCGCGCTCATCCCGCAGCTCGCGCATCGCTGTTGCAAAACCGCCGGCGAGCTGGTCAAGGGAAGCGCCCAGTTCCGCTAGCTCATCGCCTCCTTCAACACGTGCTCGAACATCAAGCTCCCCAGATGCCATGCGACGTGCTGCTGACGTCAGCGCTCGAACCACACGCGACAGGTAGTGTGCCGACAGCGACGTCATCAGAACAGCCACACCGAGCGCTAGAAAGGTTGCAACAAAGATGACACGATGAAGCTCCGCAATCGCTGAGTCCACGTCGGTCAGAGGAAGCGCTAGACGCACGACACCTCGAGTTGGACCGGTAAGTGGCGTCGCAATGTAGACCATGCGCTTTCCGACTGTGTGGCTGGCGCGTGCACTGGCACCGTGTCCTGCAGACATGGCCTCACGGACTTCGGGACGGTCGGCATGGCTCTCGGTGGTGGCAAGGGCGTCGATGGAAACCTCGGAATCGCCAAGGAGCTCCCCGGAAGCCGCAATGATCGAGACCCGTCCATGAGCTCGCGCCCCGAGGTCGTCGGCAAGGGAGTCCCATGCAAGGCGGTCTGTGGGGTCGAAACGCGCTGAGGAGACAGCACGCTCGACCAGGGCAAGACGCACCTCGAGATCGTCGCCAATGCGGGTCGTGAGCTGGGAGTCCAGACGCCTGGTCAGGTACAGATCTGCGCTGGCGAAGCAGACCAGGATCAGTCCGAGGGAGACCGCGAACAGCTTGGAGCGTATACCTAATGTCAACGTTGCACCTCTCCAGGGGATTCGGCAAACCGGTAGCCGACTCCCCGGACCGTCTGGATGTAGAGTCCGGCGTTGCCAAGTTTTTCACGAAGGCGTTTGACGTGGGTGTCGACTGTGCGGGTGGTGATGTCGGCGGAGATGCCCCAGACGTCGTTGAGGAGCGCTTCGCGGGTTTGCACTCGGTTTCGACGGTCGCGAAGGGTGGTGAGCAGCTTGAATTCGAGAGCAGTGAGCTCGATTTCGTGGTCTTGCACCCAGAGACGATGGGCAGCACGGTCGACCCGCAAGATGCCAAACACAAAGGTTGGCTCGGGATTCTCTGGACTGGTGCGACGTAAAATCGCCTGAATTCGCAGGAGGAGCTCGCGGACGCTGAAGGGCTTGACAACATAGTCGTCGGCGCCGAGCTCGAAACCGATGACTCGGTCGATTTCCTCGCCTTTTGCAGTGAGCATCATGACTTGGAGGTCGCGGGTGGAAGGGTCTTGTTTGAGGGCTTTGCAGACCTCGGTTCCTGGAAGGTCCGGGAGCATGAGATCGAGGAGGACAACGTCGGGATGTCGCTCGCGGGCGAGACGGAGCCCGTCGCGTCCTGTGCTCGCAAGGAACACTTTGTGACCTGCTTTGCGCAGGTTGAAGTCGAGGATTTCCTGGATGTCGCGCTCGTCTTCAATCACCAGGATTTGAGCCATGGGGAATGTCTTAGCGCGGGTGTGTGACGATGCGGTGACAGCGTGGTCGCAAACATAAGATTGACTGCGACAGGGGGATTGGGGGGGGGCGAGGACTGCGCGAGATCCCGCCAATCTTAACGAATCCAGATCTCCTCTACGGTCTGCTCACTGAATTCAATGGCCCAGCAGGCGCCCGGCGTCGCTGAGCAGGCTGGAACCCCTGACGCGCTGCAGTTCGTGTCCGACTCGGACCGGAGGTAGCCGCCCCCCGGAGGAACCGGATCCCCAGCATTGATTGGCGCCGGCTGAATGAAGAGGACTCCCCCCTGCGGAGGGCAGAAACGGCTCCTCGGTTTGGTGAACGTCTCGCAGTACGTCGTGCCGGGATACTTGTATGCAATGTACTGGTCAACGATGGTCTGACGGGGCCCGCCCCGGCTCGTCACGCCCAGATACATCGGTCGAGTAGCCTGAATGACCTCGCCGCCGGTCGCATGCAGTGGATATCCTTTTGTGCTCAGGAAGGCGGCAAAAGCCTTATAATCCGTGATCAAGACCTGTTTGTCGAGCAGCTTCCACATCCCCGTGCCTGGGCAGCACGCCGAACGAACGGGAAGCACGGGATGCACGGGAGGCACCACTACTTGCAGAGGAGGCGCGGATTGGGCCACACTCTCGATGCCTCCCGCCATGGCAGCTGTTGCAGCGATGGCAAAAATGGAGAGCTTTGCGATCATTCGAGTCTTCATGTTTTCATCCTCACGGTCGGTTGGGCGGTAGGCTGCATCGGCGGTCAGGCGATGGACGGACTTCGGGGCGACCCATTCAGCGCGAAAGTTTGCAGCCAAGAGCTGCGTCCACGCTCTGAAGAGCGTGTCGGAAAATGGGGCCCACTTAGAGCTTGACGCGACCGCGGACCACGTCGACTCGATCACGGACCTCGTCGACACGACCGCGGACCATGTCGACTCGATCCCAGACCACGTCCACTCGAACGCGGACCATGTCCATTCGAAACCGCACCATCGCGTACGTGGTCCGCGGTCGCGTTCAGTCAGTTCCAGACCGAGGCGACACGAACGGCGAACGTGACGACGGAGTTTCGCATCGAGCCCACAAGAGCTGGGACCGTGTCCACGCAGCACCGGACCGCCTCAATAGAGCGCAGTGCCCAGTCCGCTAGACCAAATCTACGATGTAGAAACTCCTCGCAACTGCTATCGTGGCCGCGTGCTCAACACCAAGGTCGCACGTGCGCTCCGACAAGCTGCGCTCCTTCGAGAGAAGGTCGTTGTCGTGCGGTTGTCATCCGCCGCCATTACTCCGTCGACCGCGGACGCGCTCGCTGGCGATATGGCTCTCTTACGCTCCCTCGATGTGCGCCTTGCGGTGCTTTGCGATCAGGCCAGCACGGCGGCGACGCTTCGTTTGCAGGCTGCGATCGGGCGCCATGGGGGACGCGCAATCGTCGTGCATGCGTCCGGCCTCGCGAGCCTGCAGCAGATCCCCCATGCGACCGCCCGACGGCCCGTCGCTACCGTGGTGACGTTCGATCCGGTGGCGCTCCTGCAGCTTTGTACCCTGCAGCATGTTCCGATTGTGATCTCGCCGCTGCTCGACGCCGATGGGGACTCGATAGCGGTTTGTGGCGATGAAATCGCGCACGCCATGGCGCGGAGCATGGGCGCTGTTGCCATTGTGTGCGTGGGCGAGCCGCCCGCGACGCTCACATCGCCCTTTGTTGTTGCGGGCCCGCCGGTGCGCGTTGTACACGTGCCCGAGGTGTTGCAGCATTTGATCCTCGCTAGCTTGCTCGCCGAGACCACGGAGACCCCATGATTGCACCCCTTGCCATCCAGAAACTCGACTCGCTCGCTGCACGAACGCTGTCTTCAGGACGTACCGTGCTGCTCCGCATCGATGGAACCGGGGAACACATTGAGGTGCGCTCGCCCGAGGGAGACGTCGAGATGTCCATTGCGCTGACCGACCGCGGCCCAGTGGTGACCCTGCGTGGAGCGAGGTTGGAGATCGAGTCGCCAGGACACGTTGGCATCTCCTGCGGCTCTCTCGAGGTGCAGAGCCGACAGACCATTGCACTTCGCAGCGACGAGGCTGTACGCATCGACGCCGACGAGATCCGCGCCAAGACCGATGGGGACATCCATCTCAATGGGGCAGTTATCCGTCTCAATTGCACGCCCGAGCCGCTGGGTCCATGAAGGTCCTTTTCCTCGAGATCGAGACCGAGCGAAGCTGGGCGGTCGCGTCGCTTGGACCTGCAGCGATAGCGGCCTATCTGCGCCAGCACGGTCACGAAGCGTCGCTCCTCAGGGTCACGTTGGAAGAGACTGCCGAACAGCTCGCGTTGCGCATTATGGAATCCGGCGCCGGCCTTGTTGGAGTGTCGCTCACTGCGCGGCAATGGCCGAGGGCCCGAGACCTCCTGACGGTGGTGCGTCAAGCGATCGAAGTGCCCCTCATCGCAGGAGGATTGCATGCAACGTTTGCCGCGAGCAAGCTGTCGTCCTTCGGGACACCGGTGTTCGACTATGTCTGTCTGGGTGAGGGGGAAGACGCGGTGTTGGAGCTTGCCTGCGCGCTCGAGTGCGGGGAGCGTCCCATTCCTTCCATAGCCAATGTGTGGCACTGTGGCGGGCGACGTCCAGAGGTACGTCCGCCGATTGCCTCGCTGGACTCTCTTCCTTTTCTTGCTCGGGACTTGTTAGGCGAGCAGTTTGGGGTTGTGCACATAGCGACGCAGCGGGGGTGTCCTTTTCCGTGCACCTACTGCGCTGCACGGACATTCGACGATCTTTACCGAGGCATTGGCAGCTATCGACGTCGTCGCAGTGTCGAGCATGTGATCGCGGAGCTCGAAGCGGTCCGAAGGGACAGTGTGCTCAACTATGTGATCTTTCTCGACGACACCTTCACAGTCGACCGAGTCTGGGTGCGTCGTTACGTCGAGTTGCACCGAGCGCGTCTTGGGGTAGGTTTTTCGATCCACGCCCGCGGGGAGACGGTGGATCGCGAGCTTTTGGGCGTATTGGCGGCCGCCGGGTGCAAGCACGTGGTTTACGGGGTTGAGAGCGGCAGTGCGCGGGTGCGTCGCACAGTCATGGGACGTCCCAGCGACAACCAGCAGCTTATCGATGTCTTTCGCTGGACACGGGAGGCAGGGTTGCTTGCGACGGCGAACTACATGTTGGGCCTTCCTGGGGAGACCCGAGCGGAGGTCGAGGAGACGCTCGCTCTTCACGAGCTGCTTGCGCCCGACGATTTCGGTCACTTTGTGTACTATCCGTATCCTGGGACCGCGCTTTTCGAGGTCTGTCACGAGCGCGGGTATGTACGGTCCGACAGTGACGAGCTGCCATTTGTGCAAGGAGCGAGTATTTTGAGCTTACCGGATCTGTCAGCAGCGGACATTGCGGAGCTAAGCGAGCGATTTTTAGCCTTGCGCGATCGCGATCACCTGCGACGATCGGGAGGGGGGCTGACGGTGACCGAGCGACACAACCTTTCAATGGAGCTGCGCGCGCGCGCGGCGACGAGCTAAGCGATGCCTCCTGCAGCCCGCGTTGGCGATCAGGTTTTACAACCCGGTCCACACTGTCATGCGCCGATCCATCCACCGGCGCCGGTTCCCGTTCCGTTACCGCATCCAGCGTTGCCGCTCTTGATCATGCCTCCTGGGGCGCCGACGGTGCTCATTGGGGGGCAGCCTGCAGCACGGATGACGGACCTGACTGCGCCCTGCATGTTACCGGGGTGTATCCCCGGGGGGCCAGGGATGATCATGGTGGGGGCTCCAACTGTGCTAATTTCGAATCTTCCTGCTGCGCGGGTTGGGGACATGACGCTCCACGCAGTGTGCGTGGTGCCGATCCCAGCGCCGACGGGGTCGATCATGCCACCGGGGTGTCCGACGGTGATGATCGGCTAGAAGTCAGCGCATGCGCCTTCGTCACTTCGAGACTTTCCGCCCCAGCTGTCCTTTGTGCCACCGTGACCATCGGGTGCATATCCCGCTTGGTCTGCAGACCATTGTTCGCCGCGAGGGGGACCTGATCATCGAAGGGATGCTTCTCTGTCCGAGCAAGGCTTGCCAGCGCGAGTATCCCATCGTCGACGGCATTCCGCTGCTGATTGCGGGCTTGCGCTCCTATGTTACCGAGCAGCTTTATGCGCTGACGTCGCGTGACGACCTGTCGGAGACGCTGGAGAGCGCTCTTGGAGATTGCGCGGGACCGGGCTCCCCGATGGATCTGCTGCGCTACCAGGTGAGCGCCTACGCCTGGGACCACTACGCATTGGAGGATCCCGACGAACCGGCAGCGGAGCCACGACCAGGCTCGATACGTCGTCTACTGGACACGGGTCTAAGCCTTGCGGCCCCTTGGGGACGCGGTCCTGCGATCGACCTTGGTTGTTCTGTTGGGGGGGGGACGTTTGCGCTTGCCGAGAGGACAGACGATCTCGTGCTGGGCATTGATATGAGCTATGGGATGTTGCGACTGGCGTCGTCTGTGCTGCGTCGTGGCGAGGTCCAGTATGCGCGTCGAGGGGGCGGTCTGGTGTATCATAGGAGGCGCTTCCCCTATCGACCGGAGCGGGCAGAGAACGTCGACTTTTGGGCCTGTGATGCGCTGTATCCGCCGTTTGCAGAAGGGGCCATGGGATTGGTGGTGGCGCTCAATGTGATCGACTGCGTGGCAGCGCCGAGGGAGCTTCTGGTGACCATTGCACGGCTACTTGGAGCGCAGGGGCGAGCCATTGTGACCTCACCGTATGACTGGTCGACAGCGGCGA
>CAITRH010000034.1 GCA_903894755.1 uncultured delta proteobacterium
CGATCTGACCTCACCCCGACCTCACCCCCAACCCCCTCTCCCTCGACATTGTCCTTGCCCATGCGGGCAAGGCCGATCGTCTTCGAGAGAGGGGGCTCGGAACCGCGGTACAAGTGGCTCTCCTCCCCCCTCGCTCGAAGACGATCGTCCTTGCCCGCATGGGCAAGGACAATGTCGAGGGAGAGGGGGGTTGGGGGGGTGAGGTCTGGCGATGGACAAGCGGGATAAAATCTAACCATGATTCGGCGCCCTCTGACACTTCTGGTGCTCCTGACAGGACTCAACTTCCTCAACTACCTCGATCGCTTTGTCCTATCCGCGGTGTTGCCCAAGGTCCAAGAGGAGCTGCATCTGTCAAACTTTGCCGGCGGCTCCCTAGCCACGGTATTTCTGCTCGGCTATTTCCTCACCAGTCCAGTCTTCGGCGCTCTGGCCGACCGCGGCACACGCAAGGGACTTATCGCCCTCGGCGTCGCCGTCTGGAGTGCCGCCACCATAGCCTCGGGACTTTCCACAGGGCTCGTGTCTCTTGTGATCGCGCGGGTCCTGGTGGGAGTCGGGGAGGCGAGTTACGCAACCTTGGCGCCGACGCTCATCGACGACCTCGCGCCTCCCGACAAGAAGGGGACCTGGCTTGCGGTCTTTTACTCGGCCACGCCCATCGGGTCTGCGATCGGCTATCTCGTGGGCGGGGCCGTCGAAAAACACTACGGGTGGCGTCACGCCTTCTTTGTCGCAGGCGGACCTGGGCTCCTTCTTGCGCTTCTTTGCCTTCTGATGCGCGAGCCAACGCGGGTTGCGCGTCCGCTTTCGAGCCCTTGGGGATCCCTGCGGATCCTGATGGCACGTCCCCGTTACCGCGCCACGGTTCTTGGTTACGCCGCCTACACGTTTGCGCTGGGGGCGTTTGCGTTTTGGGCTCCGAAGTTCCTCTACCAGGTCTACAAGATGCCCCTTGCACGGGCCAACTTCGTGTTTGGCGTCATCACTGTCGTGTCTGGAGCGCTCGGTACGGCGCTCGGAGGCGCGTTGGCCGATCGGCTTGCTGCGCGACGGACACAGCGTGGCGAGAAGCGCGAGGACGCGATCTTCGTCGCGAGTGTTCGGGTGGCGATGATCTCGAGCGCGGTGGGGGCTCCACTTGCGCTTTTGTGTTTCTTGGCGCCGTCGGCGTCGGTCTTTTTCCTGCTGGTGTTTCCGTGCGAGCTGGCGCTGTTCTTGTTGTCGTCGCCCATCAACGCGGCGCTCTTACGGAGTGTGCCGACCGAGCTTCGGGCGAGCGGGATGGCGTTGTGCATTTTTGCCATCCATCTGTTTGGGGATCTGTGGTCACCGCCGCTGGTGGGGCTTGTAGCGGACCACGCGCCGCTTCCTGTCGCCATGATGTTGCTTCCGTTTGCCGTGGCGGTGAGCGCCGTCGTGTGGGCGCGGACTCCGCGACTTCAGGAGACGGCTTGACGGGTCTTGGAGTCGCCGTCGCCTACGTGTAGAGGAGGCCTCTCAGATTTCCCTCGGAGGTTCCCTTGGCACGCTTCATCGACGAGCTGAAACGCACCCATCACGACGCGGAGCTACGCGCCGAACACATCGGACAGACCGTCGTGCTCTTCGGCTGGTGCGCCAGCTACCGAGATCACGGCGGATGCGTCTTTGTCGATCTCCGCGATCGCGAGGGGATCACCCAACTCGTGTTCGACCCGGATCTCAAGGGACAAGGCGACGGTCCCATCACGGCGCATCGCGGCGCGCAGGCGTTGCGGAGCGAGTGGGTGATCGGCATTCGCGGCGTCGTATTGAGCCGCGGCACCAACAAGAATGCGCGTTTGGGTACGGGCGACATCGAAGTCCACGTTGTGGAGCTCGAGGTGTTCAACAAGTCCGACACGCCGCCTTTTGAGATCGTCGACAAGCTCGACACGAGCGAAGAGAAGCGACTTCAGTACCGCTACCTCGATCTACGTCGCGCGCCGCTCCAGAAGACCTTGAGGGTACGGCATCGAATCCACCAGGAGACCCGGAGCTACTTCGACACGCAGGGATTCCTCGAGCTCGAGACGCCGGTGCTCGTGAAGTACACCCCGGGGGGCGCTCGGAATTTCCTGGTCCCGAGCCGAATGAGCCCGGGGAAATTCTACGCACTGGCCGAGAGTCCGCAGCTTTTCAAGCAGCTCTACATGGTCGCCGGGTTCGAGAAGTACTTTCAAATCGTCAAGTGCTTCCGCGATGAGGACCTCCGCGTCGACCGTCAGCCCGAGTTCACGCAGATCGACGTGGAGATGTCCTTTGTCAACCAAGATGACGTCTTCCGCGTCATGGAGGGGCTGATCTTCCGCATCTGGAACGTCGTGTTGGGGATCGATTTGCACACGTTGTATCCGACGGGGAGGTTTCCCCAGATGCCTTTTACGGAGTCCATGGAGAGGTATGGGAACGACAAGCCCGATGTCCGTTTTGGTCTTCCCCACACCGATCTGACGTCGCTTGTAGCGGAGCACCAAGGTGGGGGAGTTCCACTGTTCAAGGCTGTGGCTGACAAGCTTGCAGGAGGGCGCACAGAGCTTTCCGACATCGTGAAGGGGATCGTGATCCCATCCCAGTACGCGTCGAAGATCTCGAGGGCAGATCTTGAGAAGCTTGAAGAGTACGTCAAGGGGATGGGGTCCAAGGGGCTTGCACGGGCGAAGGTAGACGGGGATGGGGGATGGGTACAGTCACCGCTTGCCAAGACGATCACGTCGTCGTTGCGGCTAGCGATCAACGCGGCGATGGGAGCGAAAGAGGGCGACCTCTTATTTTTCCAGTTTGGGAAAGCGTCGACTGTACAGACGGTGATGGCGAACCTGCGGGTGCATTTGGCCAAGAAGCTGGGGTTGATTCCCGAGGTGGGGCATGGCGGCAAGTTCGAGTTCTTGTGGGTAGTCAATCCACCACTGTTTGAATACGACGAGGAGCACAAGACCTGGGCAGCAGCGCATCATGCGTTCACGCGTCCGCACGACGACTGTGTAGATCTTCTCGAGACGGACCCATCGCGGGTACTTTGTTACCGGTACGACCTTGTGTTGAACGGGTTTGAGATTGGGGGGGGGTCCATTCGATTGCACAATCCCGATGTGCAGGCGCGGGTGTTTCGAGCGCTGGGGATTTCCGATGAAGAGGCGCGTCAGAAGTTCGGGTTCTTGTTGGACGCGCTGCGTTTTGGGGCGCCGCCGCACGGGGGGATCGCGATTGGGATGGATCGTCTAGCGATGTTGTTGTCCGGGGCGGACAGTCTGCGGGACGTGATCCCGTTCCCAAAGACGCAAAAGGGGACCGATTTGATGACGGACGCGCCTGGGAGGGTATCGCCCGAGCAGCTGGTGGAGCTGCGCGTCAAGGTGATCGACCTGCCTTAAACCAAACCTAAACCAAACCCATCTTGAAAACCGCAGGTCCGATCTACGCTTCCGCGCCCAATTTCGCGCAGACCTCACCCCAAACCCCCTCTCCCTCGACATCGTCCTTGCCCACCTATGCGGGCAAAGACGATGTCGAGGTTCTCAAAGTAGGTTTGGTTTAGGAGACGACAACCTTAGCGTTTCCCACATACCGCAAAGACCTGCGTGAGGTCCGTGGTCCCCGCAATGGCCTTCTCAATTCCATCCTGGAGCAGCGTGGTCATCCCCGCCTTGACCGCAAGCTCCCGAAGCTGCGCCACGGACGTCTTGTGAGCAATCGCTCGTTTGATCTCGTCGTCCGTCACCAAAAGCTCGTGAATCCCAAGCCGCCCCTTGTACCCCGCTTTGCCGCAATGCCCACACCCAGGAGCCCGCCAAAGCGTCAAGTCGCGTACCGACCGGATCCTAAGGTTGCTCACCAGTGCCTCCTGCCCATACCCCTGAACCACCTCGCCGTATTCATCGGACGTCCCAGCACGTTGCACTTTGCACTTCGGACACAGCGCCCTCGCAAGACGCTGCGCAAGCACCGCTATCAACGCATCCGCAAAGCTGAAAGGATCAAGCCCCATGTCGAGAAGCCTCGTGATCGTCTCGGGAGCGCTGTTGGTGTGAAGCGTCGACAACACCAAGTGCCCCGTCAGCGACGCCTCCACGGCGGTCCCTGCGGTCTCCAGATCGCGCATCTCGCCCACCATGATGACATCCGGGTCAGCCCTCAAAAACGCCCTCATCGCTACTTCAAAGGTGTACCCGACCTTGGGCTTCACCTGCACCTGCCGAAGTCCTGGCTGCGTGATCTCCACCGGATCTTCTGCAGTCCAAATCTTTCGATCCGGCGTGTTGATAGACCCCAGCATCGAATGAAGCGTCGTTGTCTTTCCTGATCCCGTGGGCCCAACGCACAGCACCAACCCATAGGGATGATCCATGGCGGCCTTGAGCTCCCGAAGGTTTCGCGTCGCTAGCCCCATGTTGTCGAGCGGTAGGGGTTTCGACGACGCCAAGACGCGCATCACGACATCCTCGTTGTCGTCCACTGTTGGAAGCGTTGCGACGCGAAGCTCGATGACCCTCTCGCTCATGCGAAATCGAATCTTGCCATCCTGTGGCTTGCGTCGTTCGGAGATGTCCAGCCCTGCCATGATCTTGAGACGCGCTACCACTGCATTGCGCACTGCGGGCGGTATCTCGTGGTAGTTGGTGCAGTCGCCGTCAATGCGGAACCGCACCACCATGTTCCGTTCCCGTCCATTGGGCTCGAGGTGGATATCCGAAGCCCCCTTGCGGAACGCATCTATAATAATTTTGTTGACAAGTTTGATGATGCCACTGTCGGACTCGCCAACCTCGGGCTCCTCGGGACGGTCGTCGGCAACAACCCCGGTGTCGTCATCGGCGAGGTCCTTGAGGATGACCCCGATGTCGTCGTCGATAGGCGGGGCCGAGGGTTTCTCCGTGGTGAGGGCAAGCTCGATGTAGCGTTGCAGCTGGCTTGGAGCGACCAGCACCTCGACAATGTTCTTCTTGACCTGGTTTCGAAGGAGGTCGGCCGACTGGAACGCCATCGGGTCGCTGATGGCGAGGATCACCTTTGCCGAGTCCGCGTAGATGGGGAGCACCCCGAGGTTTTCGATGAGCCCGCGCGGGAACCCTTTGGCGGCCTGAGCCTGCACGGGATGCTCGTCGAGGTCGATGAACTCGAGGCCAAACTTCTTGGCAAGCGTTCTCATCAGGTCTTCCTCACGGACGATGCCGAGGTCCATGAGGATCTCGCCAAAGCGTTTCCCTTTTCCTCCGGCCTGTTCGGCAAGGGCCACGTCAAGATCGGCCTGGGTGGCAAGGCCGGCTTCCAGCAAGACCTCGTCGAGCCGAAGCCGGCGGCGACGCTGGAGCGCGAGGGCGGCTTGCTCTCCTGGCAAGACTTTGTCGTGGTCGTTCAGGATCTGGGTGAGCGAGCGGAAGCGCTCGTGGGCCTGGACCGCCAACCCGCGCTTGATCTGCTCCTCGGCGACGATGCCTTGTTCCACGAGCATCTCGCCGATGGGGGCGTCGATTTCTCGGCGTAAGACCCCGTGGGTGTAAAAGAAGTATTCGCGCACGTCCCAGTCGCTTTCGACGGGGAAGGCATAGAAGCCGAGCGGATTGGAGTGCTGTCCGGAAGGGGCCTCGACGGGGACCATTTTGCCGCCGACGATATGGATGCGGTACCGAAGCAGGCCGTTGGGACGTGGCGGGAGGGCTCCGAGGGCGGAGCGGAACGCGACGTAGGCGACGAGCTCTCCTCGCAGGACGACCCGCCGTGAGCGAACGTCGGCGCCGTCGTCGTCCACATCGAGCGTCAGATCGGGGATATAAGGAGAAAACTGAGCGACACGTCCCGAAAGGGTGCGTCCGTCTACCAAGGCGACGGTGATGGCGGCGGGGAACGGGCGGTCCGAGATCAAGGCGCGTCAGCGGGAATTCCGCGATGGGCGGAACTTCCTAGTGCAGGTTCTTATACTCTAGCTGCGGCGGTGAAGTATGCTCTTTCGGCAATGGCCGACAAGGATAGCCGTAGAGTTGTGCCGGTCCCATCGGGGAAGATACCGGTAATAAAGGGTATGGTCGCCGCGGGGGCGGGGACAGGCATTACCCCGTCGGCGCCAGTTCTAACTGTGCCGCGACGTGAGATCACGGATGCAGACCGCGAGTTTGCCGAACGCATCGCGCAGGTCGTCAAAGCAGTCATCGACTCGGGAAAGTACAAGCCGCCACTACTTCCCGAGATCGCGGTCACGCTTTCGGCGATCGCTAACAAGCCCGAGGTGCCCATCGAAGAGGTCGAGGTGGCGGTCAGTCGCGACCCAGTCGTCGCTGCCAAGATCGTCTCCGTTGCCAACTCGGCTCTCAATGCGCGTGGCGCCGCACTGAGCTCGCTGCGCGGAGCCATTACCCGACTCGGCATTTTCCAGGTGCGCGACATCGCCTTTCAGGTGGTCGCAGGGACCCGCCTCTTTCGCGTGCCTGGCTACAGCGAGCGCATGAAAGAGCTCTTCGAAGCGTCGCAAGCGGCAGGCATGCTTGCCCGTGAGATCTACCGCGCACGTGGCGAAATCTCCGAGGCCGCGTACCTCTGTGGGCTGCTCCACGACATTGGTGAGGCCGTTATCCTGGGCATTATCGGCGAGGCCAGTCGGGTACGCGGCGAAACTCCGCCGTCTCTCTCCAGGATCAAGATCGCCGTCGACGGCTACCACGCATGGATCGGCGCCTGGGTCTGCAAACAGTGGAAACTCTCCGATACGGTGACCGATGCCATTCTCGACCATCACACCCCCGAGCGTTCCACCGATCCGATGCAAATGGCCTATGTCCTTGCCCTTGCCGACCGTCTCCTCGCCCACGCCGGCATCGGAACCGAGTGGCAGCCGATCACCAAGAGCGCCGCCCCGCTTTTCCAAGCGCTAAAGCTCTCCCCCGAACGTGCCGCGTCCTTGCTTCGCCTCGCAGAGTCGCTCAATTCGATGCGCGCCGAGTGGGCGCTCCCTTCCGTCTAACCAGAGAAGAACCCAATGGCCGACGTTGCACGCATTTCCCCGAAAGAAGCCTTCGAAAAAATGGCCGAAGGCTATGTCTACATCGATGTTCGCAGCGAACGAGAGTTTGCCGAAGGACATCCCGCCGGCGCCATAAATGTCCCCCTGGCCCATGAGACCGACGTTGGCATGGAGGTGAACCCTGACTTTCTTCAGGTCATGACCGCAAACTTCGCCAAGGACACCAAGATCGTCTTAGGCTGCCTTGCAGGAGGACGATCTCTTCGAGCTGCCCAGCAGCTTGCTACCAACGGGTTCACCCAGCTGCTCGACCAGCGGGCCGGCTGGCAAGGGACGCGGGATCCCTTTGGACAACTCGAGGAAGTCGGATGGTCTCAGTTGGACCTCCCGACGGAGGCAGGCGAACCGGAAGGACGGTGCTATCGGGATCTTTTGCAATAGTAACCGAGACGGGCTATCGTCTCGGGTCCGTTGGGAGGAGTGGCCGAGTGGTCTAAGGCAACTGATTTGAAATCAGTCGATGGCTTGCCATCCAGGGGTTCGAATCCCTTCTCCTCCGCTGTCTGAAAGAACTGCCCCTCGTCCCCGATGTGTTCGTGGGGCTCCATGTCGCAGACGTCGCGCGTAGGAAGGATGACGTGATGCCCAGTAACTCCTGGCGTTTGCCTTGCTTAGCGGTCCTGGCGTTGGCCGGGTGCCGCTACGAGGCGATTGCGGCGCCCCAGCTTGCCGAAAGGACCCTGCAGATCCCGGTGGTAGCTGCCACTACCGGTGCGCCGGTTTCGCTCCGTGCGACCTACTACCCGTTGACCCACCGCAATGCGCGACGACAGCCGCCGGTGGTGCTGTTCGATCCAGTGTTCTGGAGCCGTGGTATCCTGCATCGGGGCAGGGAAGGGGGCTTGATTCCGTTTCTCAACTACAGTGGGTTTCCCGTTTGGCTGGTGTACGCCGACCAGTACGAGGGGCGGACCCCTCGTGAGCTTGGGGAGGCCCTTGCCACCGCGCTAAGGGAGCTTGCCAAGGCCTCGGATGTGGGACAGGTGTTTCTCGGCGGGTTGTCTCTCGGGTCGCAGGCTGTTCTCGAGGCATTGCGGCAAGCGAGTCCCGAGGGACGGCTTGGGCGGGTGTTGGTTCGCAAGGTCTTTTTTATCGGGGCAGGACTCGACTATGCATTTCCCGACAGTTTTCTTGCCCATTCCCAGTCTTTGGCCAATGGCCCGTCCAAGGCCCTGTGCGATCGGGATGGTGGAAGAGCATGTCAACGGTACTTTTCTGGAGGACAGGCAGCCCAGAGGCTTCTTGGCACGTTGCCATTACTGGACACAGGTCCTTTAGACGATGCGCGTCTGCCTTCGCTTGCGTCGTTTCGGATGCCAGCGCTGTTTGTGGCTGGGAAAATCGACGGCATCGCGCCATCGGAAAGCGTGTTTCCAGCGTACCAGCGGTACGGGAGCCGTGAGCCGGACGAGCGGCAGATTCCGAAGAGACTGCTCATTGCAGGCCTGGAAAACCGGATGCACGAGGACTACGACCACTACACGCTTTTTGCGGGCAAACATGTGGAAGGCGACGTCTTCGAGCCGCTTCGCCAGTGGCTTCTCGAGCCCATGTAGCTAGCTTCGCCGCAAAGCTGCTGCGCGCCACAAATCGTCGGTCGGGTCGCTCAAAATACAGGAGTATTCCTCGCTCGCCCTTCCTAAACCAAACCCATCTTGAGAACTGCAGGTCCGACCAGGGGTCCGAACCGCGACCCCCGCGACCCAGGACCCAGTCCTGGGCTGAATTGTGTCGCCCCTTCGGGGCTGCCAGAGAACGCGAGTTGACCTGGATGGAACGGACCCCACGCGTTGATCGTCAGCCCCGAAGGGGCGGCACAATTCAGCCCAGGACTGGGTCCTGGGCGGCGATCTGGATGCGAGGGACTCGACGAGAGAAAGTTGCGGTTTTCAAGATGGGTTTGGTTTAGCACGACCGACAGCCAAGTCGTAGAAGCCGATGAGGCCGACCGGGCTAAGGAACGCGAGTGTCCAACTGGGGCTCAGTGATGGCGAGGGGATAAAGGCGACCAAGAGCACGTCGCCCCCCCGGCAGACACCTGATGGATCTGCAGATACTCGAATTGGATGAACCACGGCCAGACACCACGGGAGGCATTGTCGAAGAAGTGCTTCGGCACACGAAACACCATCCCCTCGATGTCCAGTTTCATGACGTTAACGACACTGATCTTCGCCGGGCGCAAGGAACGGCAAGCCTTTGCAACGCCACTCCGTCGACCCGAGGTGGCCACTCCGTCGACCCGAGGTGGGAGTCCGGTGCGGGAAAACCGCGCGCCGGGTTCTGTCCGGGCGGCGGCCCGAGCTGACAATTAGGTCAGCGAAGGGTCGTCCCTACCGGGACCGGATGGGAGCCAAGAAACCCGGCGCATCGACGGGGAGCGACGGGGGCTAACTTGTGGGCATTCATCGTCCAACTCGTTTCTGGCGCTAGCGCAAACGGGTCAAACTGCGCAGTCCGTCGCGGAACTTGCAGAAGCTGGGGGATGCGTTGTTGTCCAAGGTCATCTGAGGCCCGATCTTTTCGGCCCACTCATGCTTAATCTGCCCCGGTAAAGGCCATCCAGCCTTCTTGATTGCCGCAGATCCTCCAGGATACACAGCATCGGCGAGCAGTTCCCAGGTATCGCATGCGCTGTCCTGCTCGTAGCGGTTTAGCACGTCGTCCTTGACGCGCGGATAGGCGCTTCTCAGCGCTTCTTGATCCCCAAGGTACCATGCCTCAATTTCTTCGATCGCCAGACGGAATAGCGTGGGCGGCGCCGGGAGACATCCCATTGAAAGAGTCTTGAGCTCTTGAAGAAAACCCGTGCAGTTGCGCTTGTCCAGGTCCAGTACGACCACCACGGCGTCGATGCCATCGGTCTTGCCATAGCCGCGCAGCAATCTCGGTAGCCGCTCAAGCAGGATCCGCTTGGCCGGATCCGCCTTGGTTGTCAGGTTCTTTGGGATGCGACCGATTCCTTTGTACGAATGCAAGCGCCATGTGTGCGGATCACCCTGGGCTCCCAGCAGTTTTGGCAAGAGCAATTGCAATAGCTTCTCGCCCGAGCTGTCTTCAACCAGCACCTCGATATGCATCAAGTCGCCTCAAGATAGTCGCTGTACCAAAGGCCCCCCAGGGGCAAACCCTCTTCCACTAGATTCCGGACCACTTCCAGATCGGACACGCGACGCACCGTCGAGTAGCCATCCTTGCCCTTGTCGAGAATCCAGACTTCAGCTGGTGATAGGGCGTCAACAAAATAGGGCTGGTGGGTGGTAACGAAAATCTGCGGCGCGTTCCTCTTGCCAGTAGCGTGCGCCCTGAGCTCCTGCGCTAAGGTTTCTAGAAGCTTGTGGTACAAACCATTCTCCGGTTCCTCTATGCAGATGAACGGTGGCGGGTCTGGGTCTTCCATCAGAAGCAGGTAGGCGAAGATCTTCAGTGTGCCGTCAGACATCTGCGGGGCATAGAAGGGGTCGTCGAATGCGCTATCATTGAACCGCAACACCAGCCGATTGTCGAGCGTCGACTTGGTGTCGATGCTCTTGATGCCTGGAATCTTGGCCGCGATGCGATCCAAGATCAGCTTGAAGCGATTTCCGTGCTCACGTTCCATGTACTGGACAACGTTGCCAATGTTGTCCCCATGGCTATTAAGGTGCTTCTGCGGCCCCGCCGATGGCAAGCTACGGGCGGCATCGGGATAGAAATAGGACAAATACCAACCCTTCAGGAAGTCCCTGAACTGCTTGATGCGTGGGTGCTCCTTGAGGGTGCCCAGCGTCGCGATGCCCAACTGGCGCAAATCGGTCAGTTCGACAGACGCTTGAAGCGGGTCTTCACCTCCCTCAGTTTCAACCGCCTCTTCGCCGGCCCAGACCATCCCCTTGCCGTGATGGAGACGAAGAAACGGATAGGGCCTGCCATGTTTCTCCTCTTTGCGCCGTTGCTTGAGAAGCTCCGATTCGACGAATGGACGACCGGAATCATCCAAGGCAATCGCGAGCTCGTAGGTCATGGGGCGTTCGCCGGTGGCCTCGCGATAATATATTTCGAAGCGAATAGGATCCATCCTGCCCTTTGAGCGCAGGCGGTCGAATCCGCCACGCTGCTTCATGTCACAAGCGGTTTCCACGTCATGCGACAGGCAGTCGGCGACGAAGCCGAACGCATCGAACAGTGTGCTCTTGCCAACTCCGTTTTTGCCAATGACCACGGTAAATGGTGTCAGCGGCTCGCCGTCCTGTTGACTTGACAGCTTACCCAGCGTCACGTCGCGCAAGGCACGGTAGTTTTGCACGCGGAAGCCTTCGATTATTGCCATTTCCTGTCTTTCGAATCAAACTGGCTAACGGGAGCATCCGCGGCTCGAGGACGCCTTGGGGGGACTTCACGTAGATCCCCATTTCCACGCTCGAAACCCCCTTCGATGGTAGCCAACATGGCCGTCCTCTCCTCGGGATTTGTAGAAAGACGTTGGGATGTGCTTGTGCGCGCTGAGGTGATGTACGACGATGACGCGGTGGATCGTTTGCTTCTGGGTCATGGTGGTGCCTTGTCCGACGGAGATTCCGAGCATAAATGGGGGGAACCGAGAGAGTCAACACGAAATCGACACGTGGGGATCGTCGTTCGCGCTGGGGGAGTGACGTTCCCGTTGGCTCCATCGCCGCCTTCACCTTCTCCGCTCCAAGTCCTTCACGAAGCCCTCGACGATCTTCAGGAAGGCCTCTGTTTCCGTCGGTGCTCGAATCGAAACAGCTTCACCACCTCTCCGGCCACCGTGGCCAGCGCCACCATTATCTTCATCTTCGCCACGTCGATGGCGACGATGCACCCGACGGCCAAGAGCGGCAAAAGCTCCGCCACTCGAAGGCTAGAAGACGGCGAAGTGCTGGCGGGAGTTGCCTCGTAAGCAACTTCGCTTGGTACAGGCATGGATGGAGTTGCACCATGATGAGCTCGTTGCCGACTGGGAGCTTGCCGCTGGTGGCGAGATTCCATACAAAATCGAACCCTTGTGAGGCCGCCGTGGACTGGGACTTAAAGCGCGTCAAGCCGTTGGCAGATTACAGAATCTACGTCGAACTCGAAGGCGGTCGGAAGGGCATATTCGACATGAAGCCCTATTTGGACCACGGGGTCTTCCGCGAGTTGCGTGACGTCCACTACTTCGCTCAGGTCGCCATCCTGTACGGGGCGGTAACCTGGCCGCACGAACAGGACATTGCATCAGAGACCTTTCTTGCTGAGATGACCGCGTGCGAGTGAAGCCGGGCTCGTCGGCTCGCAGTTGACTGGCAGCCGTTCCGGCGAGTGGACGGTTCAATGTCGGGGGAGAGTCAAAATGAACTCGACCTGGCGCATCCGCGAAAGGACATCGTGCCCCGCTTCGTGAACCTTGCGCAGTCCGGCGGAAGCGACGCTTTGTCGGAGCTCGGGATGGGCGAGGTAGTGGCGAATCTTGTGCATCATTTCGTCCGTTGAGGAGAAAAAGTCCGCCTCGACGCCCGGAACAAACAGGGTTTCGAGATCCTGGGTGCGTTGGGCGAGCAGCATGGTCCCCATGGCGGGGATTTCGAAACAGCGACGCGTGTAGGTGTCTCGGTTGAGGGTGGACAAGAAACACAACGCGATTTTGGCTGCACAAACCCCTTTAGCGTAGGTGTCACCGTTCAATCGGCGGACCGGATGAAAGCGCCGCAGGGGGCCCGTTTGGCTCACCCGCTCCCAGCCGGTGCCGAACAGACGGAAATCGATGTCCGATGCAGCGATGCGCTCGATGTAAGGGAGTCGACCGTCCGCTTCGTAATGGCCGGCAAAAACCACGTCGCAACCGAGTTCGCGCCTTTCTTCTTCGGTCAGGGCGACCGGGTGATCCTTCTCAGGGAGGAAATAGGACCGAACCAGGTGCACGTCGGTGGCACCGAGTCGGCGGAGGTCGTCGAGGTTGTGTTTTCGATAGACCATGTGGATTTGGGCGTAGGGGACGGCGGCGCGGTACAAACGCCAATAAAAGCGGTCTGCGTCAGGGCTGAAGGGGTCGTCGTTGTTGTAGGTGGCGACGAGCAGGTGGGGGAGCTTTTTGCGAAGGGAGCGGACCGTCGAGGGCCAAACGTGGGTGGCGCGAAAGAGGAGAAGGACCTCGGGACGGTGCTGGAGCACGAATTCGTGAAGGGCGCGGTTGAAGCGCCAGAGGTCCGGGCCCAGGAGGAGACGGTGTTCGGCGCGGGTGAAGAGCTTTCCGAAGCGGCCGAAGAAGGGGGTCCAAGGGAAGGGGAGGACATGGTGGCCGAGCGTACCGAGGGCGTGGACCCACGCGGGTTCGTACATCGGGTGGGCGAACTGGCCGGTGAGGACGATGTGGAGGGTCAAGGGGGGCTTCTACTCCGCCCGAGCCTTCGCGGCCTTGCGTTCGTCTGCTCCATCTCCTGAGCCCACAACTCTCACCGACCTGCCAGTGCCTTGATCCGATGCCACACCCTTCGAGCTCGCCGCGCCGCCATATCCCTTGTGAAGACCACCATTTCCTTCTGAAACGCCGACCCAATGAGGACTGACCGGAAGGGGCTTTGAGTACTGCGGTGTCTCCGTTCCCGTCCCTACGACCGCATAATCTCCATCGTAATCGCTTAGTACGAAGTTCACGTCTTCCCAGACAGCGAGTTGTTCAACCGAGACTTCGTAGCGTTCGGCGAGTTTTGCCACCTCGGCATTGCGCACAAACACACAATTCGTTCTAGTGATCGCCACCAGCGTATATCCTTTGTCCGTCGCCAGTCGCATCAGCGCGGCGACCGAGCAGCCGAAGCGACTCCCCGGCTCCGCACGAAGGTCCACGAAGTACGGAATTCTTGGGTTGTACTCGCAGACTATGACGCGCGGGCGAAGTTTCTTCAGGCTTTCGACGATGTAATAGTCGTCCCCATCAATGTCAACTGAAAGCAGGTCGACCTGGTCAGTGAGACCTTGGTCTCGTAGGATGGCCTCAAGCGTATCGGGCCCCGAATGGGTGACCATGCGGCAGATCGCGGCTACATCATGCCCCTCAGTGTTCTTTTTCAGGAGGCGATACCGTTCCTGACTTCCTTCGATGAGAACCCCCTTCCAGCCATGAGTCCACAAATTCGCGGTGTTCGACAGATGAAACCCATCCCACGCGCCGAATTCCACACATATTTGCCCCGGGCCAATTTCCTCGAATACCTTCTCGAGGATCCCGTCCTCACCCCACTGTGAATAGACGTTCTTGCCAAAATCAATAAGCCGCGTTCTCATTTACAGATTCTCCCTTCTTCTTGGGGATTACCCGTTCCGCACTCGGGCCCCTTACTGTTGCCGATTACTTTACTTCGTTGATGGCCTTTCGCCTAGCGAGCGAGGTCGCCCACCAACTCGCCCAGATTCTTGAGCACCAAGTTCCTTTCCGTGAGCACCAAGTTCCTTTCCGTACGACTACATGGAGTTCCTAGAGAGTGGTCCATCGGGTTTGACGCTGGCCCTGCCGACGTCCATGGTGCAACAACGATAATTGCGGGCCCGGAAATTTGGCTGCGGGATATCATAGGTTCCAACTGATCCTTCGTATTTCGCGGGGGTACCAGCGGTGGTAGGCCTTACCGTTCGCACGGCGGACCGGCAACCGCATCGTCTGTCGCCCCACCTTCCAGGAGGAGACCTAGTCCCGTCAGCAATTGCCGGTAGCGATCAAGCCAGGTGTGTTCAGCAATGCACCGTTGTCGACCGGCGTGGGCGACGGAACTGCGGTACCCGTCATCAGCAAGAAGTCGACGGATCATCTCGATCATTTCGTCAATACCGCGGTAGCAGCATATCTCGCGACCAATGGTGAAGCAATCGACGAGGTCACTGTTGAAGGCGGTGAGATATGCGCTCCGCCCGACGGAAGGTGCTTCAAAATCGCGTCCCTTGAGGTTGGTAAGCGTTCGAGAATAGTGCATGTCACCCAATCCGAGGTTGACACGGCTTCGATTGAAGAGTTTCACCATGTCACGGTCGGAGAGTGTCCCCGAAGGCCAGCCGGCGCCGAAGACTGCAACGGAGATACCAGCCTTCACCAATGCCTGAACAGCGGGCTCGCGTCCTGCTCATCAGAAGGAAAGCCATGGTGCTCCTCGGTCTTCCCGTAGCCACCTACGACTACGACCGCTGGATTCACTTCGACGATATCGAAAAGCTCAACGACGCACGACATCGAGGTGTGTCTGCCGTGTTTGCCCGACCTGATCAAGACCAAGGAATGGGCCATGCGCGCCAATGACATCGGCGACCTGGGTGACGGTGGATGCCGGCAGGCTTGCGCCCCAACTTTTGGCATACGGAAACTTTGTCGCGCTCGCCGGCCGCGAGAAATTTCGTTGCGGAAAATTCTCGAGGGCCGAGCGGCTCGACAACTTTTGGGACGGTGAGCCCGGCGACCTGATCGCGCCGACCGATCCCGTGAAGGTGAACGGGACATGCCTCATGGTCGCGAGAAATGTCGTGACGGAAGCAACCCTGTGGCACGCCCCATCGGCAACCCACTTCGCGTCGGTGAGCGGAGGTGGCGGTGCGAACAGGAATTCTTTCGCGCGGAAGCATTCGGATCGTGCGCGCCTTGCGCATTCCGTGGTGGGTTTTGTCGCGGCGACGAGGTTGAACGGCAGCACCGTCACCCGAGAGGACGTTTCATGACGCCTCCGAGGAGGTACCGTCACGGAAACTTCGGCCGATGCGAGGCGCCGAGGAGGTTCCGTGGGCTCCTTAAATAGGTGTCCCGTGACCTTCGTTGTGGTCGTCGTAGGCTCGGCTGCCCCAACGACGGGATATTTGCCTGCAACGCCGACCCCGTCTAGCACGCCGGCATGACCACAACGCCCCACGACGGGCTGATCAAAAACGTTTTCACCGACGTGGAAAACGCCCGAGGCGAGCTTCAGACGATGCTTCCCCCGGCCCTTGTGAAGCGGCTCGACTTGAACACCCTTCGCGTGGAACCGGGAAGCTTTGTCGACGAGGTGCTCAAGGAGCGCCATTCGGACATCCTCTATTCAGTGCGTTTCCTGGACGTAGCCGCCCCGTCACCCGCGTTCTTGAGGTGTCCAGGGCGATCGCTAAGCTGGCGCCATCATGACAGCCGGACATGGGAAATCGAAGAGTGACGCAGCGGCGGGATGTGTCACG
>CAITRH010000035.1 GCA_903894755.1 uncultured delta proteobacterium
AGCTGGCCAGGGAGCGGGAGATGTCGCAAGCGACCTACCGGATTGAAATGGGGGCTGCCATCGAGCTCGGCGAAGAGCGTGGCGAAAAGCGTGGCATCGAGGTCGGCGAAAAGCGTGGCGAAGAGCGAGGCATTGAGCTCGGCGAAAAGCGTGGCATCGAGGTCGGCGAAAAGCGTGGCATCGAGGTCGGCGAGCGCAACGCCTTGGCCGCGGCAGTTCTCCGCGTACTGCACGCCCGAGCCATCCCGGTGACCGACGAAACCCGCACTGCGATCCTCGCTTGCGACGACCGCCACCGCCTCGAAGGCTGGGTAGAACGCGCCGTTTCTGTCCCCCGCGCCGAAGACCTGTTGGCCGAAGCCGGCTGACCGTGTCAACCAAAACTACATTGAGAACCGCAGGGTTGAACCGTTCCCCACTGTGGACGGTGTAGGACCGCGGCGAATACCTGGTTGACGCGTATGGGGGTCCCCCCTGTCCCCAAAGGCCGTTACCGCGGGTGCTGCCTCTGGAACCCACACGCGGGCTCGTAGGCCTTTTCGGTGCAAAGCTGCCCAATGTTGTTCCATGTCCTTGCGGTAGACGGATGCTCCCTGCCGAGGACCTTCTCTTTGATGGCGAGAGCCTTGCCATACCACTCGAGCGCCTCGGCGTACCTGCCTTGCAGTTGGTACACGATGGCGATGCCCATGTACGTTCTCGCGGTAGACGGATGCTCCCTGCCGAGGACATTCTCGTACATGGCGAGAGCCTTGCCATACCACTCGAGCGCCTCCGCGTACTTGCCTTGCCTTAAGTCGATGTTGGCACTCGCCGTTGTCTCGTGAGATCCCCGCGATGGCCTCGTCGAGCTTGAACACCTGCTCCTTCTTAGGACTGCGCATCGCCTCGATGAGCGTTCGCTGCGACACGAGGGCGACCCGCATGCACGCAGCAACCTTGGTGTAGGCCTCCGGCGGCGTGATCTTGCGGACAACCGTGTCCTTGCAGACCTACTCCTGCATCATGACCCAGTCACGCGTGACCGCGTCCATCTTCGTGACCACGCGCTCCGTGAGCGTCTCGGCATACTCCCCGGTCGCACCTCGGTCTTCGTCGAGTGAGACCAGAAGCGCTCGACATCTTTGTCGAAGTTTGCTTGCGCTGGACGTGTCGGGCCCCTGGAGCAGCGTCACGAGCTTTCGCTGCTGGTCGAGGCGGTCGTCGAAGCACTTCACCTGGCGCTGATAGTCGTCTTGGGTGATGAGCTTACGCTTGTAAAAGTCGTTGCAGACCGCGAGGCGTAGGCGCACCCAGTCTTCGCTGATGGCGTCCATTTTGTTGACGATGTCCTGGCGCTCGCCCGCCTCGATCCCTCCGCCGTAGCCGAGGACCTGCGCGCGAACGCCGGCGGACCAGACGCGCTCGACTTGGAGCTCGACGTCCTTACACGGGTCGGCCGAAGGGGAAATTGGGTTGCGGTGGAGCGCCTCCGCACGCGGCGGCGAGCAAGAAGAGGGATGGAAGAACGCGGCCGTGCGGACTGGAGAGAACACGTCGAAAGCAGGTCATGGAGACGAGGCTATCGGGACGGTATTCGGCGCGCAACAGCTAGGCCACGTTCGTTGGCTCTTGATGACGAGGCTTAGGGCTTCGAGGGCGCTCCGATCGACGTTCCGCTGGCCCCGCAGTCCTCATCCTCTCTGGCGGTCCGACCGGGGACAGCGGGGCACTTGGCTTCTGGGTCCGCGAGCCATTCGAGCAGCTGCGGTCCGTCGAGGTCGAGGACCACGTCGCCAAGACGATCGGAGCCAAGACGTCCCTAGGATTCCACATCTTGCTGGTCCCCGAGGCGGCAACAGTGCTCATCACCGGGGGGCAGCTGTCAGACGTTGGCTCAGCCAGGTGCGCGACCACCAAACCGCGGCACCAGCGGCAGGATGCGAAGGCGCGCCCTCACTTTGTCGATCGTGATGAATGCTCCGCGCTCCAGCGCTCCCTGATGCTGCCGCAGAACACTCACGACTTCCTCCCCGACTGCCGCAGGCAAAACATCCTGCGTACGAAGTTGCAACACGCTCGGACTCGTAGCCTCCGTTGCCGCCATCAGTGCCGAAAAGTCGAGGTCGTGTGTGAAGACCACCTGACCGTGTTCACGCGCCCACGCCATGATCACCCGATCTTCGGCGCGCGGATCGCCGACACTCGTCCAGTGCACCGACTCGACGCCACGCGATGTCAGGAACGCCACCCACTGTGGAGACAGGTTCATGTCGATCAGGAGGATCATGACACCTTCAGAGGCAGTTCAACCTCCTCGGAACGCCACGCAGCGAACGACAGTGCGGCGAGCACGTCCTCGCGCACGACATAGGGGTACGCTTCCAGAACCTCGTCGACCGTGTGCCCCGCAGCGAGCAACCCGACAAGGGTGCCAACGGTAACGCGCATCCCGCGGATGCAGGGACGTCCGCCCATTACGTCTGCATCCCAGGTAATTCTTGCTAGGAGCTCGTGTGTCATGGACCCACGCTATCTCAAAGGGCCAGAAGCCACGCGTCAAACCTTTCAAGCGCAGACCTCAGGGATGAAACTCCTCTTCACGCGCGTCATTTCCCACACCTTCCGTTGTTCTGGAGGTGGGGAGCTCCCCAGTGGTATTGGTACCGCGACCTTGAGGTAGCGGTGAAGCTCTCCAAGCCGGCCTAACCCGACCTAACCGCTCCCTCACGGTCGCGGTGCTTGGAACATACCTCGCCGCCAGGTAGCGCGCCGTAGTAGACGGCCCCCTCGTGCGTGCGCCGCTCTTCATCTTCCTCGCCACCTTGGCATGCTGCGGCTGCCGAGACAAAACCTCCCCCGGTGAAGCCGGCAGTGCGACCGCGGCCAACCTCACCGCAGAACAAGCCTCTCAGGTCCTCGCCAAGGTCGGCGACAAAACCATCACCCTCGGAGACTTCGCCGCCGCCCTCGAGCACATGGACTCCTTCAGCCGCCTTCGTTACCAGTCCCCTGAGCGCCGAAAAGAGCTCCTCAACGAAATGATCAATGTCCAGCTCCTCGCCGACGAAGCCGTCGAAAAGGGCTACGACAAAGACCCCGTCGCCGAACAAGAGCTCCGCATGGTCCTGCGCGATGTCCTCCTTCGCGAGATCCGCCAGACGGTCCCCTCCCCAAGTGAGCTCCCCGAAGCCGACGTGCGCGCCTACTACGACGCCCACCGCGGTGACTTCAAAGACCCCGAACGACGACGCCTGTCGCTTCTGGTCCTCCCCACCGAAGCCGCCGCCAAGAGCGCCCTCGAGGAAGCCAAGAAAGCCTCCTCCGCCACGGCTTGGGGAGAGCTCGTTCGCAAGCTCTCCGTCGACCCGCAAGCCAAAGCGCCCGTGCCCGTCGACCTCGCTGGCGACTTCGGTATGGTCAGCCCCCCCGGCGATCCTCGCGGCACCAATCCGAAGATCCCGGAGCCCGTACGCGTGGCCGGCTTCGAGATCGGCAAGGTCGGCGAGATGCTCCCCCGTGTCGTTCGTGCCGCAGGGAAGTTCTATCTCGTGAGGCTCACGCAGAAGTCCGAGGCGCACGACCGTACGTTTCTTGAAGTCGAGCGCACCCTTCGGATCAAGCTCGCCCAAGAGCTCCTTCGGGCCAAAGAAGACGACCTCCTCGCCGAGCTTCGCAAGCGCTATCCCGTTACCATCGATGAAGCGTCCCTCGCCCAGATCCGGGTCGCTCCCGCCGACGCAGGAAAGGACTGAACCCTCCACATGGTCGAACGACATGTCCTCGAAGACGCACTGGCGCACCCTCTCGACGCGACCGATTTCACCGAGCTTGGTCCCAAGTACGAAGGCAAGGTCCGCGACAACTACTCGCTAGGCGACGGCCGACGGCTGTTGGTCACCACGGACCGTATCAGCGCATTCGATCGGATCCTCGGCACGGTCCCTTTCAAGGGCCAGGTGCTTACGCGTCTTGCGGCGTGGTGGTTCGAAAAGACGGCGTACGTGGTCCCCAATCACCTGGTGGGCGTTCCCGATCCCAACGCGCTGCTCTGTCTGGAGTGCACGCCGCTTCTCGTGGAGATGGTGGTCCGCGCCTATGCGACCGGGACCACGTCGACCAGCCTTTGGACCCACTACGAACGAGGCGTGCGGGTGTTTTGCGGGCATCTGCTTCCCGAGGGGCTAAGAAAACACGAACGTCTTGCAAGTCCGATCCTGACCCCTGCGACCAAGGCGCCCATTGGGGAGCACGACATCAGCGGGTCACGCGAGCAGATCCTCGCCACGGGTCTAGTGACCGCGTGGGACTTCGATGAAGCCGCCAAGTTAGCGATGGCGTTGTTCACCGAGGGGCAGCGTCTTTTGGCGGAGCGCGGGCTGATCCTAGTCGACACCAAGTACGAGTTCGGGAGGACCCTGGATGGGCGTTTGGTGGTGATCGACGAGGTGCACACGCCGGACTCGTCGCGCTTTTGGAGCGCGTCGACGTACGACGACCGTTTTGCGCGAGGCGTCGATCCGGAACCTCTCGACAAGGATTTTGTACGTCGGTACTACGCGGGTCTCGGGTACCGAGGCGACGGTGTCCCGCCGTCCTTGCCCGATGAAGTACGGCTTGGGGCCGCGGAGCGTTACATCGCGGCCTACGAGGGGATCACGGGCGAGCAGTTCGTACCCGACACGGAGCCGCCGCGCGAACGAATGACGCGAACACTGCGCAACTTAGGAGCGAGACGATGAGAGCGACGGTGGTGGTACGGCTCAAGCCCGAGGTGTTGGATCCGCAGGGGGACGCAATCAAGCGGGCGCTAGGCAAGCTTGGATTCGACGGGGTCAAGGGGGTACGGGTCGGCAAGATCCTGGAGATAGAGATCGACCAGGAGCACGCGGCGGCGCCGGATCTGAAGCAGCGTCTCGAGAAGATGTGCGACGCGATGCTCGCCAATCCGGTGATCGAGGATTACGAGGTGCGGGGGCTCGAATGACCCCCCCCAGCCCCCTCTCCCTCGACATTCTCCAGACCTCACCCCCCCAGCCCCCCTCTCCCTCGACATTCTCCAGACCTCACCCCCCCAG
>CAITRH010000036.1 GCA_903894755.1 uncultured delta proteobacterium
AGCTAAAGACCTGGGCGGACAAGAAGGCCGACCCGCTGGCACAAGGGCTGAAACAGTTGGAGAGCTACTTGGATCGCCTCGGTCTGCAGGAGGGAGTGCTGGTGCTCTTTGACCGACGCAGTAAGGGGGGAGTCCCCTTTGAGGAACGGGGTCGGTTCGAGGAGGCGTCGACGGCCAAGGGGTATCGGGTGACGGTACTTCGGGGGTGAACTTCACCCGGGGGCTGCTCTTCGACCGATCGATCCACTGTTCCACCTTGATGCGATCAGGAGCACCCGAGCGGGGAAGCCCTGGGTCGAGGGGGTCGCAGTTCGGACCTGCGATTCGGACCTACGGGGCTTGCGAGCTTCACCGCTCCCTCACGGTCGCGGTACCGATGCCACGGGCTTGGGGCAGATTTCCTGGGGACTCCCTTACACTCCGCTCTACCAACGTTGTCCGCTCGATGCGGACCCCATGCACACCACAGGTTGCCCCCTCGACCCTCACGAGATCGCCTCGCGACAGCGTCTCAAACGCAGCATTGGTTAAAGTCCCATCGCGATCGAGCCGCGTTGTCCGAACCAAACAGCGCCCCTCAAGGTCGCCGCAGAGAAGAACCTCCCGTTTCCCCTTGGTCCGCAGCAGATCGGACACCACACGCAGCTTGCCCGCTCCCCCCAACCTGTCGCCAACCTTGCCCGCGCTACGTCGAAACACCGCGTAGCTGAACGTCAGCCCCTGGTACCGAAGCCCTGCAACCCGGGCAACAGGGACAAGCCACGACGGCAGGTCCACCGCAAGTTTCTCATGGCACCAATCGTCGCGAGTCTCTAGCATAGGACAACCACGGTCGTGAAGGCATGGAGCAAAGAGCGGGACCCCCCGAGTCACCAGCCGATCGCGCACCCGATGCAAGTGCCTCGTTCGATCACGCAGTGCCGGCTCCACCACCACCAGGGCCCCGTCAGGGGTCAGAAGGTCAACAAAACCCATCAGGAGGTCTGCATGACGGTCGGCACGTTTGTCTTCGTTCGGCTCAAGCTCCCGGTCTAGCTCGCTCAGCACCTGCCCCATCAGCACGAGATGAAAACGACCCGCAGGCGCATGGACCCGTTGCACCAGATGCCGAACCTGCAGCGCAGTCTGCCCGCTATGCTCCACAATCGCCTGCCCGAGGGCTAGCGCACGTGCGTCCGTGTCCATCCAGAGCGCCTCCATCGTCTGGGCATGCCCATGGCCGCGAAGTGCACGAAGCACCCCCCAGGTCATCGCGCCAAGACCAGCGCCTACATCGAGCAAACGCACCGGCGTCTCCTGGTCGAGACCAAGGTGGCAAACCACCTCGCGCACCGCCGCAGCCGCCTTCGGTACGTCGCGAGCAAAGGAAAACCCCAGCCGCGCTGCGAGGGCACGCTCGCCCGTGGTCGGCATGTCGGATAGACCGTTGTACGACGCAGAGAGCGCCGCCACGGACGCACCAAGACGCTCCGGGTCACGAGAGGTCGGCCATCTGTGTTCGCGGGCCACCGCATCAAGAACCCCACGCCACGACTCTTCAAGAGGTAAAACAATGGTCAACGGAGGCGCTTTATATCCCCTAAGCCCTCGCTTGCGCCAGAATGCCCCCGTGAACTCGTCGAAACCAAGGACAATCAAGGTAACCGTAGGGCTCGTCGCGGGGACAGAAGTAACCGGAACCATAGGAAGCTTCTCTCCGCAGCATCCCGACCTCCAACTCCGCACCGACGACGGCGACGCGCGCTTGGTCGCCGGCGAGCAGATCGCCTACGTCGCGTTTCATCGCGCCGAGGGGACCGCTAGCCGCTCCCAGATCAAACGAAAGCAGCTTAAAATCCACGTGACCGGCGGACGGCTTTTTCGCGTCGAGGCCGATGCCACCGCGCTGTCCAATCACCTTGGGTTCTTTGCGACTCCCATGGAACCCTCCAGCCCCTATGAACAGTTCTTCTTCTACGCCCACGGGATCAATGCAAAAGAGGACGCTGCCCCTCTTGGCGAGCTCCTCATCAAAAGCGGCGCTCTGAGTGCCACCACTCTCAAACAGGGCCTTCAAGCCTATCAGGTCGGACAACGTGTTTCTCTCGGGAAAATTCTGGTCGAACGGCACAATGTCGACCCTGACGCTGTCGAGCAAGCCGTCGACCTCCAACAACGGAAACGTCTTCGGCTCGGCGAGCTCCTGATCGGCGCGGGCTGGATCACCAAAGACCAGCTCGACACCGCACTCGCCGAACAGAAAAAACGCAAAGGCAAACGGATCGGTGAGGTCCTTGTCGAGCTCGGTGTGGTCAGTGAGGAGGTCCTCTGCACCACACTCGCCAACAAGTTTCTCATCGAGCTGGTCGATCTCGACAAGTACTCCATCGACCCCGCCGCGGCCTCCCAGCTCCCTCGCGAGATCATGGAAAAACACGGAGTCTTGGCAGTCAAGGCCGACTCCAAGTCGCTCACCTTGGCCATCAGCGACCCGCTGGCAGTCGACGCTATCGAAGCCGTGCGTTTCCATGTCCGCCGACGGGTCGAAGAGATCATGGTGGTCCCAAGCCAGCTGCGACGTTATGTCCTCGAGTCGCTTGCTCGTCTCGAAAGCGAATCCATGGACCAGGGCATGGACTCGCTCCTCCAGGAGCTCGAGGCCCAAGAAGTCGCCGACTCCAAGCTCGACACCCAAGAACAAGAGGTCAGTGAGTCGGACAGCACCGTGATCCGCTTGGTCAACCGGATGATCATCGACGCCTACAAACAAGGCGCGTCCGATATCCACATCGAGCCGAACGGTGCAGAACACAAAATACGCGTGCGGTTTCGCATCGACGGGGAATGCGAGCAGTACCAAGAGTTCCCGTCCGCGCTGCGCAAGCCCGTGGTGGCACGTATCAAGATCATGGCAGCGCTCGACATCGCCGAACGTCGCAAACCTCAGGATGGCAAGATACGGTTCATGGCCAAGGCCGGTGCCATCGAGCTTCGGGTGGCAACGATGCCGACCGTAGGGGAAAACGAGGATGTGGTCCTGCGGATTCTTGCGTCATCCAAGCCTCTTCCCCCCGAAAGCATGCGGTTTAGCCCACGAAACCTTGCGGAGATCAGCCGCCTAGCGCAGAAACCCTATGGACTTCTGTTGGTGGTGGGTCCCACCGGATCAGGGAAAACCACAACCCTTCACTCGGTGCTCGGGTCCATCAACACGATGAAACGAAAGATCTGGACCGCAGAAGACCCCGTCGAGATCACCCAGCCAGGACTCCGTCAGGTACAGATGGCGTCCAAGATCGGCCTGAACTTCGCCATGGCACTTCGCTCATTTCTGCGGGCAGACCCCGACGTGATCATGGTGGGCGAGATGCGCGATCACGAGACAGCGTCCATTGGCGTCGAGGCGTCGTTGACAGGACACCTCGTGTTGTCGACGTTGCACACCAACAGCGCACCGGAGACCATCACTCGGCTTGTGGACATGGGGCTCGACCCTTTTAGTTTCGCCGACGCTCTCCTAGGCGTGTTGGCGCAGCGTCTTGTGCGCTCCCTTTGTGCCAAGTGCCGGGAACAGCGGCCTGGGACCGAACCCGAACACCACGAGTTGCGGCAAGCCTACGGACAAGAGGCCTTCGACCGCGACGTCGGTACGGCCTATGGCGCTGATTTCCGTTTGTGGCGAGCGCCTGGATGCGCAGCGTGCAGCGGAACAGGCTACAAGGGAAGACTAGGGATCCACGAGCTTCTGGTGGTGGATGATCGACTGCGCGCTGCCATTGGAAAAAAGGCTCCCGTGGAGGAGCTTCGGCGCGCAGCGTGCGCGGGGGGCATGGCGACCTTGATACAAGATGGGGTGCTGAAGGTACTTCAGGGGAGCACCGACATGAAACAGATCCTTGGGGCGTGCGGCAGGTAACGTGGAAACAACCGACGACACGCTGTTCGAGGGGCGCGTTCGATTGAAACAGCCAGCTCGTGGGTTTGGGTACCGGGCAAACGAGGATGCTGTGTTGTTGGCGTCCTTTGCCGTGCGACCTAGTCCAGCAAGGCAAGCCTTCGATCTAGGCGCTGGTGCAGGAGCGGTAGGTCTTTCCCTGGTGCACCTTGGGGGGGCGTTGCAGGTGGCGCTCGTGGAAATCGATGCTGCAGTAGCAGCACTGGCGCAAGAGAACCTGGAGGCCAATGGTGTCCCTGGGGAGGTGCTCCTGGGAGATGTGAGGCAAGTCGCGGAGAAGCATCGGGGACAGGCCGATCTAGTGGTTTGCAATCCGCCTTATGTGCCGCCTGGGAGGGGACGGGTGCCTGAAGAGCCGGCGAGGGCGCTGGGACGATGTGGGGAGCTGCTGGACTTTGTGGTGGCAGCTCGGCTCTTGGTGGGGGCGCGTGGACGGGTCTGTTTCGTGTATCCCGCTAGGGAGCTGGTGACCTTGGTCGAGGGGTTGCGCGCTGCGGGGCTCGAACCAAAGCGGCTCAAGGCAGTGCATGCACGTCAGCAGCTTGCTGCACGGGTGGTGTTGATCGAGGCGCAGCCGGCGAAGCGAGGCGGGCTCGAGGTGCTGGCACCGCAGATCGACCAGAGTCCTTTGTAGGGCTAAGCTAAGGCAAAGCCACAACGGACGGTGTAGCGAGAGCCTCGCCGAACAGGGGATGCGGCCTGATGTCATGGGCCGCTGTCGCCGCTGCCTCAAGCAGTAATGGGCACGGACTGATGCCGCAGCGGACGGTGGTGCACGCTGGACGGCTCCGAGTGCCTTGAGATTCGGTATGTTGAGGCTTTCGAAAACGGGCGACCCGCTAACCGCCTGTTCGCGGCTTTGTTCTCCATGGGCTATTGGGCGGTCGCTCAGGCCGCGGCGCGCGACGGCGTGTTGGCAGATTCTGCAGCAGCCTTGCGCCTTCGTATGACGTGACAGAGGTTGTAGGCCATCGCCTTCTAGAGCAACCCGCCATTGACTGCCGACAGACCGCATCCCGGCGATGAAGCCACCACCGCTGCGCGCAATCTGTGGCTTGTAGCCAATGACAGGATCGCGCTGCCCCTTCTTGATGAAACACACGTCCGGTTCTTGAAGGGGCGTAGCTCTTCACTGTCGCCCGGGCGCAGGTAGGGTTCGACCGGGATAGTGCAGTGCCATTTTCTTTGCCCGTGCGAGAGAGGCGGCGGACCTGCAAATCGCTTGGTGCGCCGAGCGCGTGCGCTTGTATTCCTCGAGCAACCTTGGTGACCGAAGGAACGTGTTGACGAACTTCGTAAAGCCTCCGTGCTTCGTCGCGAGATCGTCGACCGCAGCGTCCAGATCACGAAGACGGTAGGCCTTCGCGAGCTTTTCACACGCCATCTGGAGGTAGTGGAGTTGATGGCAGCGCGGGACGTCGGGCATGGTCGTGAGTCGCTGGTACAGCTCCCAGTCGGACCGCGCCTGCGCGTAGAAGGCGACCGCGAACCTACTTCTACGATCGTCGCTCACGCCGCCCGTAGTCGCTCGAAAACCGCCGCGTTCTCGAGCGACCAGCCTCGTGGCAGAGCGTTGAGCACTTCTCGCGCGAAGCGCGCCGGCCAAGAATGCTTGACAGCCTGTACGCACCGGATGAAACAGCCCGGGGGCTGGTGATGGAGGCGGGGCGATGACCGAGTCGAAGGCGCCCAAGGGCGAGCTGCTCCTCTACCAGACCGAGGACGGGCGAACGCGCCTCGAGTGCCGTTTTGAAGGCGAGACCGTTTGGCTTACGCAGGCGCTCCTGGCCGAGCTGTTCCAGACCACGCCGCAAAACATCACGCAGCACCTCGGCGACCTCTACGCCGAGGGCGAGCTGGACGAGGGAGCAACTTGTAAGTCCTTCTTACAAGTTCGAACCGAGGGCGCCCGACAGGTCACGCGCAGTCTGCGCTTCTACAACCTCGAGGCGATCCTCGCTGTCGGCTACCGGGTGCGCAGTTCTCGGGGCACGCAGTTTCGCCGGTGGGCCACCGCGCGCCTTTCCGAGTACCTGGTCAAGGGCTTCGCGATGGACGACGAGCGGCTCAAAAATCCGCCCGGTCCAGGCCAGGTCGACTACTTCGACGAGCTCCTCGAGCGGATTCGCGACATCCGCGCGTCCGAGCGGCGCTTCTACCAGAAGGTCCTCGACATCTACGCGACGAGCGTCGACTACCAGCCGGACACCCAGCTCTCGCAGCAGTTCTTTGCGACGGTGCAGAACAAGATGCACTGGGCCACGCACGGACACACGGCCGCCGAGATTGTCCACGAGCGCGCCGACGGCGACAAGCCGTTCATGGGCATGCAGACGACGCGGCCGGGGGGCGTGATCCGCAAAGCCGACGCCGCGATTGCCAAGAACTACCTCACCGAGTCCGAGCTTCAGGTCCTCCATCGCATCGTGAACATGTACATCGAGTACGCCGAACTGCAGGCGCTCGAGCGCCGGCCGATGACCATGCGCGACTGGATCACCAAGCTCGACGACTTCCTCAAGGCGTCGGGACGGCAGCTGCTCGACCACGCCGGCACCCTCTCGGCCGAGACCGCGAAAGCCAAGGCCGAGCGCGAGTACGAGCGCTACCACGCGCTGCAGGACGCGAACCCGCGCGTCATCGACGCAGCCTTCGAGAACGCCGCCAAGCAGCTCGAGAAACCCGCGCCGAAGCGTACGAAGAAGGGGCGCGAGAAGCCATCCTCGGAATGAGCGGCCCGTGATGCCGAAAGGCGTTGAGCACCGTGCGTGCAATCCCGAGCGCTCTCGTCGGTCGCTCGCTCGAGGACCTCAATGTCTGGGCAACTGTGGACGGGGTCGCTCCTCTATGGACGGAGGCATGAGCAGCACCCGTTCGATGAGCCGTAGGGTTTCATCCACCAACGCAAACAGTGCCGCTTCTGGGGTCCCTTCGGGGGGAATGCCGAACGACGCCAATGCGAGGGCCACGTTCTGAAGCTGCTCGGCCGCCAACGTCAGCATCAGCCGCTCGCCCCCAACCGGCGGGACCATGGGAAGATATTGCAGTCCCCTCGCCATCGCCGTGCTGAATTGAAGCATCCCCGTCAACGCTCGTCGACCAAGCTCGCCGCGAACCTCCGGGCGTCGAAGCGTGCGAGTTGCGTCAAGTACCCGACGTACCAGTTCCAGTGTTTTCATGGGTTCGACCGATAGGCGCTGTGGTCCCGGCGACGATCGCTCGAGGACGTTTCCGAGGTGTTTGCAGTCACAAGCTCGTAAAGCACCGCGCGTTTCCCCTCCCGCTTGCGTAGGATACGTCCAAGCCGCTGCACATGCTCGCGCACCGAGCTCGTCCCCGACAACACGATCGCCACGTTGGCGTCGGGAATGTCGACCCCCTCGTTGAGCACCCGCGACGTGACCACCACGCCGTAGGTGCCGTCCGCCAGCCCCTTCAGGATCGCGGTCCGCTCGCGGATTTTCGTCTGGTGCGTGATCACAGGGACCAGAAACCGCCGCGACACCGTGTACGCCGTGGCGTTGTCATTGGTGAACACGAGGGCGCGTCCGTCGCGATGGACCCACAAGAGATGGTCGAGGTAGTCGAGTTTGCCGGGGGCGGCAAGGGCAAGCTGGCGCTGACGGCAGTAGGCGGTCATCGCCCTGGGACCGTCCGTACCGCGGCAAGAAAGAGAGACAAACCGGGACCATCCAGCAGGCATGCGGATGTCGTTGGCGCGCAAGAAGGCAATGTAGATGCTGCGCTCCGCGTCGTGCTCGGCGCGTTCTTCGGGGGAGAGGTCGACGGTGATGCGTTCCGTTTCGTATTCGGCCAGGTAGTCCCCGGAGAGCTCGACGATGTCTTTGCGGTAGACGACGGGGCCAATGAGCTCGGTAAGGAGCGCGTCGCGTCCATCGCCGCGCTCCGGGGTAGCGGTGAGGCCGAGACGAAACGGGGCCAGGCAGGCGCGTGCGGCGAGGACATAACTGGGGCTTGGCAGGTGGTGGCATTCGTCGAACACGACGGTGCCAAAGCGAGCACCTAAGTTTTCCATGTGGAGGTAGGCGGAGTCGTAGGTGGTGACGGTGAGCGGGTGGAGCTCGTAGTCACCGCCACCGACGACGCCGACGGGGACACGGAACGTGGAGCCGAGCTGTTCGTGCCATTGGCGGACCAGATCGAGGGTGGGGGCGACGACGAGGGCATCGCGACGGGCGAGGTCGATGGCGAGCTCGGCGACATGGGTTTTACCGGCGCCTGTGGGGAGGACCACCACGCCACGTCCGCCGGCCCGTCGCCACGCTTCGAGGGCTTCGAGCTGGAAAGGGCGAGGCTCACGGTGGGCGCGTGGGGGCGTGGAGAGGTCACCGTAACGTCGGGCGTGGTCTTCGAAGGGGATGCCGGCGTGCATGAGGGCGCGGACCACGGCGGAAAAGGCGGATGCGGCGGCCCGGTGGCATTGGGAACGCGGGTCCCAGACGAGGCCCGAAACCGCGGGGCCAGGGTCGGGCCATCCGCGCACCTCGAGGGTCCCGGCGACGAAGGACAGCGACACCATTGGGGAGGCGCATAACACGACTTCCGCGGACCTCACCCCCCAACCCCCTCTCCCTCGACGTCTCCTTGCCCATACGGGCAAGGAAGATCGTCTTCGAGCGAGGGGGAGGAGAGCCACTTGTACCACTGGTTCCGAGCCCCCCTCTCTCG
>CAITRH010000037.1 GCA_903894755.1 uncultured delta proteobacterium
CGTCGACCGTCTTGCCGTCGCGTAGCACCCGAAGGGACGCGGTCTTGCCAACGCCTAGGGTGCTTGCAAGCCACTGAAGCTTGGCGCTTCGGTCGATCGGTTGGCCCTCGAAGGACGTGATGATGTCGCCTGGGGCTAGCCCCGCTCGGTCCGCAGGTCCGCCGCCTGCCACGTAGATGATCACCGCGCCTCCAGTAACGAGAAGCGCGCCGTTTGGGTCCACGATCTTGAGCTGCACCCTGTCTTCGTCCGAGAGCTCCCGAATGTCGCGGATCTGTACCCCGATGGCGCTTCGGGTCACATGGCCGTCGCGAAGAAGCATCGGCAGTAGCTGCTTGACCATGTTGATCGGGATCGCAAAACCGATCCCCTGCGCCCCTCCGCCACGGATAGCACTGTTGATTCCAACCACTTCGCCGTGCAGATTGAGCAGGGGTCCGCCCGAATTGCCCGGATTGATCGAGGCGTCAGTCTGGATGAAACTGTAATATCCCGCAGGGTCGAGAGGGACATCCTCGCGCGTTCGCCCTTTGGCGCTGACAATCCCCGCGCTCACCGTGTGCGATAGGCCAAAGGGATTGCCAATCGCGACCACCCAATCGCCCACATCGAGGACATCCGAGTCGCCCAACGGAAGCGGCACAAGCTCCTTGGCGTCGATCCGGAGCACCGCCATGTCGGTGGGGGGGTCGCGCCCCACGACGGTAGCCGCAAAGACGCGTTCATCGGACAGCTTCACACTGATGGATTCGGCCCCCTCGATGACATGGTTGTTGGTGACGATGATTCCGTCGCGCGAGATGATGAACCCAGTGCCGAGCCCTTTGAGCTCCCGGGCGCGCCGTCTTCGCGAAAAAGGACCATCCACCTCTTCACCGACCGTGTTGATGGTGACCACACCACGGTCCGCCCCTCTTGCGATGGGGGCAAAACTGAGGGGGGCGGCCGCGATGCGTTCGGGGGACGGGGAGTCGGGCGTTTTGGTTGAAACTGCGGGAGTGATGGCGGAGGGGCCTGGTGGAAGAGGCCCAGCGTCAACCACCGCCGCGCCGCGTCCGCATGCACCGATGACCGCGATGAGAGCTAAACAGGATAAACGGAACATGGGGTTAGTGCGTAGCGCTTTCACGCCGTTCGAGCTCGACAAACAGAAGGCGGAGATCGAAGAGGACCTGGCCTAGGAGCCGTTCTTCTAGGCCGGTGAGGTTTCCCTTGGTCTTCTCTTCAAGCATGCCGAGCAGGTCGATGGTCTGCCGTGCAAGGGCAAGGTCGGTGTCGACCGCGTTGGTCTCGGGATTCGGGGCCTCCCCCATGTGCATGAGGGCCGAATGACTGAGAGAGAGGACAAAGGTCGTGAAGTCAATGGTCGGCAGCGGATCGGTTGCCATGGACGTTGGCTCAGTCTTTTCCCCTGATGATCGCATATTCGTGTCCCTTGCCGATCGCAGGTTGCGGCTGCAAAACGGTGTCGGCTCGACTGGCCAGGTCGGCAAGGTCGGCAAGGTACTTTTCGACTTCTGATGCCGTGAGGGTCCCCTTTTTTAGGTTGCGTTCACGGACTCGAATGTCCCATTCCCAAGGCTGCATCGATTTGGTGCTCATGGTTTTTCTCAAGGGCGACGCAAGCGCCGCGAAAATGCGTTGTCAAGCCAGTTGTTAAATCATCAATGCAGCGTCGAGGTCCCTCGACCTAGACGAGATAGCGCGACTTCGTGGTCATGGTCGCAGTCGGGACCGTGCACATGCTCGTGCGCTTCATCCAGAAGACTCGCGGCATCTTCTATTTCTTCGTCAGTCGCGTCACGTACATCGCGAACTTTCACCTGGTAATGGAGTTTCATGCCGGCCAATGGATGGTTTGCATCCGCCCACACTAGGTCGCCTTCAATCCCGACAACTTCCATCTCGATTTCGTCACCGTCAGGAGACTCGGCCACAAAGGAATCCCCTACGGAGACATTGAGCGGAAACAGGTTTCGGTTCATTTGCTGCACGCCGTCCTCGTCGTATTCGCCGTACGCGTCGGCTGCCTCGAGCACGATCTCCTTTTCATCGCCAATGCAAAGGCCCGCAACGGCCGCCTCAAGCCCCGGCACAATCATGCCGTAGCCCTGCACATACTCGAGCGAGGCCCCCCCCTCCATCTCACTTGCATCGAGCAAGTTGCCTTCATCGTCGTGCAGTGTGTAGTCGAGGGTCACGAAGGTGTTGGGTTCGATGATCATCGTAATGAGGTGGGACACCTAGCGCGCTCTGCCCCGTCCCGCCAGTGCTCCCGTCTAGCCACGTCTTAAATCTGGGCTCTTCTGTTTCGTGGTATAGGCGCCCTCGCCATGGAACCCGCGGAACTTGGGCGAGATACGGCCGTCACCAGCCTTCGCGTGGCTCCGGGGTGGTACACCGCCGACCTTGCCCCTCACTGGAACTACCTGTCGCCCTCGGGCGGTGTCCTCATGACCGTGGCCCTTCGAGCCATGCAGGCCGAGGTTTTGGGATTCCGTCCCACCTCGGCGACCGCGCTCTTTTGCGCCCCGGTCCCCGACGGACCGCTGGAAATTCGTGTCGAGGTGCTCCGCCGCGGCAACGTCGCCGCGCAGGTTCGGGCCGCCCTGTCATCGACCACAGTTCCTGGTCCTGGCCTCGAGGTCAGTGCGACCTTCACCAAGCCGCTCACGGGCCCGCTAGGCACGTTTGCCAAGTTCCCGCAAGACCTCCGACCGCTCCGTGAGTCCCACGAGCCGGTTCTCGAGCCCCTCATCGGCAAGCTCCCTTTCTTCGGCAACTTCGAGCTCCGTGATGCGCTGCCAACTTGGCAAGCAGGACTCCACATGCCTCGTGCAGGACGGTGGTTTCGGTACAAACGGCCCCCTCGCCTCCCCGATGGACGTCTTGACCCGCTGGCCCTTCCCCCTATCGCCGACACCATGCCGCGCGCCCTTCGTGAGGCGCTCGGCCCCGACCATCCGCCGTTTGTCGCCCCCAGCCTCGACCTGACCGTGCACTTTCTCAGCGATACGAGCTGCGAGTGGCTGTGCGTGCATGCTACGACCCGTCTCACCCGCGACGGCTACGCCACGGCCGACGTAGAAATTTGGGACGAAGACGAAACCTTGGTGGCCTTTGGAACCCAAATGATGCTGGTAAAGGCACCGTTCTCACGGACCCTCCCATGACCGCTTCCCTCGATGACGATGACCGCGACCTGCTCCAGGAGACCTGCAACGTCGCCATGGGCCTGGCAGGCGCAGCCCTCGCGCGCTTTTTTGCCGACGCCTTCGTAAAGCTCTCGGTCCCCCACGTGTTCCTCGGCCCTTCTGGCGACGTCGGAAAGCTCCTCACTAGCGGCGCTGCTTTTGCCGAGAAGGACGAGGTCTCCACGTTTCGCCAGCGCTTCATGGCCCAGGTCGGGGTTCCTGGTGAAGTGATCGTCTGCTTCGGAGCAGGATCGGGCGCAGAGGTCGCTCGTCGCCTTGGCCACGACGAGACCGATGTCGTCGAGTCCGAAGTGCTCGCCGAGATCGCCTCGCTCCTCACCGGCGTCACCATCGGTGGAGTCCTCCGCCAGCTCTTTCGACGCGACCCCACCTTTTCAAGACCTAGCCCCGTCGGCAAAAGGAACTCCTACGACGCAACTCTGGACGCCATCTTCTCCCAGCGTGTCCTTTTCCCTTGGGACCACGTACTGGCCCTGAGAATTGCCTTTCGCCTCGAGGACGACCCCCGACTTGCCCCCTTGATGCAAGACCACCCGAAACGGGTCGGAACCTTTCAAAGCCAGGTCGTTGCAGTCCTGCGCACCGGCAACCTTCCCCAGGTAAAGGAAGCGCTAGGACGGCTGCGTGTCGAGCTCCTTGGACCTTCCAACGCCCCGAGCCAGCTTTAGGACCGGAGACCCCATGCCGTTACCCAAAGCAACCCTCGAATCCCTCGCAAAGGACATTGTCGACAAGGTCGATGTGGGCCTCGTCGTCGTCGATGCCGAGGATCTCATTGTCCATTGGAACGACTTCATGGAACGCTGCAGCGGCACCTCGAGGGCTCAGGCCCTCGGTGCAAGCCTCTACGCGATCTTTCCAGAGCTCCCTCAGGGATGGTTCGAGCAAAAACTACGTGCCGTTCGAACTCTGCGGACCGCAGCTTTCACCTCCTGGCGTGAGCGTCCCCGTGTCTTCAGCCTGGTCTCCGACCCTCTGCGCCCCCGTCCCATCGAAGACTGCTCCGAGGGACCCGGCCCAGAACCCATGGTGCAAGACTGCGTGATCCTCCCCTTGGTCGACGAAAGCACCGAAGAAGTCTTCGCCGCCATCCTTGTACACGACAGAACCGAGCTCGCCCGAGCCGAGGCTCGCGGCCAACTGCTCACACAGGCCAATACCGCCCTCGAAGAGCTCGCTCGCCACGACCCTCTCACCCGTGTCTACCACCGCGCTGCAATAGAAAAAGCGCTGGAGACTGCACTCGCCGAAGCCCATAGAACCTCCAAACCCCTCGCTGCATTGGCTGTCTTGATCGATGACTTTGGTCCCCTCAACGACCAGAATGGATGCCGCGTCGCCGACGAGGTTCTTCGGTACGTCGCGCAAACCCTCCGCGCTGGACTAGGCCCTAGCGCTGTCCTGGGGCGCCTCGAAGGAGCCACGTTTCTTGTGGTCGTCCCCGAGCGACGGGAATCCGAGGCGATCTTGCTGGGACAGCGACTCCGCTTTGCCGTGGCCTCGGCTCCCATCGAGGTCCAAGACAAAAGGATCAAGGTCACTCTCAGTGTGGGAGTCGCCCAAGTCGCAGCCGAAACCGACGCAGCCCCCCTTCTCGAACGGGCCTTGGCGGCTCTCGGGGAAGCGCAACGCGCTGGTGGAAACAACACACGCGTTTCCCGCGTACGCTAGCCTTGAGCCTCTGATGTTGCTCCCAACGCGACGCCACACAGTGCGCTTGGGACACGCCCTGGCTGCCTGCACAAACCCAGGTGACCTCTTGTTGCTCTCGGGAGAGCTCGGTGCAGGCAAGACGTTCCTCGCCCGTGCGTGGGCCCGTGCCCTTGGAGCTCGTCGCCGTGTCACCAGTCCTACCTTCGTGTTGGTCAACGAGTACATGACCTCCAAGGGACTGCTCCTCCATGCGGACCTGTATCGACTGCGTGACACGCCCACTTTCGAGCGCGACGTCTTGCGTCTAGGGTTGCGTGAGCGGCGTGACGAGGGGGCTATCGTGTTGGTCGAGTGGGGGGATGAGGCCGAGAGGCTCCTTGGCGGGCCCGCAGCGATCACTGTAGTTCTTCGGTTTGCAGGGGAGCGCGGTCGCGAGGTTTCTCTCCAAGGTCCCCGCGCTCAATGTGTTGAAGTAGGCGTAGCAGTGGAGCAAGAGCCTCGATGAGCCGCAAGAAGGTGCGAGGGCTCCTACTGGCAGGCCTTGTCGCCGGCCTTGGTGCTTGTGGCATTGCCGTTCTGCTTCACAAGCCCACTGCGCCCACCGTCCAACGCAGTCGGGTCCATCGGCTCGAGGGGGCAAAAACCTCCTTTGTCTTGTCCGGGGCCGACCCTCGCGGAACCACGCTGACCCTCGCACGTCGAGACAACAGCTTGTCGCGAGAGCTGGCGCTGTCGATTCTGATCGATAACGTTGCCTATCCGCTTCGCCTGGACCGCTGGCGATCTCTTGGAACCTGGAGCCTCGCAGGCCCCGTATCCGTGGAGCTGGGGGACGAAAAAGTGGACCTGGAGTTCGAACTCCGACTCGATCCCCCCTCCGATGCGCTCGTCTTGGAGCTTCGCGCCAACAAGTCCCCCCCTGCAGCTCACAGTCTGGCACTTCGCATCGACCTGGTTGCAGACGATGACGACGTGTTCGTTTCTGGCGTCGGCGAACTGGGGGACCGAGCCAGCGTTGCTGGACGTATTGCCGTGGTGTTTGCCAAAGAGCATCCGCTGGGGTTTGCCACTACGGGAACTGCGATCGGTGTGACAACGTCGCTTCCCGAGCCAGGGGAGTCGGGACTTCGGCTGTCGTTGACCAGTCCGCCCGTGGAGCTTCAAGGGGCCGTGTCCCCAACCAACCTGGCGGTCGTGGTGGGCGAGACTCCCCTTGGGGTGTGGCGCACGCTGTACGGGTTGACTGGAACAAAAACCTTGCGAGTCCAGGGAAAAGTCACCGGCACAACAGAGCGGGCGCAGGTGTTTGGTCGCGATGCGCAGGGCTCTCCGCAGCTTCGAGCCTTTGC
>CAITRH010000038.1 GCA_903894755.1 uncultured delta proteobacterium
CACTCTTCTTCGGTAGGAAGCCGCTTGCCCGCCCAGGTGCAGAACTGACTCGCTTCCTCCCAGGTCACGCAATTGATAGGATGACTCGAACGCATCGGGGCGCGCCCATTGCAGTAATTACTGTAAGCCTTGTCCTGCTCGGACATGTCGGCAAAGGAAACCTCCGTCGGGGCGGGCGGGCAGGCTTTCTCGGAGACGCATAGCTGCCAGGCTTCCAGGGTAACCTCGGTCCTATCGAGGGAAAACGCCGCAATGGAAACCTCGCGTGGCGGCTTCTCGTCGGCATTACCGTTGGACCATCCCATGGTCACCTTGCCGCCAGCAAGTGCGACCATGTTGCCGAGCAGGCGATCGCGAACCGATTGCTGCGGAGGGCCGGATTCCCGAGGTTGCATGCTCGCGTCGACAGGAGCAGACGCGACGGACGCGGAGCTGCTCGGCGCTGTCGTCGGCGCTTCGGGCGAACGGCTGATCACCCACACGATGGGCGTGGCCACCAGCGCGAACACGGCGGTACCGACGGCTCCGAGGACCAGTGGGCTTGGTGCTGTCTTCTGGGGTTTCGCAACGGCGACATGAGGCGGCTCGAAGGTCCCGATAAGTCCTGCAATGGAGGTCTGCGGGCCTGTCTGCACGGGTCTTCGAGCCACTGGAGCTTGAGGCTCAGGGGACGGTGCCGTCGAAGGTTGGAACGTTTGGATAACGTCCTGCAATGGAGGTCTGCGGGCCTGTTTGCACGGGTCTTCGGGCCACTGGAGCTTGAGGCTCAGGGGACGGTGCCGTCGAAGGTTGGAACGTTTGGATAAGTGCTGCAATGGAGGTCTGCGGGATGGGAGCTGGTTTGGCGGCTGGTTTTTGAGGCAGGCTCGACTTTTGGCCCAGCACGTGTACGAGCTCGGCGGACGCTGCCCCAGCGGAGGGCCAGCGTTTGCGCGAGTCCATAGCCAGACAGCGTTCGAACCAAGCGTCGAAGCGGCTCGGGAGCAGTCCCTTGCCATCTCCAGCTCGCGCGCTTGCGGACTCCATGGCGGTGACCGCTTCGTAGAGCGAGAAGACCATGTCGGCTGCGGTGGTGGCCCCCCAGAATTGGCCTGGAGTGGCTCCTGTGAGCATTTCGTAGACAACCAAACCGAGGGCCCAGATGTCCGTTTGGGCCGAAACTGCGCTCTGGATCTCCACGCCACGTTTTCGTGCGCGCTCACGGAACTGCGGCCCCTGTTGTTCGGGGGCGGCGTAGGCCATGGTTCCCACTTCAGTGGAGGTCTTGTGCGTGTCGCCGAGGAGCTTGGCGATACCGAAGTCCATGACCTTGACCACCGGGCGTTTCTTGTGGTCTCGGGTCAGAAACAGGTTGGAGGGTTTCACGTCGCGGTGCACGACGTTGTGTTCGTGGGCTTGGTCGAGGGCTTCTGCGATCTGTTCGACCAGTCTGGCAACAAGGTCGCGTTCCATGGGTCCTCGTGCAATGGCGCTGGCGACTGTTTCGCCGTCGAGGAGCTCCATGACGAAGAAGGCGACTCCGAAGCGTGGGTCCACGTCGGCGTCGGTGACCCGGACGATGTAGGGATTTTCGCCGATGTGGCTACCGACGCGGGCTTCCTCGACGAAGCGGGCGTTGATGCCGGGCTGGGCGGCGAGATGAGGCAAAATGAGCTTGACGGCGCAGGGATGGAACGTCTTTTCGTGTTTGGCTTTGTAGACCACGGCCATGCCACCTTGGCCCAGAACACTTTCGAGTCGGTAGCGTCCTCCGATGATATCGCCCAGATTTACGACAGCCATGGAGGTCGCATACCACGGCGGGGGGGAGATGCAGAACTTTGAGAACCTCACCCCCCCCTCCCCCCTCTCCCTCGACATTTTCCTTGCCCGTTCGGGCAAGGAAAATCGTCTTCGAGCGAGGGGGGAGGAGAGCCGCTTATACCGTTGTTCCGAGCCCCCCTCGCTCGAAGACAATCTTGCTTGCCCGAATGGGCAAGCAGAATGTCGAGGGAGAGGGGGGTTGGGGGGTGAGGTCTGCGGAGGGAAATCCCTTGTCCCCTCTGGTCAACCGTGTACCCTAACCTCTGTTTACTCAGGTTCCGTCCACGCCGATCGAGGAGATCCACACATGCGAAAATACAGCGTACGCGCCGGGCTCTTAGCCACCGTCCTTTTCGGAGTCACCCTCGTCGGTCCCCACGCCTACGCCGAGCGCGACGATCGTCCCCCTCCCCCTCCTCGCCAGCCCGCGCCGCAACCTCGCCAGCCTGCCCCCCCGCCTCCTCCCTCGGAGATCCTCATCCCCGGTGGCACCTTCATCATGGGCTCAGAGGAGTTCGACAGCGAAAAACCGGCGCACCAGGCCACGGTCGCCACGTTTGTCCTGGACCGCACCGAAGTGACCGTCGCGGCGTACAACGGATGCGTGAATGCGGGGCGCTGTACCCAGCGGACATCCGTGGACCTCCCCGGGATCACCGAGGACGTCAGAACCAAGGCCAGCGCCTACTGCAACGGAGGTAAGGACGGGCGGTCCAATCACCCAATGAACTGCGTGGACTGGAACGACGCGACAGCGTTCTGCTCGTGGGCAGGCAAGCGGCTGCCGACCGAGACCGAATGGGAATACGCCGCGCGAGGAGCCGAAGGACGCAAGTATCCTTGGGGCTACAGCGAGCCAGCAGACCAGTTGTGCTGGAAACGTTCGAATGGGACCTGCTCGGTAGGCTCATTCCCCTCAGGCAACACCCCACAAGGCCTCGTCGACATGGCAGGTAACGTCTGGGAATGGACAGCAAGCAACTACTGCCCATATCCCAGCAAAAGCTGTACCAATGCAGCCCTTGTCTACCGCGGCGGGAGCTGGAGCAACGACAACGCCCCGTACGTCCGCGGGGCGCTCCGCAGCGACTACGAGCCTGGGTTCCGCAGCTACCTCCTCGGGTTCCGGTGCGCCCGGTAGAATTTCTCTTTCCTATTTCCTCTTTTTCCCTTGCATTGATATAGCGGAGAGCAGGGGGGAAGTCAAGGGAAATCGCGTGCAAAGCACGCGTTAAAAAAATTTTTAGCTGTTTTCGTCCCCTGCGAGCCATCCAAGCTTGCGGAGGGTCTGGGTTCGTAGCCTGTAGGTGTTGGCGTGTTTCCAGTGGGCGAAGACGGAGCGCAAGGAGGACAGGAACTTGTCCTGCCCACCTGGGACACGGTTTCGCTCCTCGAGGTTCTTCTGGGCTCGGACGACCGAGGAGCGCTTGACCCGGACACAATGGGGAAGAATACGGAAGCCAAGCCAGCCCACGCCGGCCCGGGTGGGCACGACCTCCCAGCGGTGCAGCCGAAGACGCTGACGCAGACAGGCTTCCTCGAGCGCATGGCCCCAGTCGGTCAGCTGGGCGCGGTCGTTGCCAAAGAGCAGCATGTCGTCCATGTACCGAAGGTAGGGGCGAATGCGGAGGCGGTCGGTCATGCGGTGATCGACCGGAGACAAGAAGCGATTGGCAAAGTGTTGGCTTGTCAGGTTCCCGATGGGGACCCCGACGGCCCGAGCGTGCGGCGAGAAGAGGTCGTCGCCCGGGAAATGCCGCTGGACGGGCGCCACGCGCTCGGAGCCCGCCTCGAGAATGTGGCCACATACGTCGAGCGTGAGCGGACAGGGGACGTCGTGTTCGAGCTGGGCCATGAGCAGGACATGGTCGATGGAGGGGAAGAACTTGGCGACGTCGAGATGGAGCGCGAAGGGGTAATGGTGGGCCCAAAGGCGCGCTTGGCGAACGGCAGCGTGCGTTCCGAGGCCGACGCGGCAGGCGAAGGTTCGGTCGATGAGGTGGCGGTCGAGAAGGGGACGGATGGAGGCGCAGAGCGCCTGATGGACAATGCGGTCAGGGAAAGGGGCGGCGGAGATCAGGCGGGTTTTGCCGTCGCGGATCAGGTGTTTCGAGGGGATTCCAGGGCGCCAGGAGCCGTCCCGCAGGGCGCGATGGAGGGTGAGCACGGTCCCTTCGAGGTCGAGGAGGGTGCGAGCGACGCTGGGGCGAAGACGTTTGCCGCGAGCGGCGCGACGGGCGGCGTCCCAGAGGGAACCGACGGAGGTCCATGTATCGAAGAGGGGGGTCACGGGCGGGTCACGGGCGGGCTCCCTGGTCCACACTGGACCGCGTTCTACCGCGACCCAGGGTTACCCACACCACCCGCGACCCAGGGTTACCCACCCTGGGCTGACCCACGGTTTGCGCAATGAGATGTGGCCAGTAGGTGCAGCACGCACACACTCCTCCAGGCGCAATATTCCGTCTTCTCCAGGCGCGCGCTTTCCAAATGCCGGACGGCGCGCGCAA
>CAITRH010000039.1 GCA_903894755.1 uncultured delta proteobacterium
GCGGTCTCTTCCGTCTCCTCGAAGTTGATGAAGATCGAAAGCTGCTCCTTCAGGATCTTCGCCGCATACGCAACCGCGTCCTGCGGCTTCACGCTGCCGTTGCTCCACACCTCGAGGGTGAGTTTATCGTAGTCAGTGATTTGCCCTACACGAGCATTGGTTACCGTGTAGTTGACCTTCTGAATAGGGGCAAACAGCGCGTCGATAGGGATCGTGCCAAGCGCCATGGTTGGCGTCTTGTTCTTGTCAGCAGGCACATAGCCGCGGCCCACATTGACGGTCAACTCCATCGACAGCGGTCCCTTTTTGTCCAGGGTGGCGATGAGATGACGCGGGTTGAGGACTTGCAGGCCATTGACGACCTGGATATCCTTCCCCTGGACAAGACCGGGCCCCTCCTTATCAAGGCGCACAGTATAGGTCTTTGCGTGATCGGCTTTGAACACAACCTCTTTGAGGTTCAAAATAATATCGGTGACATCCTCGACCACGTCACCAACGGTAGTGAACTCGTGCAAGGCACCATCGATACGGATAGCGGTGATGGCGGCACCTTGCAACGAGGAGAGGAGGACACGCCTCAGGGAATTGCCCAGTGTGATGCCGTAGCCACGTTCCAGCGGCTCGCAGGTGAACTTACCGTAACACTCGGTGAGGGACTCGGATTCCACATGAATGCCACGGGGACGAATCAGGTCACGCCAATTGCGCTGCACAATATTCATTGAGGCTCCTTGTCTATCAACACTAGTCTACAGCTAGTCTACGCTAGTCACCCAGCGCAAGTTCACGCGGGGATCTCAGGTGTGCGGTCGAACCCGCTCTCGCGCACACCCCGTCCCCTGCCCGTGTAAATCCACACCTACAGGATCCAATTACCTTGAGTAATACTCGACCACATACTGTTCCCGGATAGCCGGCTCGTTCAGTTCCTCGCGCACAGGACGCGCCTTTACAGTTCCTGTGAAGTTTGCCCGGTCGGTCTCGAGCCAGGAGAGAGTTGGACGTTTGTCGAGTTGGGCCAGGGACGCCTGCAATTCCTTGATATTGCGGCTAGACGGCTTGATCTCGACTTTGTCACCGACCTTCACAATCACACTGGGGATATTCACCCTCTTACCGTTGATCAACACATGGTTGTGGCGCACGACCTGTCGTGCCTGCGCACGGGTAAAGGCGAACCCAAGGCGATGGACAATGTTGTCCAGCCGTAGCTCGAGGAGCCCAAGCATTTCTTCGCCGGTACGCCCCTTGCGCCGGGCCGCGTCGAAGTAGTACTTCTGGAACTGCCTCTCGAGCACACCGTACACGCGACGTACCTTCTGCTTCTCGCGGAGCCGAACAGCGTATTCCGTAAGTTTGATACGTGCCTGCCCGTGCTGTCCGGGAGGATAGGGGCGACGGGACACGGCACACTTGTCCGTATAGCAACGCTCCCCTTTCAGAAACAGCTTTGTGCCTTCACGGCGGCACAACCTACAAACAGGACCGTGATAACGAGCCATGGATTCTTCTTTCAAGCAGGGAACACATTGAGGTCTACTGCATCGCCCCACGAGTCCCGAATTGAAACCGGTTTACACGCCTCCGAAGTGAAGCGCGTCATCCCAGCAAAACATCTTATACGCGGCGACGTTTGGGAGGACGGCACCCATTATGCGGAACCGGCGTTACGTCTCGAATCAACGTTACTTTGAAGCCAACGGTCTGGAGAGCACGAAGTGCACTCTCTCGTCCTGCCCCAGGACCTTTTACAAAGACCGCGATGGACCGCATGCCATGCTCCATTGCTTTTCGCGCCGCCTCTTCAGCAGCAAGCTGCGCAGCAAACGGAGTGCTTTTACGCGATCCCTTGAATCCCCTCGACCCCGCACTGGACCAAGCCACTGCGTTGCCGTTAACATCGGTGATGGTCACCACGGTGTTGTTGAACGTCGAATGGATATGTGCAATTCCAGTTGCGATGTTCTTCTTAACCTTTTTCTTTTGAGCTTTGCCCTTGGTGGCCGCGCCCGTCTTTGCCGTTGCCATATGTACTCCTCGCGTCAGGTCGCCGGTTTGCGCGACCGATTGGCCATCCCTTTGCGCGGCCCTTTGCGCGTACGCGCATTGGTATGTGTCCGCTGCCCATTCACGGGAAGGCCCTTACGGTGCCGCAGACCGCGGTAGCAGCCGAGGTCCATGAGCCGCTTGATGTTCATCTGCACCTCACGGCGCAGGTCCCCTTCCACCGTGTAGTCACTTTCAAGCAGCTCACGGATCTTCTTGATCTCAGTCTCCGTAAGCTCCTCTGTCATCTTGTTCGGTGGAATTCCCGTCTTCTCACAAATTTGTCGGGCCAGAGTCTGGCCAATGCCATAGAGATAGGGAAGCGCATAAGCGATGTGCTTGTGACGGGGGAGGTCGACGCCTGCAATACGGGCCATAGCCTAGTCCTTCATTTCCTCAAAAACAGTGTCATCATCCCTGCCGCTGCTTGTGGCGCGGGTTTTCGCATATGATGCGAACCACACCTTTGCGGCGCACCACTTTGCATTTATCACAGATCTTTTTTACCGACGGTCGAACCTTCATGACGGCTCCCACACCTACTGGTCAGGCCCACGACTCATTTGTGACGGTACGTAATGCGCCCACGGCTTGGGTCGTACGGGCTCACTTCGACGGTCACCCGGTCGCCGGGAAGTATTCGAATGTAAAACTGACGCATACGGCCGCTAATGGTCGCAAGCACAATGAGCCCATTGTCGCACTTTACGCGAAACATCGCGTTCGGAAGCGCCTCTAGGACGACCCCATCGAATTCGAGTTTGTCGCCCTTCGGCTCCTTGCGCTCACGACGTTCACTCATTCGTTCCTCGGCTCCTTCTTTCGCTCTTTGCGGCGGTCACACGCCGAGTGCTTCAAAAACCCGCGCCTTGACCTGCTCCACCAAGCCGACACCATCGACTCGACGCAAAAGACCCAGAGCCGCATAGTAAGGAAGAAGCTCGGCGGTCATGGCCTCATAGGTCTCTACCCGCTTCTTTACAACGTCTTCATGATCGTCCCCACGATGCTCCAGGACGGCATCTGCGGGAGGAGGGTTATACTTCAAGTGGTAAATGCGTCCAGTCCGTTTGTCAGTCCGACGAAGCACTGCTCGCTCGATGAGCAGGTCCTTATGAACCTCCAACGCCAACACAACATCCAACTTGCTCCCCTGCTTTGACAGCATGGCCTCGAGCGCGACAGCCTGAGGGACAGTCCGCGGGAAACCGTCCAGCAAGAACCCTGTCGCGCAGTCCTCCCGCACCGTACGCACCTCGATGAGCGCCACGACGGCTTCGTCAGGAACCAACCCACCCGCAGCCATCGTGGCAACAAGCTCCGGCGCCAGGCTCCCCTCTGCTTTGGCAGCACGAAGCATATCGCCCGTCGAAATTTGCGGAATCGAGAAACGCTCGCAGATAAACTGCGCCTGCGTCCCCTTGCCTGCCCCTGGGGGGCCCACAAACACCAGTCGCATCGCTAATTCCTCCGGCCTCGAACCCTTGTTTTGCCGCCGCCGCCCGCAAGACCTTCGTAGTTTCGGGTGATCAGGTGGGCCTCAATCTGGTTTACCGTATCGAGCGCCACACCAACAACGATCATGATCGAGGTGCCCCCCCACTGGAACGGCACACGAAGGGCCTGACTCAGCACCGTCGGGATCACACAAACCGCAGCCACATATGCTGCCCCTCCCGCCGTTACGCGGGTCAGAACAAAGTCGATGTACTCCGCCGTCTGCTTGCCTTGACGTACATTGGGAATGAACGCCTGCTGCTTCTTCAGGTTGTCCGCAACATCCACCGCTTGGAACGTTACCGCAGTGTAGAAAAAGCAAAAGAAAACAATGAGTACGATATAGAACGAGTTGAACACCCAGTCGCCGCGCTGAAGCGACGACTGAAGTTGCGCCATGCCTGGCACCTTGAAGTTCGCCAAGGTGGCTGGAAACATGAGCAGCGACGACGCAAAGATCGGTGGAATGGTCCCTGCCGTGTTCACGCGAAGCGGAAGGTGGGCGTTCTGTCCCCCGTAAACCCGTCTTCCCACGCTTCGGCGCGCATAGTAGATGGGTATCCGCCGCTGCGCACGCTCGAAGAACACGATCGTCGCCACAGTGACCAACACCACTGCGACCAACGCTCCCACGTTGAGCGGCTGGATATTTCCCTTACTGGTCTGGAAGTACTGGAAAACGCCCTGTGGTATCCCGTCAACAATGCCAGCGAAGATGATCAGCGAGATGCCGTTGCCAATTCCACGCTCCGTGATCTGCTCGCCAACCCACATCATAAATGCTGTACCGGTAGCCAGCGTAATCACTGTCATGAAGCGAAAAGCCCAGCCCCCACCATGTGTGACCACATCCCCAACCCTCGCCTGGTCAGAAAGGTCCGCGTTGTTCATCCCCTCAAGGCTCATGGCAATGCCAAATCCCTGGATAAGCGATAGAACAATGGTTCCGTAGCGAGTGTACTGGTTGATCTTGCGTTGGCCCGCTTCCCCCTCTTTGCGCAGTTCCTCAAGTGGTTTGAAGACCATCGCAAGCAGTTGCAAAATGATGCTCGCACTCACGTAAGGCATAATACCGAGCGCAAAAATCGAAAGGTTCGACAGAGCCCCGCCGCTGAACATGTTGAAGAGGCCGAGAAGCCCTCCCCCTTGCTTGTTCACGACCGCCTGCATCACATTGCGGTCGACCCCCGGAATAGTCACGAAGACCCCTATCCGGTAGACCGCGAGCATTGCAACGGTAAACAGGATGCGCTTGCGAAGCTCCGGTACCTTCCCTATATTGGCAAACGCCGACAGTGCAGCCATGTTAGCTACCGGGTAGCCTTTGGCCTTAACAAGACCACTTTGCCACCCGCTTTTTCAATTTTTGATGCCGCACTCTTGCTAAACGCGTGGGCAGCCACTGTAAGAGCCTTCGTAATTTCCCCGGCCCCCAAAATCTTCAGCCGATCCAGCGCGCCCCGTACAAGCTTGTGATCTCGTAGCAGCTTCTCGTCAACCGTCGCGCCCGCATCGAACGCCTCGAGCGCGCTCACGTTGACTTCAGCGGTCTTTAGAGGAAACGGATTGGCAAAACCGCGCTTTGGAAGACGACGCTGGATGGGAGTCTGGCCCCCCTCGAAGTGCGGCTTGAAGCCGCGGCGACGCGCATACTGTCCCTTTTGCCCGCGTCCCGCAGTCTTTCCAAGGCCCGAGCCGGTACCACGGCCCACACGAGTCTTGGGCCGCGTCGCCCCCTCGGGCTTCGCCAGCTTGCTCAACGTGTCAGCCATTGCCTTGCTCCTCTTCCACCTTCACCAAATGAAGGACCTTCTTGATTGCCCCGCGAAACGAGGGGGTATTCGCCACAACAACACACGAACCGACCCCTCGAAGGCCAAGGCCCCTCAGCGTCAGCCGCATGGACTGCATCTGGCCAATCCCACTGCGGACCTGTGTTACTCGAAGCTTGCTCGTCACGGCAACGCCTCCACAGTCGTACTTCCGTTTGACGCGACCTTCTTCTTAGACACCTTCGGCTCAATGAGATCCGCGGTTTCTTTGCCGCGCTTAGCAGCAACCTGCTCGAGACTCCGAAGATTTCGAAGCGCTCGCACCGTTGCCCGTACCACATTGTGTGGATTGGTGCTTCCAAGACACTTAGTCAAAATGTCATGGATCCCAGCGCTCTCCACAACCGCGCGAACCGCACCGCCCGCTATAACCCCGGTCCCTTGCGAGGCGGGTCGGAGAAACACTCTTCCAGCGCCAAAATGCCCCAGCACCTCGTGAGGTATAGACGCCCCCACAAGAGGAACCTTGAACACGTTCTTGCGTGCCTGGTCGTTCCCCTTTCGGATTGCCTCTGGGACCTCGTTGGCTTTTCCAAGCCCAACACCTACATGGCCAGACTCATCGCCTACTACGACAAGTGCCGAAAATGAGAACCGCCTTCCGCCCTTTACGACCTTGGCGACGCGGTTAATATGAATGACACGCTCTTTGAGCTTGTCGTCGTCGAGCTGATCGAACGCCATGGCTGCTCACCCGGTGAAAGACACCGTCCTCCTCAGAATTTCAACCCCGCCTCGCGGGCTGCTTCGGCGAGCGCACGCACCCGTCCGTGATACAGATAGCCGTTGCGGTCAAACACCACCTTGTCGATCCCCTTGGCCAACAACAGGATTGCCACCGCCTTGCCCACACGCTTTGCCGCTTCCGTCTTGTTCGCTTCCAGGATTTCGCCGCGCACATCCCGGGAAAGCGTGGACGCGTGCGCTAACGTACTTCCCGCTACGTCGTCCACAATCTGCGCGTAGATATGGTTTGCACTTCGAAAAACCGTAAGACGCGGTCTCTCGGGTGTACCGTTGACATTGCGACGGATCCGCAGTTTTCTGCGTTCTCGCCCCACGATGCGCATGGCCATGGGCTACTTGCCTCCCTTTCCAGCCTTGCCCGCCTTCTCGCGGACCTTCTCGCCCAAATACCGGACTCCCTTGCCACCATAAGGCTCAGGGGGTCGAAACCCCCGAATTTTTGCAGCCGTCTGCCCAATCTTTTCCTTGTCCGAGCCCCTGATCACCAGCATTGTCCCCTTGGACTCGGCAGGTATCTCAATCTTGATCCCCAGTGGTATCGGAAACACCACTGGATGGGAAAACCCGAGCGCGAGATGCAACGTGGTCACCTTCACCTCAGCGCGGTACCCCGTACCCACCAACTGCAGCGTCTTGGTGTACCCATTGGCTACCCCGTCCACCATTCCCTGCAGCAGTGCGCGCGCAAGTCCCTGAAAGCGCGCGCCATCGCGTCCGCCAACCGTGGGACTCACATGGACCCCTGTGTCCTCGACCTTGATCGATACATTAGGGGTCACAGGACGCACAAGCTCCCCCTTGGGCCCCTTCACCTCGAGACGCCCGTCCTTCAGCGCGAACGTAACTCCCTTCGGAAGTACAACCGGGCGCTTGCCCACTCGCGACAGCCGAAGATCCTGAACTGTGGAGATTTGATCAGTGCTCATGGCTTTACCAGACCTCGCACAGGAGCTCGCCTCCCACCCGCAAACGTCGTGCTTCTCTGTCCGTCATGACCCCTCGACTGGTGCTGAGGATCGAGATCCCCATTCCTGAACACACCCGCCCAATTCGATCAAACGGTACATACACACGACATCCGGGCTTCGAAACGCGCCGAAGACCGTCAATGGCCGCTTGCCTATCGCGGCCATAACGTAGAATTAATGTCAAGGTACGAGGTCCCTCCCCCTCGGCCACCCGTACGTCGGCAACATACCCCTCCGCCTTGAGTACACCGGCCACGCGCTCCTTCAAGCGTGAGTGCGGCATCTCGACACGCTCGTGGCGCGCCAGCGAGCCGTTGCGAATACGGGTCAACATATCCGAAATCGGATCGGTCATCATGGCATCACCAGCTCGCCTTGATCACGCCGGGGACTTCCCCTCTAAGCGCAAACAACCTGAAGCAAATTCGACACAGTTCGAACTTGCGGTAATATCCACGCGCGCGGCCGCATACTTTGCAGCGACTTCGCGCCCGAACCGTAAACTTCGGCGTCCGATTGAGTTTTGCGAACTGACAAGCACGCGCCATGGTGTCCTCAAACGTTTCGGAAAGGCCTATGCCGCCCGGAACGGCATTCCCAAGTGTTGAAGGAGCGCGCGCCCCTCCTCGTCTGTTTTCGCCGTCGTCACAAAACAGATATTCATCCCTTTGATTGCATCAATCCGATCATAATTGATCTCAGGGAATATAATCTGTTCGCGCAGGCCGAGCGTATAGTTTCCACGTCCATCGAAAGCTTTTCGTGCCACACCCCGAAAGTCCCGGGTGCGAGGCAGCGCAATTGTAATCAGTCGATCTAAGAACTCCCACATCCCACCCCGACGCAGCGTGACCATCGCACCAATGGGAAGTCCCGTGCGAAGCTTGAAGTTCGCGATCGCCTTGCGAGCCCTGGTGACTACAGGCTTGCGTCCCGTGATGGCCCGCAACTCTTCAACTGCTGCATCAATAATCTTAGGATTTGCTACTGCAGCTCCAAGTCCCATATTGAGCACAATCTTTTCGAGCTTAGGCACCTGGTTCGGATTCTTGTACCCGAATTGCTTCGTTAGTGCCGCCACGGTTTCCTTCTGGTACCGATCGGCAAGCCGCGGTGCTACAGCCTCGGTCGTGGAGACAACAGGAGCATCGACTCCAGGACCCCTGTCGGTCCCCTTTTTTCCCCTCTTGTCTCCTCCCTTGCCCCCTTTGTCACCCGGTTTGTCGCCTTTGGACAGCTTTTCGCCTTTGGCTGCCTTCTCGCCTTTGGCCGCCTTGTCGAGCATCGCCTTCTTGTCGTCGGCTTTGTCCGGCTTGGCCTTCTTCTCGTCCTTGTCGCCCTTGCTCTTTTTTTCTTCGCTCGCCATGGGCCGTCCTCAATACACTCGCCCGAAGCCAGGTTTCCCTGCCTCTTGATTCGTATTGCCCGTATTCACGCGTCTGTCAGTCCGTCTGCGCAATCGGGATTTCCTCGCCACTCTTGGCGATGCGCACTTTCTTGTTGGTCCCATCGATCTTGAAACGGACCCTCGTGGGTTTCCCCGTTTGCGGATCGACCGGCATCACCTTGCACGCCCAAAGCGCTGCTTCCTTCTCCACAATCGCCCCTTCGGGTGTCTTTCCGGTAGGGCGCGTGTGACGTTTCACAAGGTTGAGTCCTTCGACAATGACCTTGCCGTCCGCAGGCAACACCTGCTTGATGCGCCCGGTCTTTCCTCTGTCCTTGCCACTTATGACAACGACCTGGTCCCCTTTGCGAAGACGAGCAGCCATCAGATCACCTCGGGTGCTAGAGAAATGATCTTCATAAACTTCTTGCCCCGTAGCTCGCGCGCAACTGGACCAAAAATCCGAGTCCCAATAGGCTCGTGCTCCTTGTTGACAAGCACCGCGCTGTTGTCATCGAAGCGAATGTAGCTTCCATCGGCTCGGGCTTGCTCGCGCTTGACCCGAACAATCACCGCTCGCGCCGTCTCGCCCTTCTTCACTTTCGCCGCTGGCCCCGAAGATACCTCTTTGACCGCAACAACAATGACATCACCCACCGTTGCATACCGGCGACGTGATCCCCCTAACACCTTAATGCACTGTACGCGCTTTGCTCCGGAGTTGTCCGCCACGTCCAGCATCGTCCTCATCTGAATCATGGTGCCTACTCCTCCACAAACTTCTTGATAAGCCGCGTCACAATCCAACGCTTCTCGCGTGAGATGGGACGATGCTCTTGGATCTCTACGAGGTCGCCAACCTTGTACACGTTGGCCTCGTCGTGAGCCTTGTGCCGCGATCGAGAGCGCACATACTTCCCGTACACTGCATCCGGCGACGCTGTCACACACTCAACCACCACGGTCTTGTCCATCTTGTCACGCACAACCTTCCCGACCATCTTGCGTCGGAAACCATGCGCTGTAGACTCGCCCGTAGGCGTAGGGGACAGAGCTTCGTTGTCGCTCATTGTTACTTCGCCTCGCTGTTCGGTGCGTTGAGCTTGTCGCGCTCGATCTCACCAAGTACTGTCCGGATTCGCGCTAGCTCGCGTCGCGTTGTCCGTATCGAGCTCGTGTCATCGAGCCGATTTGTGTAATTTTTAAATCGAAGGTCGAACACCTGACGCGCTGCGGCTGTCTCCAGCTCGTGAAGGTCGTCGATACTCTTCTCTCTCAGGTCCTTGGCTTTCATCCGTTCACCCCACGTATCAAAAGCTTGAACCCAATAGGAAGCTTGTGACCTGCTAGACGAAATGCCTCGCGGGCGGTCTTCTCATCCACCCCCGCCAGCTCGTACATTACATGTCCGGGTAGGACATCGGCAGCCCACTCCTCAACTCCCCCCTTGCCTCCGCCCATTCGTACCTCAAGAGGCTTCTTGGTCACTGGACGATGAGGAAATATTCGAATCCAGAGCTTTCCTAGACGCTTTACATGGCGCGTGATCGCCATACGCGCCGCTTCGATCTGCCTCGACGTGAGCCGCCCTGGCTCCGCCGCTTGCATTGCGTAGTCGCCGAAGGAAACATCGCAGCCACGGTGTGCCGTGCCGCGATTGTGTCCCTTTTGCATCTTTCGATACTTGGTTCGCTTAGGGGATAACATGGCCGTTTCTTAGTCCGTCGCCCGGTCCTTAGGCAATCTGGCGACGGTTTCGTCGCTGCAGGACCTCACCTTTGAAGATCCAACACTTGATCCCAATAATTCCATACTTCGTTCGAGCCTCCGCAAGGCCAAACTCGATGTCCGCACGCAACGTATGCAACGGTACCCTTCCCTCACGGTACGTCTCCACGCGGCTCATCTCGCTTCCGCCAAGCCGACCTGAACAACGTACGCGGATCCCCTTCGCACCAAACTTCATCGCAGTCGCAACTGCCTTCTTCATCGCGCGTCGGAATGCAACACGTCTCTCAAGCTGCGTCGCTATATTCTCGGCTACCAACTGCGCCGACGTCTCCGCCTTGCGCACTTCCTGGACATCTATAAATACTTCGTTCTCCGTGAACGACTGCACGCCAGGAAATAGGTTCTCGCCCTTCCCCGCCGTCTTGAGATTGCCTGCCTTAAGGGTCTCAATTCCCTTGCCTCCCTTGCCGATGACCATGCCGGGACGCGCCGTATATACGACCACTTTGCACTTGTTGGCAGCGCGCTCGATCTCAATGGACGCTATGTTTGCGTTCATAAGATAGTCTTTGACCGCTCGCTTCACACGAATGTCTTCGTGCAGCCACTTGGCATACGCCTTATCCTCGTACCACTTGGAATTCCAAGTCTTGATAATGCCGAGGCGGAAGCCGTAGGGATGAACTTTCTGACCCATAACGCTCTCTCAAGGGTGAGATGACCGCACGGCACTTCGCCGCGCGAGCCACACTAACTTCGTTCACCTAGAATCACGGTGATGTGACTGAGGCCTTTTTGAATGCGCGTCGCTCGCCCCATCGCCCTTGGACGCCACCGCCGCATGTGGCTGTTGGGAGCCTTGTCGACAAAAGCCGTCTCGACAAACAACGCCTCAACGTTGATGCCAGGGCTCTTGATCCGTGCGTTGGCCACCGCGCTCTCGATCAGTTTCTTCACGATCGGCGCTGCGCTCTTTCGCGTAAACTCAAGTAGCTGCAATGCTTGACCCGCGTCCCGACCGCGAACGAGGTTCACCATGACTCGAGCTTTGCGCGGACTTATCCGCGCGAAACGGGCAATTGCCTTGCTGACCATAGTCGGAACCTTTCGACGCGGTCGTACCTATCGGGAACCGCACTGCCCAAAAAGCAGCGCAGAGGACAGGCCGTTACCGGCGCCTGCAACGTCGTTCGAAAAAGCACACTTGTTCCCATGGACGGAAACAGCCGCGCCGTTGTCCGCGTCACCCCGAGGGGGTCACACGAAGGAGGTGCACTCTACGCTCAGAATCGCCACTTGCAAGCAAAAGATCTCGGGGGCGTCTGATTTGTTGGTCACGGGGCGATTACCACGCGGTTGCGACCCGCCCCTTTGGCCGCATAAAGTGCCTCGTCAGTCCGGGAATATAGCCCCGTCGGCAGCTCGTCGACGTCACTCGCCTCCCCCACCCCTAGACTGATCGTGCACGGAATCACCGTCTGCTCGTGCCGAAGCGCCGCTGTCTCCACAATCCGACGAACCTTTTCAGCCGTAAGCGCCGCTCCATCTACCGCTATCTCGGGAAGCAAAATCGCGAACTCCTCGCCCCCCGTTCGACAAAACATGTCCTCGCGGCGCAGACGTGGACGGACCGCTGCCACTAGCTGCCGTAACATCGCATCCCCCGCCAGATGACCCCAGGTGTCGTTGATCCGCTTGAAATGATCAATGTCGAACAAAATAAGCGACAACGCCCTCCCATACCGACGTGAGCGGTTGAACTCCCGCTCCATCGCCTCGTCGAAATACCGCCGGTTGAACGCCTGCGTCAGACCATCCACGGTCATCAGCCGGTAGATCTCCTCATGGTACTGCACCTCGATGTTCTCGCCGGTCATGAACTTGAGGATAGAACGGCCGATCTGCACCTGATCGCCATCCTTGAGACGCGCCTCCCGCAGCGCCTCGTCGTTCACAAAAGTGCCGTTCGTCGAACCGAGATCCCGTATCACGTACCCCGTCCCCTCGAACGTTATCCGCGCGTGGTGCCGACTGATGCTCTCCTGATCGATGAAAAGGTCGTTTTTCGTGGATCGCCCAATCTCGAAGGGCGCGAATGCAAGCGGTACCCTGCGGCCTAGCTCCGGTCCGTAAATGACCACGATGCAGCTCTCGCCCGCACGCGACGCGCGGCTTTCGCTGCGCTCTTGAGCGATGTTGGTTATGCGCGTCTTTTCGGATTGGTTGTGCGTCACGACGGCGAAGGCACTCTAGCTCGAAATCATCCGATGTGGAGCCAAAGTGCTCGGTCGATCAAATCGCTATCTCGCGCAAACGGATCCGATCCCTGTCGGCTATCCCCAGCCCTAGGTCGCCAGCAGCCCGTATATACCCGGGAATTCGCCCGTCGGCCGTCAGCGTCCTCAAGTTGAACTTCGCCCGCTCCTGCTCCACTACCTCCCAGCCCACCCGATCCATCGCCACCATGTCCGTCGAAACGTACACCGCCTCGTGAGGCACGACATACCGAGGCTGCTTCCACAACGGCCCACCATGCGCCATCACCTTGAACCCATCGGTAATGTTCAGGCGTACCCGTGACTTGATCGCCTCCTGCGCCGCTAAGATCGCGATCTGTGGCGACGCGTGATGCGAATGGAACTCCTCGGGGTTGATGATGCACCCGTGCGTCATGTTCTTTAGACACCCCGTGTAGCCGCAAATCGAGTGGTCCTTGACCAGCGCAAAGTTGATCACCGCCGTCGATTCCGTAAGCCCGCGCACAAACTTCGTCCGCTGCCCCGTCCCCGGTATGTCGCGATATCCCGTCGCTACGTCGTGGTTGCCGTGGATCGAGATCCTCACCCCCGGCGGAATCACCTTCGCGTCAACCCGCGTGTTCTGCATGTACCCGCCCCATTGCTCCAGGATCGTGATGCTCTCGGGAGCATGCCCCCCCGCGATCAACGCCTCCGCCACCGGTAAAACAAGCTCCTTGTTGGTCGACATGCTCTTCGAGCCAATGCCGTTCAACTTGAGACACACCCGATCGTCCTTGTGGACAAACAACGCCAACGCCTCGGGCAACGTCCGCTTGCCCGTAAGCTCCTCGAGCGCACGACGAAGCATCTCCCGTGCGTCGGCCTCCTTCGGATAAAGCCCGTTGGGCATCAGACTCCCAGGCTTCTTCACCTTGATCACACGCCCTGGCATCGACAGCGGCACAAAGTTGGGCGGTGGGGACGCCGCCAGGTTCTCAATCTCTCTCGCCTCCGCCGACCCCCCGCTAACAAGGACTGCCCCCACTGCGGCGGCTGCCCCCCCAACAAACACACGGCGCGGCACCGTCGACGCCATCAGTTCAGGAGTGCTGTTTTCAGTTGCCATCGGATTCTCCACGCCCCGCATGCCATGCTGCGGGATCGGTTGTTGTCAAACGTTCAATCTGTCTCGCTACCACGCGCTAGCGCTCTCGGCCAACCGCTCTTCAGCCCCTTTGCAGCCCGCTCGCCCTGCGGCTAAGCCATTCCCCATGGCCGACAAAATGACCCCCTTAGCCCTCCTCAAAGCCGCCGGCACCCTCGAAAAAGACGTCCTCGCCGTCCGCATCGGCTCCGACATCGTCGACCTCATGACCCCCGTCGACCCGGCGTCAACCCTCACGCCAATCCACGCTGCCGAGCCCGCCGGACTCGACGTGATCCGCCACTCCAGCGCCCACGTCATGGCCGACGCTGTCCAACGCCTCTTTCCTGGCACCAAAGTCACCTTCGGCCCCTCCACCGACGACGGCTTCTATTACGACTTCCAAAAACAGGGGGGCGGCTTCACCGACGACGACCTCCGCGCCATCGAAGCCACCATGCTCGCCATCGTGAAAAAGGACTCGCACTTCCGACGCGAAATCATCTCACGCGACCAGGCTCTCCAACTGTTCTCCCAAATGGGTGAAACCTTCAAAGTCGAATGGATCCATACCCTCGCCGATACCGAAGAACTCACCGTCTACAAACACGGCGCCCCAGGGGAGGAATGGATCGACTTCTGCCGAGGTCCTCACGTTCCCCGTACCGGACTCCTCAAAGCGCTCAAACTTACCCACGTCGCAGGGGCCTACTGGCGCGGTGACGAACGTAATCCAATGCTGCAGCGCATCTATGGAACTGCGTTCGCCTCCAAGGACGCCCTCGAAGAACACCTTCGTCTCATCGAGGAAGCCAAAGCCCGTGACCACCGCAAGCTAGGCAAGGAGCTCGAACTGTTCATGTTCGACCCGGTCGCGCCTGCAATGCCCTTTTTCCTCCCTAAGGGAGCCTTCGTCTACAACCGCCTCATTGACTTCATGCGGCTCCTCTACGACCGCCATGGCTACGAAGAGGTCGTCACTCCCCTCACTTACGACCCCAAGGTCTTTCAGACCAGCGGCCACCGCGAAAACTACGCCGACAACATGTACCGTCTCTGGACCTCCGATACGGTCGAAGGGATCGAAGGACCCGCCATCACAGACGCCTTAGAACGCGTCTCCTTCGACCTAAAGCCCATGAACTGCCCAAGCCATTGCATCATCTTTGGAGCAAAGCGACGTTCCTACCGCGAGCTCCCTTGGCGCATTGCCGACTTTGCACGGTTGCATCGCTACGAACGCGGCGGTGTGGTCCACGGCCTTGCCCGCGTACGGTCGTTTTGCCAGGATGACGCCCACATTTTTTGCACTGAAGACCAAGTCAAAGGCGAGATCGAGGCGTTCATCAAGCTGCTCTACGAGGTCTACCGCGCCTTCGAGTTCTCAAGGATCGACGTCAAGCTCGCAACCCGTCCCGAACGCCGCCTTGGCACCGACGCCGACTGGGACCGCTCCGAAGGGGCGCTTCAAGCAGGACTCGAAGCTGCCGGTCTTGGATTCCAGGTGACTCCTGGAGAAGGGGCATTTTACGGTCCCAAGATTGAGTTCCATGTCCAGGATGCGCTCAAGCGAAGCTGGCAGCTTGGCACGATCCAATGCGACTCCAACCTCCCTGAGCGCTTCGACCTTGGGTACGTTGGAGAGGACGGCCTCAAGCATCGTCCTGTCATGCTCCACCGCGCGGTACTGGGCTCCCTGGAGCGGTTTTACAGCGTGCTGCTCGAGCACTGCGGCGGGAATTTCCCAACCTGGCTTGCGCCGAAGCAGGCCATTGTGCTCACGGTAAGCGACAAGGTGGACTCCTACGCCGACAAGGTGTGGAGCGAGCTGCGGGCGCAAGGGATCCGCGTCGATCTCGACAAGAGCGCCGACAAGCTTGGGGCCAAAATCCGCAATGCGCGTCTTGCTCGTATCCCCTACCTCGCTGTGGTGGGGGCCAAGGAAGCAGAATCGGGCGCCGTGGGGGTCCGCTCGCGAGACCGCGGCGAACTTGGTCCACTCGCTGTCGCCGATTTTGTCGCCATGGTCAAAGGCGAGGCAGGGTTTCCGCTCTCCTGAACGCGATCTCAGGGCCAGGGGGCCGCGCAAACCGTTGGCGAGAGCGCCTCCCCCGCAAACGTGGGCTCCAAAAGGAAATCGACGAGTTCACGAAGAAACCCGAGTGACGCGCAACCGAGGTGAGACCCAAAAACTCAGGGAGCAGGGGTTTCGGCAAGACCTACGTGACCCCTCCGCCTCCGTACTTAAACCAACCCTATCTTGAGAACCGCAGGTCCGAACCGAAGACCTCACCCCTCGCTATTTCGCCCTTTCACAGCGCCCCCTCCCCCTCCATGGGGAGGGGGACCTTGTGAACGCGCCAGATCGTGCGGGGGTGAGGTCCTCGGGATCGCCGGCAAC